>DATBLY010000160.1:0-3598 GCA_036555125.1 Actinomycetota bacterium | reverse complement strand
CGGAGCACGGCCACGAGATCCCCGAGCCGGGCGAGGGCGCCGGGCGCGGCGGGGCCGGTGCCGAGCCCCAGCACGAACCGGCCGCCGGAGCGCTCCTGCAGGGTCGTGGCGGCCATCGCGGTCACCAGCGGCCCCCGCGCGGTCATGGGCAGGATGCCCGTCGCGAGGCCGATCCCTCCCGCGACGTCGGCCAGCGCGCTCAGCGTGGCGACCGCGTCCCGACCGCCGGGGATCTCGGGGATGAACAGCCGCCCGAAACCGAGCCGTTCGCCCTCCCGGACCGCGTCGACGAGCCCTTCCCACGGACGTAGGTCGCGCAGCGCGAACCCCATCGCTTGCCGCTCCGGCGCCACGGCTGTCATCGTGCCACGCGATGGATCCGATGTGGTTCGTGACGGACGACGGCGTCCACCTCGAGGGCGAGCTCCGGGAACCGGATGGGGAACCCCTCGCGGCCGCCGTGCTCTGCCATCCGCATCCGCGCCACGGCGGGAGCAAGGACCACCCGATCCTGTGGGCGATCCGCAATGAGCTCGCCCATCGCGGCTACGCGGTGCTGGGCTTCAACTTCCGCGGTGTGATGGGCTCGGGAGGCGGGTACGGCGGCGGACGACGCGAGGTCCGTGACGTCCGGGCCGCGATCGACCGGATCCGGGAGCACGCCCCGGCCGTGCCGACGGTCCTCGTCGGATGGTCCTTCGGCGCGAACGTCGGGCTGCGCGAGGCGCTCGACGACGACCGGCCGGGCGCGCTCGCGCTGATCGGCTTCCCCCTGCGTCCGGGCGACGTGCAGGTCCCGCCCGCGCCCGCCACGACGGAGCTCGGGACGCTGGTGCGCCCGGTCCTGTTCCTCGCCGGCGACGGGGATGCGTTCTGCCCTCCGGACGAGCTCCGGGGCTACGCGGCGGGCCTGCCGAACGCGACGGTCCACATCCTCGAGGGGACCGACCACTACCTGTGGCGGCGCGAGCGGGAGGCGGCCGCCATCGTCGGGCGGTTCGCCGACGCCGCGCTCGGGCTCGCCTGAGGCCCGCCCCCTCGCCTCAGCGGCCCACCGCGCCGTCGCGACGGGAGTGGCCGTTCGTCCGGGGATCCATCTCCGGGGGCCGCGGCCGGGAGACCCACACGAAGGGCAGGAACAGCACCACGCCGCCGAAGAGGCCCGGCCAGACGAAGATCCCGAGCACGACGAAGACCGCCGAGACGCCGACCCACAACCAGGGGTTGCCCCACCAGGGACGAGCCTGCGCGCGACCCGGGTCGCGCGCCGGCACCGCGGGAGCCGACCCGGCGAGGGCCGGCTCGCTCCGCGAGCCGGCCCTCGCCCTCGCCCGCTGGCGGAACACGAGCCAGAACCCGCACCCGAGCACCAGCAGCACGACGAACGGCAGGATCGCGTACGCGAGCTCCGGCCGGTCCACGCCGCGCTATCCGTCCCCGGACCCGTCGGTCGGCAGGCCCGGTGGGCCCCCGGCCGGTGGCTCGTCGTGGGGGCCGCCGGTCGCCGAGGGATCGGCGAAGCGCCGGGACGCCGCCGACCAGGAGCGGACCAGGCGGACGACGACGTACACGGCCGCGCCGATCAGGACGGCGAGCGCGATCCAGCCGAGCATGCGCCTCGCTACAGCGGGACGTGCGACAGGACCATGATGCGCGGCTCGGTCATCTCCTCCATCGCGAACCGCAGGCCCTCGCGGCCGAACCCGGAGTCCTTCGAGCCCCCGTACGGCATCTGGTCGGCGCGGAACGCCGACACGTCGTTCACGATCACGCCGCCCACCTCGAGCGTGCGATGCGCCAGGAACGCCCGGTTGATGTCGTTCGTGAAGACGCCGGCCTGCAGACCGAACCGCGAGTCGTTCACGGTCGCGAGCGCTTCCTCGAAGGTCTGGTACGGGCTGATCGTGACGACGGGCCCGAAGACCTCCTCGCGGCAGACCTTCATCTCGGGCGTCACGTCCGAGATCAGCGTGGGCCTGAAGAAGGGACCGTCGGCCTCGCCGCCGGTCAGGACCTCGGCCCCCTGGGAGACGGCCTCCTTCACCCACGCGTCGATCCGATCGACCTCGGACCGCTGGATCACGGGTCCGACGTCGACGGTCGGATCGAGCGGGTCGCCGACCTTGAGGCTCTCGACCTGCTTCACGAGGCGCGTCGCGAAGTCGTCGTAGACCTCCGAGCTGACCAGCACGCGCTGCACGCTGATGCAGCTCTGCCCGGCCTGGTAGTAGCCGCCGAACGCGACCCGCTGCGCGGCGTGGTCGAGGTCCGCGTCCGAGTGCACGATCACGCCGGCGTTGCCGCCCAGCTCGAGCGTCACCCGCTTCTTCGGATCGAGTCCCTTCAGGTACCACCCGATCTCGGACGAGCCGGTGAACGAGATCTTGCGGAAGCGCTCGTCCCGGGCCATCCCGTCGGCCACCTTCGAGGAGACCGGCAGCACCTGGTACATGCCCTTGGGAAGGTCGGTCTCGGCGAAGAACTCGGCCAGGCGCAACGCGCCGATCGGGGTGGCCGACGCCGGCTTCACCACGATCGGTGCGCCGACGCCGAGCGACGGCGCGACCTTGTGCGCCACGAGGTTCAACGGGAAGTTGAAGGGCGTGATCCCGAGGACGGGCCCCAGGGCGAAGCGGCGGATCAACCCCACGCGGGACCCGAGCGCGGCCTCCGTGTCGAGCCGGACGAGCTCGTCGTCGCCGTGACGGATCGTCTCGGACGCCCACCGGAAGGTGGAGACCGCCCGGGTCGCCTCCACCGTCGCCCACTTGAGCGGCTTGCCGCCCTCGCGCGCGATCAGCTCGGCGTTCTCGGCGATCGTCTCCGAGAGACGCCGCGAGATGTGGTCGAGCGCATCGGCGCGGGCGTGCACCGGCAGGTGCTGCGACTCCTCGAACGTCGCCGCCGCGGTCGCGACGGCCTCCTCGACGTCGTCGGCGGTGGGGACGCCGATCTCGGCCACGACGCTGTCGTCGTACGGGCTCTTGACCTCGAGCGAGCCCTCGCCGGTCCGCCACTCGCCGTTCACCAGGAACGGTCGTACCGCCATCCTCGGTTCACCACCCTCCGGGGCGCGGGCGGACCCTGCGGGCCGTGCCCGCGCCTCCTCTAGTCTGGTCCAGACTACCGGTCAGTCCAGCGACACCATCACGTGCTTGATGTTCGTGTAGTCCTCGAGCGAGTAGACCGACATGTCCTTGCCGTGCCCGCTCTGCTTGTACCCGCCGTGCGGCATCTCGGGCGTCAGCGGGATGTGGGTGTTGATCCACACGCACCCGAACTGCAGCCGGCGCGACATCCGCATCGCGCGGCCCACGTCGCGGGTCCACACCGAGGACGCCAGGCCGTAGTCGGTCCCGTTCGCCCACGCGACCGCCTGGTCCTCGTCGGTGAACCGCTGCACGGTCACGACCGGTCCGAAGACCTCCCGCTGCACGATCTCGGAGTCCTGCGACGGGTTCGCCACGACGGTCGGCTGGAAGTGGTAGCCGCCCGTCCCCAGCGACGCGCCGCCGGTCAGGATCTCGGCGCCCTCGTCCTTCGCCCGCGTCAGGAACCCCTCCACGCGCTGGAGCTGCTCCTGGCTGATCATCGAGCC
>DATBLY010000148.1:0-6906 GCA_036555125.1 Actinomycetota bacterium | reverse complement strand
GGATACGTGCCGGAGCCGGGCGAGCGCATCGTGGTCCTGATCTGCGGTGCGAACGCCGACCTCGGGTTCCTCGGAGCGCGAGCCAGATCCGAGGCTCCGGCTCAAGGCTCCCGGTCGGCCGCGGGGTCCGGAGCCGGCTCCTGAGCACGCCCCTCGGACGATCGGGACAGGACCCGACCCCGGATCACCGCCGATGAGTGCGTGAGCCAGAGCGGGGCGCGGTCGTTCGGATCGACCTCGTCGACGCTCCCGACGGCTCGCGTCGACGGGGACAAGAGCGCCAGCGCGAGTCCGAGCCCGATGAACATCTCGCCGAGCTTCACGACGGCGAAGAGCTGATCGAAGAACGTCTCGTCCCATCGGTGGGCGAACGTGAAGACGTTCGAGAGCGCATGGATCGCCGTGGGCCACCAGATCGACCCCGTCGCCACCCGGACGCGACACATGAAGACGCCGAACCCGAGATGGCCGACCGTCGCCAGGATGAGCGCCGGCCCGGACATCTGGTCGACCCGACTCGGGATATGGATCAGGGCGAACAGCAGACTGGTGAGGAGAACGGCGATCGTCCCACCCCACGCCCGCGAGAACGCGTGCAGGAGGATCCCGCGGTACATGAGCTCCTCGGTGAAGGCAGCGACGAAGAGCCCGGCCGCCATGAGGGCGAGGACCGTCGATCCCTTCGCCGCGATCTCGGGCGAGATGCCGATCAGGAGCGACGGGATGGCGACGAAGGCGAGCGGGATGGCGCTCCATCCCATCGAGAACCTGACCGGCTCCCGTCGGAGCCCGACCGCGGTCCACCATCCGAGCGCCGAGGCGACCACGACCCACACGAGGGCTTCGATCGCGTACGGCTCCAGCAACTGCGAGGCGATGGAGGCGCTGGACGGCTCGTAGCTCCAGTCGACGAAACTCCGAGGGGGCCCGTTCTCCCACCTCGAGAGGGTCCAGCCCAAGAACCAGGAGGCCGGGACGAACGTGAGGGCGATCCACGGATCGACATCGATCCCCCGGCGATCGGGGGACGGCGGCCACGGCGCCGGGGGAAGGGCCTCATCATGCTCCACGCGAGAGATATCGGTTGCCGGGCGCGCCCGCCTTGACGCGGTCGACGTCGCTCGCGGGATCCGGTTCGGTCAGCCGCCGAACGCGGCCTGCAGGTCGGGCGTCGCCCGCTCCCGCAGCGCGACCGCGATCCGCTGGCGCTCCAGGTTCTGCTGCAGCTGCAGGGCCGCCTGCGGGATGTCGTGCGACTCGAAGAAGCCGGCGACCGCATCGGCCTGCGCGCCCTCCGAGAGGTACTTGATCGCCGCCGTCAGCGTGATGATGTTCGAGCTGGCGAACCGCTCGTTCATCTCGTCCCAGTGCTCGGCGATGAACGACCAGGCCCGCCAGCCGAGGTCGCGGTTCAACGTCGAGCGCGCCAGCAAGAACGGCGCGTCCTGGGACCGGACGTCGTCCGTGAGCGTCGCCTCCAGCGTGCGGGCCATCAGCTCGGGCTCGCGGAACGCGGCCAGCGCCTGGAGGTAGCGGATCTCCTCCTGCGGGGTCGCCGGGTCGGCGATCTTGCCGCGGAACCGGTCGTAGTCGGTCGCGTCGCCGTCGGCGGCCACGATCTGGACGGCGGCGGCTGCGAGGTGCGCGTCGATCGCCTCGCCCGCCTCGGCCCCGAGCTCCAGCTCGCGCGCCTGCGCCTTGGCCTCGGGATCGTCGGCGAGCACCGCCAGCGCCTGGATCAGCGAGCCGCGGAGCGAGCGGGTCAGGTCCGACTCGTCGGGCCGCGGCTCCCATCCGAGGCGCCGGATCCCGGGCATCACCAGGTCGCGGACGAAGTCGCGGAACCGGTCGCGCGCGGGGCCGTCGAGGAACCGGTCGCACCACGCGAGCCCGGTGAGGATCAGCTGCCACGTCGGCAGGTCGGTCTCGTCGCGGAACCCCTCGACGAACCGGCAGAACGCGGACGCCGCCATCGTGCCGTCCACGACCGCGGCCCACGCGTCGTCGACCAGGGCGTAGCGCTCGAGCGGCGACAGCTGGTCGAGCGCGCCGGTGATCCGGGCGGCGAGCGCCTCGTCGTAGAACACGCGCACGAAGCTGTGGCCGCCGGCGTTCGCCACGACGACCGCGTCGGCGTCCTTCAGCGGGAGGGTCGCCCCCTCGGCCTCGACCAGCAGCGCCTCGGTCCGGGAGGAGCCGTCGGGCGTCGTCTGGCGGACCAGCAGTGGCACCGGCCACGTCGTGTCGTCCGGCCGGGAAGGGAGGTAGCGGCGCTGGGAGAACCGGAGCGTGTCGCCGTCGGCCTCGACCGTGATCGCCGGGTAGCCGCCCTGGAAGATCCAAGCGTCCATGATCCGCCGCACCGGCTCCCCGGTCTCCTCCTCGAGGGCGTCCCAGAGGTCGTGGGTCTCGGTGTTCCCGTGGGCGTGCTTGGCGAGGTACCGGCGGATCCCGTCGCGGAACCGGTCGCGGCCGAGGTACTGCTCGAGCATCCGCAGGATCGAGCCACCCTTCAGGTACGTGAGCGTGTCGAACATCCCGTTCGCGTCGTCGGGCGAGTGGACCGGGTACTCGATCGGACGCGTCGTCTCCAGTGCGTCGATCTCGAGCGCCGCGGTCCGGGAGCGCGCGAACTGGTTCCAGACCTCCCAGTCGGGCCGGAAGTCGTCGACCGCCAGCATCGACATGAACGTGGCGAACGCCTCGTTCAGCCACAGGCCGTTCCACCACCGCATCGTCACCAGGTCGCCGAACCACATGTGCGCGAGCTCGTGCGCGACGGTCTCGGCGACGTCCATCTGCTCGCCGTGCGTGGCCGTCGCGGGATCCACGAGCACCGCGATCTCGCGGTACGTGATGCAGCCCAGGTTCTCCATCGCCCCCTGCGCGAAGTCCGGTAGCGCGACGTGGTCGACCTTCGTGTCCGGGTACGGGATCCCGTAGTACTCCGAGAACCATGACAGCGCGTGCTGGCTGACGTCCAGCGCGAACGCCGCGAGCTCCTCCTTGCCGGGCACCACGGCGACGCGCTGCGGCGGCTCCGAGCCCGGCCGGTCCACGAGCTCCAGGTCACCCACGACGAAGGCGACGAGGTACGTCGACATCGGCATCGTGTCGGCGAAGCGCACGCGCACGCGACCGTCGCCGAGGTCCTCGCGCCCGACCTCGGGGCCGTTCGAGATGGCGGTGAGCCCGTCCGGAACGACCATCGCCACCCGGAACACGGCCTTGAGGTCCGGCTCGTCCCAGCAGGGGAAGGCCCGACGCGCGTCCGTCGCCTCGAAGTGCGTCGTCGCGATCACTCGGGTCTGGCCCGACGCGTCCTTGTGGGTCGACCGGTAGAAGCCCACGAGCTTGTCGTTCAGCTCGCCGGCGAAGTCCAGGTGCAGGCTCCAAGCGCCCGGTTCCGCCGCGTCCGCCAGCGTCAGGTGCGCCCGCTCGGTCTCGGGGTCGAGCCGGACGTCGCTCACGGCGATGGCTCGGTCGCCGTCCGAGGTGAGCGACCCGGTCGACAGCGTCAGGTCGACCGCGTTCAGGACGATCTCCCGAACGGGCTCGGTCACCGCGACCGCCACGTCCACGGTCCCGGCGAACGACCCGGCGTCGAGATCGGCGTCGATCAGCAGGTCGTACCGCGAGGGCACGACGTCGCGCGGCAGCCGGTAGCGAGCCTCGGAGTCCTCGGTCATCTCGGGGTCAGTCGTTCACGTAGGTGAGCCAGGACCGGTAGGCCTCGTTCTCGCCCTTCGTCGCCGCGAAGAACGCGCCCTGCAGCTCCTTGGTGACCGGCCCGCGGTGGCCCTCGCCCACCACCCGATCGTCCACCTCGCGGATCGGCGTGAGCTCCGCGGCGGTCCCCGCGAAGAAGCATTCGTCGGCGTTGTAGAGATCGGTCCGGACCAGGTTCTCCTGGTGCACCCGATAGCCCAGATCCTGCGCGATGCGGATCACCGATCCGCGCGTGATCCCGTCGAGGCAGCCGGCCGACGTCGGCGGGGTCGTCAGCTCCCCGCCCCGGACGATGAAGACGTTCTCGCCCGAGCCGTCCGTGATGAAGCCCTGCTCGTTCAGCATGATCGCCTCGTCGTACCCGGCCTTCAGCGATTCCACCTTCGCGAGCACGGAGTTCAGGTACTGCCCCGTTCCCTTGGCGGCGGACGGCATCGTGTTCTGGCCGTTGCGGCGCCAGCTGCTGATCTTGATGCGCACGCCCTGTTCCAGGGCGTCCTCGCCCAGGTACGTCCCCCACGGCCAGACCGCGATGATCACGTTGACGGGCGCGTTGAGGGGGTTCACGCCGAGCTCGCCGTATCCGCGGAACACCAGCGGCCGGATGTAGCACGCGTCCAGGCCGTTCGCCCGGATCACGTCCTTCGTGGCCTCGGTGATCGCCTCGAGCGAGAACGGGATGTCCATGTGGTAGAGCTTCGCCGAGCGGTACAGGCGGCGGAGGTGCTCGTCGAGGTGCCACACCGCGGCGCCGCGGTCGGTCTCGTAGGCCCGGATGCCCTCGAATACGCCGCTGCCGTAATGCAGCGCGTGGGAGAGCACGTGGACCTTGGCGTCCGCCCAGTCCACGAGCTCACCGTCCATCCAGATCTTCTCGACCTGTGTGATCGGCACCCTGGACCCTCCTCGCTCGTCCGGGCGCCGGGCCGGCGCTCGGAAGTGTCCGCACAGGATATCGGCTGTCCGGGTGCCCGGCTCGACCTAGCCCGGCAGGTCGTATGCGCGCCAGCTGACCTCGTAGGTGCCCTCGCGGAGCCGGTCGAGGGGCCCGTAGCGTTCCTCGGCCCAGCGCCGGACGTCGTCCGCCACGCGCGCGAGCAGGCCGGGGTCCTCGAGCTTCCACGTCCACGAGTAGCGGTTGTTCGCGATCCCGTCGATGAACGTCGCGAGCGTCTCGCGCTCGGGGTCGTGGAGCGACGGGAGGGCGCGCGGGGTCGCGCCGAGCGCCGCCATCGCCGCATCGAGCTGATCGTAGCCGTCCCACATCAGCCCGGCCGGCGCGATCGAGATGCCTGCGAGCTCCGTGAAGCGCTCCTGGATCTCCGAGCGCGGTCCGCCGTAGGACCCGAGGCCGACGACCGTCGTGCCGCCCGGAGCGAGCACCCGGAGGATCTCGGCGACCGCCGTCTCCCACGCCGGGATAAGGTGCAGGACCCATCGTAGGTAGGCGCCGCCGAAGGCGTCGTCGGCGAACGGCATCCGCGTGGCGTCCCCTTGGACGAGTGGGAACGGCGAGTGGCCGCCGGCCTTCGCCTTCAGGCGGTCCATCATCGGACGCGCCAGATCGATCCCGATGAGCGGGACGCCCGCCGCGTGCAGGGGGAGGGCGACCTGCCCGGTGCCGACGCCCACCTCGAGCACGCGGCCGTGCCCGCCGAACTCGTCGCGGAGCAGCTCGGTCATGGCCGCCTCGGTCTGCGGCGAGAACCCGCGCGTCTGGTCGTAGTACTCGGCGGCGCGATCGAACGCGACGGACGTGGGGTCGTTCACCCCGTGGAGGGTAGCCGGAGCCGGGGAAGGTCGAAGGCCCACCATTCCACGACGTACTCGGGCTCGACGGGGCGATCCAGGTCGCCGAACCGTCGCTGCAGCCACGCCCGGAGCCGCCGGACGGCGTGGGTGCGCTGGTGCTGCGATGCGTGCCAGGTCCACGTGTAGTGCCCCCGCTCGATGTGATGGAGGAACCGCTCCATGGTGAGGCTCCGACGGCCCCGCACCGGTGGCAACCGGCGGCCACGAGCGCCCAGCATCGCCATCGCGCTCACGAGCGGGGCGGGGTCGTTCGGCGGCAGGCCGACCGCGAGCGGAAGATCGCCCGCCTCGTGGAGGAACCGCCGCTGCACCTCCTCGTACAGACCGGAGTAGTCGGTGATGCTCGCGAGGAACCGACCGCCGGGCCGCACGACCCGCATCACCTCGGCGAGCACCGCGACCCACTCAGGGACCAGGTGCAGGACGTGACGGAGGTAGGCGCCGTCGAACGACGCGCTTCGGAACGGGAGTCGTGTCGCGTCGGCGACCGCGACGCCGATCGTTCCCCGGCGCTCCTTCGCGAGCAGGTTGCCCAGCATCGGCGCAGAGAGATCGACCCCATCGATCCTGAACCCTCGCTCGGCCATCGGGAGCGCCAGGAGGCCGGTGCCCGCGCCGACGTCGAGCAGGCGATGGCAGCCGCGGAGCTGGGTGCTCAGGAGGTCCGTCGTCCCCCGCAACGCTCCGCGGGACAGGCCCCGCGTCTCGTCGTAGAAGGGGACGGCGTGATCGAACGAGCTCGGTGGTTCGCGCCCTGCCAAGCAAGCATCGTAGCCCACCCGGCTGGACGGCGGGCGCTCACGCGACCGGGATGCGCTTCTCGGGGTCCACGAACGGCAACGCCCAGACGGTCGCGGGCCGCGGTCCCGCGGAGGACGCGATCTCGAGCTCCGTCCCGACGGCCATATGGCTCGACGGCACCCACGCGTAGCCGACGTTGCGCCGCAGCCGCGGCGACCAGGCGCCGGCCGTGACGCGCCCGATCCGGTCGCCGCCCGGGGCATGGACGGGCCAGAAGTCGTTCAGCGCGCCCTCGTCGGTCATCGGGTCGCCGCCGATGTCGATCCCCACGAGCTTGCGATCGACGCCCTGGTCGCGCAGCCGCGCGAGCGCGTCCTGCCCGATGAACGGGTGCGGCTGGTCGAACTCGACGAACCTCTCCAGGCCGCTCACGTGCAGCGGCGTGTCCTCGATCCGCATGTCCGATCCGTAGTTGAAGATGCCGGCCTCGATCCGCCTGGCCTCGGACGGCGCGATCGCCCGGATCCCGAACGGCGCGCCGGCCGCCTCGACCGCGCGCCACAGGTCGTCGCCGCGCGCCGTATCCCGCAGGTAGATCTCGTAGCCGACCTCGCCGGTCCACCC
>DATBLY010000087.1:0-5037 GCA_036555125.1 Actinomycetota bacterium | reverse complement strand
ACAAGATGGTCGCCCGCGATCTGCACCCCGAGACGACGATCGTGAAGGTGGGGACCACGCCGGTCGGCCGCGACAGCTTCACGATCATCGCGGGGCCGTGCGCCGTCGAGAGCGCCGAGCAGGCGATGATCGCGACGAAGGCGGCCAAGGAGGCGGGCGCCACGATCCTGCGCGGCGACGTCTACAAGCCCAGGACGTCGCCGTACTCCTTCCAGGGGCTCGGCGAGGAAGGCCTCGAGATCCTGGGTGAGTGCCGCCGGGAGACGGGCCTGCCGATCATCGTCGAGGTCGTCGACGTGCACCACGTGGCGCACGTCGCCGAGGTCGCCGACTGCATCCGGGTCGGGACGCGGAACGCCCAGAACTTCGAGCTCCTGAAGGAGGTCGGCCTCACGAACAAGCCGGTCATGCTGAAGCGCGGCCTCGCGATGACGATCGAGGAGTGGCTGCAGGCCGCCGAGTACGTCGCCCAGCGCGGCAACTCGGAGATCATCCTGTGCGAGCGCGGGATCCGGACCTTCGAGCCGTCCACGCGCAACACGCTGGACCTGGCCGGGATGGCGGTGGCACAGGCCGAGACGCACCTGCCGGTGATGGTCGACCCGTCGCACGCGGTGGGGAAGCGGCACCTGGTCGCGCCGATGGCCCGCGCGGCGATCGCCGCGGGCGCCGACGCGGTGATGATCGACGTCCACCCGGACCCGGAGCAGGCGCTGTGCGACGGGCCGCAGGCGCTCACGCCCGATGAGATGATCCTGCTGGGCCGAGAGCTCGAGGCGCTGGCCGACGCGCTCGGCCGCCCCGTGAACCACTAGGTCAACGCCGCACCCGGTAGAGGCGCCGAGGCCCCGGAACACCCTTGAGCTCGTGTTCCCCCGCGTCTTCGAAGGTCAGGTCGCTCCCGGAGCAGAGGAGCCGGACGGCCTCCGACACGAGGATCTCCCCGCCGCCGGCCGCCGACATCACGCGGGATGCCTCGTGGACCGTCACGCCGCGGACGTCGTCGCCCGCCAGCTCGACCTCGCCGACGTGGACCCCCAACCGGAGGGGGAGCTCGGAGGCCTCGGCCGCCGCGGCGATCGCGATCGCACATCGGACGGCGGCCGCGGCCGCGTCGAAGGACGCGAGGATGCCGTCGCCGGTCGTGGTGATCCGACGCCCGCCGAGCCGCTCGATCGCCTCGTCGGCCTGATGGAGATGCAGCGTGAGCAGGTCGTGCCATGGAGCGTCACCCAGGCGGGCGGCCGTCCCCGTGGAGTCGACGATGTCGGTGAACAGCAGCGACGCGAGGACGCGATGGGGGGTCGTGCCGCCCACCCACCGGCGCATCCCCGCCCACTCGAGCAACACGCACGGATCGTCGCCGATCGTCCAGCCGTCGTGGCCCGGCGGGATGTCGTAGAGGTCGCCGGGTCCGTACTCGAGCTCCGTGCCGTCTTCGAAGCGGATCCCCTGACGGCCCTCGAGCATCACGCCGACGTGGTGCGCCTGGCACCACTCGCCGCCGACGAGGGGGCGGAAGTGCTCACGCCAGTGCCAACCCGCCGGCTGGACGCTGCGCGACACGGTCAGGCCGCCGATCGAGATCAGCTGTTCGGTGACGCCGCCGAACCGAACGGTCTCGTCCGGCTCGTCCCAGCGTCGGATGAGGTCCATCCGCGAGCCCGCCCTCAGGCGGCGACGTTCGGCGTCAGCTCGACGATGTAGCACGAGCCGCGCCAGCGGCTCAGGGAATCGGCCGGCGGCCCGATGCGGCTGCGGCGCCGGTCCACGAGCAGCTTCGCGGCGTCCTCCCACTCCGCACCCTCCAGCAGGCGGGGCGCCGCGGTGAACTCCTCGAGCGCCGTGTCGCGTCCTTTCCGGCGCGTCACGACGACCAGCTGCGGGGCGTCGGGGACGCCCGGGATCGTCTGCTCCTCGGGACCGTGCTCCTTCTGGGACAGCACGTAGATCCGGCCGTTGCGGTAGGCGAACCACGCCGGGACCGTCAGGCGCCGCTCGCCGTAGTCCGCCCCCACCCAGATCACGTCCGACTTCTTCAGGCCGTCCTCGGTCTCCTTCGCGAGCTTCGCCGGCGCGGCCTGCACGTAGACCGGGAAGCCGATCTCGCCGACGATCTCGCCGTCGAGGATGAACGAGGCGACGAAGTTGCCGGACTCGTCGAAGACGGCGGAGTCGATCCGGTCGACCTCGGTCGTGAGGTCCATCGCCCCGATCATCCGACGCACCTCGGGACCCCAGCGGTGGATCGTGCGCCCCGACGGGCCGACCAGCCGGATCTCCTCGTTGACGAACCCGACCGGGACCTTCCAGGCGCGGAAGAGCACGAACGGCAGCGCGGGACCGGGCTGGCCGACGAGGTAGATGCCGTCGGAGGCCTGGTCGCCGTACGCCTCCCAGACGCGTTCGTCCACGACGGCCGCGGCGACGAGCTCCCCGATGGTCGGCATGCGGCGGACAGGATATCGGACGTCGGGGTTCGAGGGTTCGAGCCGCGCGCGGTCGATGGCGCGACGGGTCCCGTGGCCCTACGCTGACCCCGTGCTCACGTGCCGAGCGTGCGGGCACGAGAACCCGGAGACGAGTCGGTTCTGTGGGGCCTGCGCGGCCCCCTTGGGTGAGGCCACCCACGGCCCCGACGTCCGGAAGACGGTCACGGTCCTGTTCTGCGATCTGGTCGGGTCGACGGCGATGGCCGAAGGGCTCGACCCGGAGACGCTCCGGCTCGTCACCCGTCGCTACTTCGATGCGATGCGCGTGCCCATCGACCGCCACGGCGGGACGGTCGAGAAGTTCATCGGCGACGCGGTGATGGCGGCGTTCGGCGTGCCCCAGGTCCACGAGGACGATGCACTCCGTGCCGTGCGCGCCGCGGCGGAGATGCGGGAGGTCCTCGACGGGTTGAACCCGGAGCTCGGTCGCGAGCACGGCGTGACGCTCGCGTGCCGGATCGGGGTGAACACCGGCGAGGTGGTGGCGGGCTCGACGGACGCGGTCGTCGTCGGCGACACGGTGAACGTGGCGGCGCGCCTCGAGCAGGCCGCGGAGCCCGGCGAGATCCTCCTCGGGATCGCCACGTACCGGTTGGTGCGGGAGGCGGTCTCGGCCGAACCCGTCGAGGCGCTCGACCTGAAGGGGAAGGCCGAGCCGGTACCGGCGTTCCGGCTGCTCGACGTCACGCCGGGGGCCGCCGGGTTCGCGCGGCACCTCGACGCCCCGATCGTGGGCCGGGAGCGTGAGCTGACGCTCCTCCGGGGCGCGTTCGACCGAACCGTCACCGACGACGCGTGCCAACTCTTCACGGTGCTGGGGGTGGCCGGGGTGGGGAAGTCCCGGTTGATGGCCGCGTTCGTCGACGAGGTCGGCGATCGCGCGACGATCCTGCGCGGACGCTGTCTGCCGTACGGCGAGGGCATCACGTTCTATCCCCTCGCCGAGGCCTTGATCGAGCAAGCCGGTCTCGCCGATTCCGATTCCCCCGAGGCCGCCCGAGCGAAGCTCGGCGCGATCGTCGGCGGCGACGCGACGGCCGGACGCGTCGCCGCCCTCGTGGGACAGGCGATCGGCATCCCCGGGAGCGAGGCGGCGCCGGGGGAGCTGTCCTGGGCCGTCCGGACGCTGCTCGAGCACCTCGCGTCCGACCGCCCGTTGGTCTTCGTGATCGACGACCTGCAGTGGGCGGAGCCGCGCTTCCTCGAGCTGCTGGAGCACGTCGCCGACTTCGCCACCGACGTCCCGATCCTGTTGGCGTGCATGGCCCGTCCCGAGCTCCTGGACGAGCATCCGGGCTGGGCGGGCGGGAAGCTGAACGCGACCTCGATCCTGCTCGAGCCCCTGGACCCCGGGGCGTGCGGCGCCCTGGTCGCCAACCTGTTGACCGTCGCCGTGGACGAGGCGGTCCGCGATCGGATCGTCGACGCCGCCGGTGGGAACCCGCTGTTCGCGGAGGAGGTCACGGGCCTGCTGGTCGACGAGGGTCACGTCGCCCTGGAGGAGGGGCGGTGGGTCACGACCGGGGATCTCGCCGAGGCGCCCGTCCCTCCGACGATCGCGGCGCTGCTCGCCGCTCGGCTCGACACGCTGCCCGCCCCCGAGCGCCGCTTGCTCGACGTGGCGTCGGTGATGGGCCAGGTCTTCTACCCGGCCGCCGTGCGTGCGATCGCACGGCAGGGACCCGACGCGGTCGCCGCCGGGTTGCGATCGCTCGTCCGTCACCAGTTCGTGCGTCAGGAGCGATCGGACCTGCCGGAGACCGAGGCGTTCGCGTTCCGGCACCTGCTGATCCGCGACGCCGCCTACGACTCGATCGCGAAGGCCGAGCGGGCCGAGCTGCACGAGCGCTTCGCGGGGTGGCTCGACGGCCTCGAGGGTGCGCTCGGGGAGCAGGACGAGATCGTCGGCCACCACCTCGAGCAGGCGTACCGGTACCGGATCGAGCTCGGCACGGGGTCCGACCGCGAGCGCGCGCTCGGCGACGCCGCCGGGCACCGGCTCGCGAGCGCCGGCCGGCAGGCGTTCGTCCGCGGCGACCGGTCGGCCACGATCAACCTCCTGTCGCGCGCCGCGGGGCTGCTGCGGCCGGACGATCCGTTGCGGGTCGACGTCCTCACCGACCTGGGGAGCACCCTCCCCGACGTGGGGGACTGGGACGGCGGGAGGGACGCGTTCGACGAGGCGATCGAGCGGGCGACCGCCGCCGGGGACGACCGGATGCGGATGCGGGCGATCGTCCGGCGGCGGCTGGAGCTCGGGGACGTCGGGGGCGACGCCCGAGGCGACGCCGATGCGGCGCTCGCCGTGTTCGAGCGAGCGGGCGACGACGGCGGCAGCTCGATGGCCTGGCGGCTGATCTCGGAGATCGGGTTCGCCGACGGACGGATGAGCGACGCGGTGGCCGCGCTCGACCGCGCGCTGGTCCACGCGATCCGAGCGGGCGACGCCAGCGAACAGACCGCGATCTACGGGACCCTCGGGACGGTCTTCGCCCGCGGGTCCGCCCCCGTCGGAGCCGCGATCCGACGTTGTCGAGAGGTCCTC
>DATBLY010000127.1:0-5127 GCA_036555125.1 Actinomycetota bacterium | reverse complement strand
TCGCGCCGCGCTCGCCGAGCTCGGTCTCCCACCCGTCCGGGAGCGCCTCGATGAAGGCACGCGCCTGGGCCAGCTCCGCGGCGTGCTCGATCTCGAGGTCGGTCGCGTCCGGCCGGCCGAGCCGGATGTTCTCGCGGACGGTCGTGTGGAACAGGTACACGTCCTGTGGGACCACGGCCATCAGCGCGCGCAGGTCCCGCTGCGGGAACGAGCGGACGTCGTGGCCGCCGATCGTCACGCGTCCGTCCCCCACGTCCCACAGCCGCAGCAGCAGGTTCGCGAGCGTCGACTTGCCGGCGCCCGAGCGTCCAACCAGCGCTACGGTCTCGCCCGGCTCGATCGTGAACGCGGCGCCGTGCAGGACCTCGGGCAGGTCCGGCCCGTACGCGAACCGGACGTCCTCGAACGCGATCCGGGGGACGAGCGGCCCCTCGGGCGGCGTCTCGACCAGGTCGGTCACCGCCGGCTGAGCCGCGAGCAGCTCTTGGATCCGGTCGGCGGCGGCGGAGACCTGGCCGACCTCTCGGAACGTGCCCGAGATCGCGATCAGCGGCGCGAACCCGCCGACGGCCAGGACGATCGCCACGGGGAACCGGGCCGCGGGCATCGAGCCCGCCAGCACGAGCGCGGCCGCGGTCGCCAGCGTCGCGATCGCCGCGAGGGCGACCAGGGCGTCGGTGGATGCATGCTCCAGACCGGAGCGACGCCCGTGCGCGACGCTGGTTCGGAAGATGCGGCGGTGCTGCTGGCGGATCCGGTCCAGGACCACCTCCGTGGCTCCGGCGGCCAGGACCTCACGCGTCCCCTGCACGGCGTCGACGACGTTCGCACCCAACGCCCCCAGCTCCTCACGCAGGGCGTCGCCTTGCTCCTGCGCGCGTGACAGGAGCCACGACGGCACGGAGGCGACCGCGACCGCGAACGGCAGGAACACGAGGGCCAGGATCGGATGGATCAGCGCCAACGCGATCGAGACCAGCAGGGGGATCACGAGGGCCGCGACCATCGGCGGGGCCATGTGCGACGTGAAGAGCTCGAGCAGCTCGACGTCGGCCATCGACGTGCGGGCGATGTCGCCGGAGCGTCGATCGAGCAGGTAGGCCGGGGCGAGGGCCCGGAAGCGTTCGTACAGCACGATCCGCAGATCGTGTAGGAGCCGGAAGGACATCACGTGCGTGACGAGCATGTCGAGCCACCCGAGGATCGCGATCGGGATCACCAGGGCGACGACGATCCAGATCAGCCCCCGGAGCTCCTCGGCCGACGCGCCGGTGACGGCGCGGCCGACCAGCGCCGCCCCGGCCGCGGCGGACGCGATCGTGAAGGCGTGGATCCCGACGTTCACCCCGATCGCGCCCCAGACCCAGCCGCGGTACGGGCGGAGCAGGTCGGCGATCGGACGGAGCGAGCCGACCAGCCGGCGGACGGCCGAGCCCTGGGAGGGCCGAGCGGTCGGCGCGGCGACGGCGGCGCTCATGCGGACCTCTGCGCGGCGACCAGGCGCGCGTAGCGGCCTTCGTGGCGGAGGAGCGCGTCGTGGTCGCCTTCCTCGACGATCCGGCCGCGATCCAGCACGACGATCCGGTCGGCGTCGCGCACGGTGGAGAGCCGGTGGGCGATCACGAGCGTGCTGCGGCCTTCCCGCAGCCGTTCGAGCGACGCCTGGATCCCCGCCTCGGCCGCGACGTCCACGTTCGACGTGGCCTCGTCGAGGATCAAGATCGGCGCGTCCTTCAGCAACGCGCGGGCGATCGCGATCCGCTGGCGCTCGCCGCCCGACAGGCGCAGCCCCCGTTCGCCGACGATCGTGTCCAACCCTTCGGGCAGCGACGCGATGAACCGGTCGGCGCTCGCGGACCGGGCCGCGTCCCACAGCCGCTCGTCGCTCGCCCCCGGGGCGGCGAGCAGCAGGTTGTCCCGCACGCTCGCGTGGAACAGGAAGGTGTCCTGAGGTACCAGCGCGATCCGATCGCGGACCCGATCGGGCTCGAGGCCGCAGAGGTCGCGTTCCTCGACCAGCACGCGCCCGTCCTGCGGATCGTAGAACCGCAGCAGCAGCGAGGCGATCGTCGTCTTGCCTGCGCCGGAGGCCCCGACGACCGCGAGCGTCTCGCCCCGCGCGAGCTCGAAGCTGACGTCGTCGAGCGCCGGCGGCGCGTCGTCCCGGTAGCGGAAGGTGACCCCATCGAACCGCAGCACGGCGCCCGCCTCGGTCGCGAGGCCGTCCGGGCGCGCGTCCTCCTGCGCCGGCGCCGTCGCCGCGAGCCCGGAGCGTGCGTTCAACACCCCGAAGGCGCGGTCCACCTTCGACATCCCCCAGACCGCCATGTGCATCGCGTCGTGGATCTCGCGCGCCGGCAGGAAGCATTCCCCGACGAGCAGCAGGATCAGGAACAGCTGCTCGGTCGTCAGGTCGCCGTTCGCCAGGCGCAGGGCGCCGATCGAGAGCGCGGCGGCGACGCCCGCGCCTGCGGCGAGCATCATCGCGCCGGAGAACACGCCAGACGCCCCGATCAGCTGGATCGCCGCGTCGCGCACGTCCGCGGAGCGATCGAAGAGCTCCTGACCGCGGCGGCGTGCGACCCCGAACGTCTTCAGCGTCGCCATCCCCTGCAGGTCGTCGACGAACTCGGCCGACAGCGGCCGGTAGCTCTCGGACCAGAACCGCATGCGCTTGCCCAGGACGCGGTACTCGACCGGCGGGACCAGCACGACCACCAGCGCTAGGACCCCGACGACCGCGCCCACGACCGGGTCGATCGCCAGCACGACGGCGATCACGATGACGGCCGTGATGGATGCGACGATCACCTTCGCGATGAAGAGCCGGAAGTACGCATCCAGCCTCTCCACGCCGTCGACCATCACCGCCTCGAGCTCCCCCGAGCGCTCGCGCGCGACCCATCCCGGGCCGAGGCGCAGGATCGATCGGACGAGCCCCAGGCGCAGGTCCGTCGTGATCCGGACGGAGGCACCGGCCATGACGCTGCCCTCCAGGGCGGTCGCCGCGAAGCGGATCGCGACCAGCACGAGGGCGATCCCGAGGTAGGGGAGCAGGGCCGACCACGTCCCGTCGTCGAACACGCTCGCGATCCCGAGCGCGAGCGTGATGCCCTGGCCGACCCGCGTCAGGGCGATCACCAGACCGAGCCCGATGGCCCCGAACAGGGCGCGGCGCTCCGAGAGGGCCAGACGCATCAGGCGCCGATCGAACGCGCGCGCGAAGGGTGCCCCGGCCTCGGCCGTGAGGCCCGGCTCCTGCGCGACGGCTTGCTCCTGCATGGGGTCGCAGCCTAGGGAACGGGGGAGGGGACGCCAACGGGGATGGGCCGCGCGGCCCAACGCCGAGCGGGGATGAGGATCAGGGTCGCGCCGAGCGCGATGACCGCGAAGATCGCGTAGACCCAGCGTGGTCCGACCGCGGTGGTGAGCCAGCCGGCCACCGCGAGCCCGGGGAGGTACGCCAGCCACGTCATCGCGTCGGACGCCGCGATCACGCGGCTGCGCAGCTCGTCCGGCGTGCGTCGCTGCCGGATCCCCAGCGACGCCACGAGCCACATCGCGTCGCCGACCCCGCCGACGAAGATCAGGCCGATCACGAGCGCGAACCATGGCGAGAGCGCGACCGCGATCCCCTCGATCGTCAGGATCACGGCGCCCGCCAGGACCCAGAACGGTTCCGTCTCGTCGGACATCCGACGGCCGAACGCAGAGCCCACGACCAGGCCCACGCCCCACGCGCCGTACATCACGCCGTAGCCGAACGAGCCGGCATCGAACAGGTCCACGAGCGGAAGATCCGCGACCAGCGCGAGGCCCATCCCGATCACCAGCACCAGCTCGGCGGTCGCCAAGGCGAGCAGGACGCGGTCGCCAAGGATGTGGCGCACCCCCCGGCGGAGCCCGGCCAGCGTCGTCGCATCGTCGCTGCGCGTTCCTGGGAACGGTCCCGGGACGAGCGCGACCAGGGCCGCTGAACCCAGGAACGACGCGGCGTTGACCAGGAAGACGCTGCGCGCTCCCAGCGCGGCTGCCAGGGCCCCGCCGAGCACCGGCCCCAGGCTGAAGCCGATGTTCCGGCCAATCGAGATCAGGCCGTTCGCCCACGAGAGGCGATCCTCTCCGGCCAGGCCCGGGATCGCCGCTGCCGCGGCCGGCTCGAACGGCGACGTGACGACGGCGGCCAGCACCGCGAGTCCCACGAGGGCGAGCGGTTCCGCGACGAACGCCATCACGACGAACACCGCCGCGGAGGCGAGCTCCGAGACGATCATCACGCGCCGTCGGTCGAACCGGTCGCCTAACGGACCGGCGACGAACGTCATCGCACCGCGGACGCCGAACGTCGCGAACAGGGTGAGCGAGATCCAGGTCGGCGAGCCGGTCCGGCGATAGATCACGATCGTGAGGGCCGTGAACGCCGCGCTGCTACCGAGCACGGAGATCATGCGGCCCCCCGCTAGGAGCCGCACCGCCCGGGTCCCGTCGATCGGGGCAGGACCGGTCGCCATGATCGGAGGCTAGTTGCAAGACGTTGCAAGAAGCAACTTCTTCACGTCGGCGAAGCCCCTTGACGTTCGGCGGCGGCCGCCGGTATACAGGTTCCTGCAACACGTTGCAGGAACTTGCAGCTGCAACGAAGCCGTCGTGCGCTCCGGGAGGGAACGTGCACATACCCGATGGGTTCATCGATGCCCCGGTCTCCATCGCCGCCGGCGCCGTCGCCGCCGTGGGGATCGGATACAGCCTGAAGAAGGCGAAGGACACGATGGAGGAGAAGCAGGCGCCCATGGCCGGCCTGGTCGCTGCCTTCATCTTCGCGGTGCAGATGCTGAACTTCCCCGTCGCGTCGGGCACGAGCGGACACCTGTTGGGGGGGCTGCTCGCGGCCGTGTTGGTCGGACCCTATGCGGGAGCGATCTGCGTCGCGGTGGTGTTGCTCGTCCAAGGTCTGTTCTTCGCCGACGGCGGGCTGTCCGCCTACGGTCTCAACGTCCTCAACATGGCGCTGATCACCGCGTACGGCGGCTACGCGATCTTCCTGTTCCTGCGCAAGGCGATGCCCAAGACGAAGTCGAGCGTCGTGATCGCCTCGGGCGTCGCGGGCCTCCTGTCGGTGATCCTGGC
>DATBLY010000072.1:0-47518 GCA_036555125.1 Actinomycetota bacterium | reverse complement strand
AAGAAGACGGTCTACGAGATCACCCCCGAGGGCGAGCGCCTGTTCCTGGACCTGCTCCAGGAGGCGCCGCAGGAGGGGTCCAGCGAGGACGCGCGCTTCCGCGTGCGGCTCGCGTTCTTCCGGTACCTCCCGCCCGAGACGCGCGTCCGGCTGTTGGAGCGGCGGCGCGATCTGCTGGAGGACCGGCTGTCGGCGATGGACGAGTCCCTGCGGGGCGCGCGTGACCGCGTCGACGACTACACGCTCGCCCTGATGGAGCACGGGCGTCGGGCGACCACAACGGACATCGAATGGCTCGACGGCCTGATCCAGGCCGAACGGAGCCGCGGGGTCGCGACCCCGGGAGGGAGGCGGCGCCGCAGCGCGGCGCTCCGCAGGAAGGAGACCACCTCATGAGCACGGTTCGTCTCGCGATCGTCGGCGTGGGGAACTGCGCGTCGTCGCTGGTGCAGGGTCTGGAGTATTACAAGGACGCCGATCCCGAGCAGCGCGTGCCCGGCCTGATGCACGTGGAGCTCGGCGGCTACCACGTGCGAGACATCGAGGTCGTCGCGGCCTTCGACGTGGACGGCAAGAAGGTCGGAACCGACCTCGCCGACGCGGTCTTCTGCGAGCCCAACAACACGATCCGCTTCTCGGACGTGCCGCCCACCGGCGTGACCGTGCAGCGCGGCCACACGCTCGACGGCCTGGGCGAGTACTACCGCGGGATGATCACGGAGTCCGACGCCGAGCCGGTCGACGTGGCGAAGGCGCTCCGCGATGCGCGGGCCGACGTCGTCGTGTCGTACCTGCCGGTCGGCTCCGAGCAGGCCGCGCGGTTCTACGCGCAGGCCGCGATCGACGCCGGCTGCGGGTTCGTGAACTGCCTGCCGGTCTTCATCGCGTCCGAGGCCGAGTGGGCGAAGAGATTCGCCGACGCCGGACTGCCGATCGTCGGCGACGACATCAAGAGCCAGGTCGGAGCGACGATCACGCACCGCGTCCTGACGAAGCTGTTCGAGGATCGCGGCGTGAAGCTGAACCGGACGTACCAGCTGAACTTCGGCGGCAACATGGACTTCATGAACATGCTGGAGCGCACGCGCCTGACCTCGAAGAAGATCTCGAAGACCCAGAGCGTGCAGTCCCAGCTGCGCAAGGAGCTCGACAAGCAGCAGATCCACATCGGCCCGTCGGACCACGTCCCATGGCTCGAGGACCGCAAGTGGGCGCAGATCCGGCTCGAGGGGCAGTCCTTCGGCGACGTGCCGCTGAACATCGAGCTGAAGCTCGAGGTCTGGGACTCGCCGAACTCGGCCGGGATCGTGATCGACGCGGTGCGGTGCGCGAAGCTCGCCCTGGACCGCGGCATCGGCGGCCCGCTGATCGGTCCGAGCGCGTACTTCATGAAGTCGCCGCCGGTGCAGTTCAGCGACGACATGGCCCGCGAGATGGTCGAGGAGTTCATCCTGGGCACGCCCGAGTCGGCGAACGCCGACTGGACCGACTTCTACGACGTCCGCGCCTGAGGCGTGGCGCACGCGAACGGAACGGGGGCGAAGATGAGGAACCTCGTTCCGAGCGCGATCGCGATGCTCCTCCTGATCGTCATGGTTCCCGAGGCCCATGGCGACGTCCCCGCCCATCGACAGGACGTGGCGTCCGCCGCGGTCGGGCTGGTGCGCCATCGGCTCGATGCGCCCGACGGCCGATCGGCGTACTGGACGAGTTCCCGGATGCGCGAGGCCGAGCCGCGAGCGATGATCCTCCCGGGTCGGCTCCCGAGGCGAGCTGTTCGGCTGAGGCCTGATGGTCCGGCGCAGATCGTCCCGGCCGCGGGTCCTGCCACCCCCGAGCCAGCCCCGCGTCGCAGACGCCCGCCCTTCGACAACACCGCCTACCGCTACCCGTATCCGTTCGAGCGGTTCCAGGCTCCAGGACTGACCGACTACACCGCCTATCCGTACAGCGCCGTCGGCAAGGTCTTCCTCTCGGATGCGCTCGGCGACTACGTCTGCAGCGGAGCGGTCATCAACAGCGATGCCGGGAACGTCGTGCTCACGGCCGGACACTGCGCAACCCTGTACGGGATCGACATCGACTCCGCCGTCTTCGTCCCGGCGTACCGGGGAGGCACCGCGCCGTTGGGTGAGTGGCCGGTCGAGTCATTCCTGGTGCCGAAGCGATGGGAACGGGTCAACGACGAGGCATACGACGTTGCCTTCTACCTCCTCGGGTCCGACCCGATGACGGGCGAACAGGTCGAGGCCGTGACGGGCGGGCTCGGGATCGCTTGGAACATGTCGAGCATCCGGCATTGGCACATCCTCGGCTATCCCGCGGCCAAACCCTTCGACGGGGAGGTCCAATGGACCTGCACGGCGTCGCAGGCGTCGCTCGATACGGTGGGGTACCGATCGATCGACCCGCCAGCAATCGGTCTCGGTTGCGACATGACGGGCGGCTCGAGCGGCGGGCCCTGGATCTCCGGCTTCGGCGACACGAACATCGTGAACGGGCTCGTCGCATACGGATATCGCCGCTATCCGAAGGCTCTGTTCGGCCCGTACTTCGGCGACGCGGTGGGCGACCTCTTCGCCTGCGCGAACGAGGGATCCTGCTGATACGCCGGTAGCGGTCAACCGACGAACGGTGAACGATCTGCCCTAACCCCGACGCTCCAGCAGCGTCCGCACGGGATCCAGGTCGAACGGCTTCCCGTCCTTCGTGCCCAGCTCGACGATCACGTGCTGGGCGCCCGCTTCCAGGAACGCGTCGAGCTGATCGACCTCGTGGCTCTCGATCAGGACGGTGCGCTCGATCGCGGCGGGATCGCGCCGGACGCGCTCGCACCACTCGTCGATCACCCGGTTCTTCCGCGCGTACCGCTCGGGCGGTCCGAACCCGTTCCACAGGTCCGCGTACTCGGCGACCAGCCGCAGCGTCACCTTCTCGCCACCGCCGCCGATCAGGATGGGCATCGGGTCGCGGACCGGCGGCGGGTTCAGGCGTTCGAGCCGTGTCCGGATCCGCGGGAGCGCCGCCTCGAGCGCGCGCAGGCGGTCGGCCGCCGTCCCGAAGTCGTAGCCGTACTCCTCGTAGTCGCGGTGGAACCACCCGGCCCCGATCCCGAGGATCAGCCGCCCACCGGAGAGGTGGTCGACCGTCCGGGCCATGTCCGCGAGCAGGTCCGGGTTCCGGTACGAGTTGCACGTGACCATCGCGCCGAACTCCGCGTGGCGCGTGTCGCAGGCGATCGCGGCGAGCAGCGACCAGCCCTCGAGGTGTGCGCCGTCCGGGTCGCCGTACAGCGGATAGAAGTGGTCCCACGTCCAGATCGAATCGACGCCGAGCTCGTCGGCCGCCCGCCACCCCGCGCGCAGGTCCTCGACCGTCGTCTGCTGTGGATGGAACTGTGCCCCGACCCTGAACGTCGACACGTCGCCCTCCTCGCCTCGCTGCCCCAAGCCTAGGCGGAGCACGCCGCCTACGATGCCGGGATGCAGGAGGGAACGCTCCAGCGGGCCCGCGGGGCGCTGCGGAGCCCAGACTTCCGACGCCTGTTCGCGATCCGGCTCGCGAGCCAGTTCGCGGACGGTCTGTTCCAGGCGTCCCTGATCGCCTCGGTGGTCTTCTCTCCCGAGGAGCAGAGCACCACGGTGGGGTTCTTCAAGGCCTCGCTGATCGTCGCGCTGCCGTTCTCCGTGATCGGCCCGTTCAGCGGCGTGTTCATCGATCGCTGGAGCCGGCGGAAGATCCTGGTCGCCGCGCCCTGGGTGAAGGCCGCCGCGGTGGGGTTGGTGCTCTTCGACGCGGACCGTGCGGCCGTCCTGTTCTACGCCGGCGCCCTGATCGTGCTCTCGGCGAACCGCTTCTTCCTGACCACCGCCCAGGCGATCGTCCCCCGCCTGGTCCCCACGGCCGACCTCCTGATCGCCAACTCGATGGCGACCGTCGGCGGGACGGTGGCGCTGCTGGTCGGGGTGTTCCTGGGCGGCAAGGTGGTGGACGCGAGCGGGGCGGCGCCGGTCGTGATCGGGGCGGCCGCCCTATGGCTCGTCGGCTCGTGGATCGCCTCGAGGATCCGCAGCGACCTCGCGCCCCACACCTTGCCCGAGGAGCCCGAGCTGCTCCGGCACGAGCTCCGGCGCGTCGGCGTGGAGTTCGTCGACGGGATCCGCCGCCTGTCGCGGACCCCCAGGGCGCTCGGACCGATCACGTCGATCACCCTCGATCAGGTCGGGCAGGGGATCGTGCTCGTCCTGTCCCTGTTCGTGTTCCGGGACCGGTTCGGCGAGGGCGTCGGCTCGTTCTCGAACCTGATCGGCGCCGGCGGCGTGGGCGTCCTGGTCGGCGTCCTCACGGTCGGCATGCTCGAGGACCGGTTCGCGAAGGAGCGGATCGTCGCGGGCTCCTTCCTGATCGGCGGGGTCACGATGATCGCCGTCGCCTCCTACGTCACCGGGTGGAGCGTGTTGGTCGCGAGCTTCGTCGTCGGGATCACCTTCGCCTGGAAGAAGATCCCGGTCGACACGATGGTCCAGGAGTCGATGCCCGACGGGTACCGCGGGCGCGTGTTCGCCGTGTACGACGTCGCGTACAACCTGGCCAGGCTCCTCGCCGCGGGCCTCGCGATCCCGATGCTCCCGGGGCTCGGCGTGTCCGGCTCGGTCGCGGCCGTCGGGATCGTCTTCCTGCTGTGGGCGCCCGTCCTCCCCCGCTGGGTCGCGCGCGCCCCCGAGATCGAGCTGCGCTCCTACGCCGGGGGCCGCGCGGACGAGGCGCCGCGGGGGATCGTGTGGGGCGGCGTGGAGGAGACGGTGCAGGTCCTGGGCTCGTGGCACGAGGAGCGCGCCGGCGAGCGACGCCTGCGGTTCCGCCTGGCGCTGGCGGACGGCACCGTCTTGGACGTGAGCCGGGCCGAACCGAGCGGGCCGTGGCGGATCGATCGGGAGGCGGACGCCGCGCGGCCCGCCGCCAGACCCGAGGATCCGGTCGGGTCCGGCGCGGACGGATCGACGACGGATTAGTCCAGGTCGGCCCGGCCGAGGAACCGGGCGAGCGCGGCCCGGTCGCCCGCGACGTCCAGGTCGAAGGGACCGATCCTGCGCCACAGCATCAGGAGCAGGTCCGACGCCCGAGCCCGCACGGTGGCGTCGGCCCCGCCCTCGGCTCGCACGCACGTCACCGATCCGTCGGCCACGCTCGCGACCCAGCGCGCGGGCGCGTCCGACGCGATCAGGGAGATCGACTCGCCGCCCGGCCCCAGGAAGTCCTCCGCGATCTGCGTGTCGAAGAACTCGTCGATCCCGTCGACGGCGAGCTCGGTCGGCTCGATCGGGCGGGCGGCGCCGAGGGCGTTCTCCGCGTCCCAGCGGTGCATCGCGGTCTCCTGCGCCATCCGCCGGATCACGAACGCGACGTCGTCGTGCTGCGACCACGACCAGACCTTGCGATCGAGCGGCGCGTCGGCGAGCGTGCGCCGGAGCTCGGCCGCGCCGTCGAGGAACCACGCCGACAGCGCCTCGTCCTGCGGCCGCTCGAACGTGGGCGCGTCCTCGTTCGTGGTCGCGCCCGTGCGGACGACGAACTCCCAGAACCGGTGGATCCCGCCGACATGGAACCCGAGATCGCGAAGCGTCCATCCGGGCGTCGACGGCACCGGGATCGTCAGCAGCCCGGTGAGCGCGCGCGAGAGGCCGAGCGCGTCGTCGTCCAGGCAGGCGAGGTGAGCCTCGGGGACCATGCGGGGTGGATGCTACCCGGTGGTGGTTGCCGTTCCCGGCAACCCCTGCGCGGGATCGGCCGCCGGCTCGCGCTCGTCGTGCTCGGGCACACCGGCCCGCGCGAGCCGTACGAGCAGCCCGATCCCCATCGCCAGCGCGATCAGCCCGCCCATCGCGAACCCGATGCGGGGGCCCGAGGCGCGCGTGCCCAGGTTCTGCGCCACCCAGCCGGCGATCGGCGAGCCGATCGGGGTCGAGCCGAGGAACACGATCCCGTACAGGGCCATCACCCGTCCCCGCGCCTGCGGCACGGAGCGAAGCTGCAGCAGCGTGTTCGCCGTGATCATGAAGACCATCATCGAGGCGCCGACCCCGACCATCGCGACCAGGGCCCAGTCGATCGTGGGGGCCACCGCGACGAGGAGCTGCGTGGCGCCCGCGGCGGCGGCGAAGGCCCCGAACCGACGCATCGTCGGCGTCGCGTTGCGGTTCGCCATCAGCAGGGCGCCCGCGAACGACCCGAGCCCCGCCAGCGCGGAGAGCGCGCCGAAGGTCCCGGCGTCGCCGCCGAAGGTGCGCTCGGCGAGCAGCGGCACCAGCACCGAGAAGTTGAACGACAGCGTGAAGATCACGGCCATCACGATCAGCGGCTGCCGTAGCTCGTCCGTCCGCCACACGTAGCGGAGCCCGGCCATCAGGTGGCCCTTCTCGCGCGTGCTCCGCGCCTGGGGGAACAGCTCGGCGGGCCGGATCATCGCGAGCGCGACGATCACCGCCAGGTAGGAGACCGCGTCGACCAGGAAGCAGACGGCGATGCCTGCCGTCGAGATCAGCACCCCGGCGATCGCCGGGCCCACGATCCGCGCGCCGGTGAACGCCGCGCTGAACAGGCTCACCGCGTTCGTGAGGGACGCTTCACCGACCATCTCGACGTAGAAGCTCTGGCGCGTCGGGTTGTCCACGGCCGTCGCCACGCCGTTCGCGAACGACAGCGCGTAGATCATCCACAGCTCGATGCGCTCGCCCGCCACGAGCGCCCACAGCACGAACGCGATCACGGCGAACGCCGACTGCGTGTAGAGCAGGATCCGGCGCTTGTCGAACCGGTCGGCGAGCACGCCGCCCCACGCCCCGAAGAGCAGGACCGGCAGGAACAGCAACGCGGTCGTGACCCCGAGGGCGATCCCGCTGTCGGTCAGCCGCAGGACGAGCCAGGCGAGGGCCGTCGCGTTGATCCAGGTGCCCGCGGCCGAGATCAGCTGCCCGAAGACGTACAGCCGGAAGTTCCTGGACGCGCGCAGCGATCCGAACGTCCGGCCGAGGCTCGCGCCGAAGCGGCTCATCCCGCGTCCTCCCCGAGCCGATCGAGGATCGCGGCAGCCCGCGAGAGCGTCGCGAGCTCGGTCGGATCCAGCCGCTGCAGCCGATCCGACAGGTAACGATCCTTCCGGCGCCGGACCCCTTGCAGGTGGCGCTCCCCCGCGGCGGTGAGCCGCAGCCACACGACCCGGCCGTCGAGCGGGTCGGCGACCCGCTCGATGAGCCCGCGCTGGACGAGCGAGGCGATCAGCCGCGTGGCGGTCGGCTTGCGGATGTGCTCGTGGGCCGCCAGGTCGCCGGCGGTCATCGGGCCGTGCCGTTCGATCGTGGCGAGCCCGGAGAGCTGCGTCGGCGTGACCGCCGGGTCGCTCTCGCTCCGGAGCCGGCGGGCCAGGCGCGCGAGCGAGACCCGCAGCTGCGAGGCGAGCGGCCGGACGTCGGTGGGGGGAGCGGTCCTCGGCACGCGGCCATGATAGTTCGCCAGGCTAACTATCGTCACGCGATGATCGAGCCGTGGTTCAGACCTCGGGAGGGAAGAGCACGTACGACCCAGCGCCCCCGCCGGGTGGCGTTGATGGAGGCGGGATGTCCGGAGCCGAGGTGACCCTCGGGTCGGCCGATCGTCACCCCGTATCGTGGGGCGATGCGGGATGGGAGCCGACCGATGTGGCTGGCCGCCGCGGCCGTGGTCGCGGCGGCGGTCGTGTTCGGCGTCGGCTACGTGGTCGGACAGGCGACGGAGCCGGCGCCCAGCCCCTCCTCGACCCCGACGGAGACCACCGGTCCGACCGGGTCCCCGAGCGCCACGGGCTCTCCATCAGCGGAGCCGAGCACCGCGCCGGCCGAGATCGAGGACGGGCGCCACTTCACCTTCCTCGAGCGGATCTCGACGGGGGACCCGACGACGATCACGTTCGACCTCGCCTACTTCCTGACGGGCGAGGAGGCGGCGCAGGCCGCCGCCGAGCGGGGCGACGAGTCGCCACCGCCGAACGACTACTACATCATCAACGACAACCCGAAGCTTCGGACCGTGCCGGTCGCGGACGGCGCGCAGCTGCTGATCCTCGACTGGGCGAACTGCTGCGAGGACCACGTGACCGGGTCGCTCGACGAGATGGCCGCGGCGATGGCGAGCGGAGAGGACCCGTTCGGGACCTATCGGTACACGAGCCCGTACTGGCTCACGGTGGAGGATGGGGAGATCGTCCTGATCGAGGAGCAGTACCTCCCCTAACCGCTCGCCGGAAATCCCGGCGGAACCCGGGTTCCGGGATACCCTCGCGCGATGGATCACTCCCACCACCGGCCGGGCACCGTCGCGGACTGTCCGGCTTGTCAACTCGAGGCGTATGAGCCCGGCTGGTACCGCGCCCTCCGAGCCGAGCACGCCGCGGGCCGCGTCGAGAGCGCCGAGGTGTCGGACGCGACGATCCTCACGGTCGAGGAAGCGTCGCTCTCGATCTACCTGCCCCAGCTCGAGACCGCCTGACCCTCCGCAGGGCCGCCGCTAGCCTGTCGGCGTGCCTCGCGACTGGGACGCCGCCCGCTACCACCGCCTGTCCGGGCCACAGCTCCGCTGGGGCACGGCCGTCGTCGACCGTCTGGAGCTCCGTGGCGACGAGCGCGTCCTGGACGCCGGCTGCGGGTCGGGGCGCGTCACGGCCCTGATCCTCGAGCGCCTCCCACGCGGCACCGTGGTCGCGATGGACGGATCGGCCTCGATGGTCGACGCGGCGCGCGACACGCTCGCGCCGTTCGGTGATCGGGTCGAGTTCGTCGTCGGGGATCTCCTGGACCCGATCCCCATCGAGCCGGTCGACGCGATCTTCTCGAACGCGACGTTCCACTGGATCCTCGATCACGACGCTCTGTTCGCGAACCTCGCGGCGGTGCTCCGGCCCGGGGGTCAGCTGGTCGCGCAGTGCGGCGGCGCCGGCAACATCGCGCGGATGGACGCGATCGTGCGCGCGCTGGGGCATCCGTTCGACGGCACGAAGCGGTTCGCGACCCCCGAGGAGACCCGGGCGAGCCTCGAGCGCGCCGGGTTCACCGACATCGAGGCCTGGCTCCATCCCGAACCGACCGAGATCCCGAGCGAGGACTTCCCCGCGTTCATCGAGACCGTGTGCCTGGGCGCGATCGTGGCGGGGATGGACGGCGCCGAGCGCGAGGGGTTCGTCCGCGCCGTCGCGGAGCGGATGCCGGACCACCGGATCGACTACGTGCGGCTGAACATCACGGCACGCAGGGCCGGCGAGGACGCCGGACCGCGCTAGGGGGCCAGCCAGCCCCGCACGATCAGCCCGGCGAGCGCGCTGACCAGCACGACCGGCACGACCTTCCAGCGGAACCGCCACAGGCCGACGAAGCTGACCGCCGCCACGGCCACGGCGAACGGGTCGACCGACGACCAGACCGGCCACGGGATGGAGCCGCCGAAGACCGTCACGGTGCGGACCTCGTCGAAGAGCGTCGAGATCGCGAACGTCACGGCGAGGTTCGCGATCACGCCGACGACGGCGGCCGTCACGGTCTCCAGGGCGGAGGCGAGCCGGCGGTTCCCCCGCAGCCGCTCCACGTACGGCGCCCCGAGGAAGATCCAGAGGAAGCAGGGGGCGAACGTGGCCCACAGCACCACCGCCGCCCCGAGGATGCCTGCCACCAGCGGGTCCAGGTCGCCGGGCTGTCGGTAGGCGCCGACGAACCCGACGAACTCCACGACCATGATCAGCGGCCCTGGGGTCGTCTCGGCCAGGCCGAGGCCGACGACCATCTGCCCGGGCAGGAGCCAGCCGTAGGTCGAGACGGCCGCCACGTTCACGTATGCGAGGACGGCGTAGGCGCCGCCGAACGTGACCAACGCCGCCTTGCTGAAGAACCAGCCCATCTCGGTGATCGTGTCGTCGGGACCGCGCCACGCGGCCACGAGCGCGATCGGCACGAGCCAGATCGCGAGTCCGACCACGAGCACGACGAGGCTCCGGGCGTGCGACGGCCGGGCGTGCGACGGCGCGGCGTCGTCGCGGATCGCGACCTCCTCGTTGCGTTCGAGCTCCTCGCCGACGCCGACCGTGAAGAGGTGCGGCCACCGCGCGCCGCCCACGTAGCCGATCAGCAACGCCGTCAGGACGATCACCGGGAACGGGACGTGCAGCAGGAAGATCCCGACGAACGCGGCGATCGCCACGCCCAACATCAGCGCGTTCGCGAGGGCCTTCTGGGCGATCCGGATCGTGGCCGACGCGACGATCCCGATCACGGCCGGCGCCAGCCCTGCCAGGATCCCCGCGACCCACGTGACCTCCCCGTGCGTGACGTAGACCCACGACAGGACCAGCATCAGCAAGGACGCCGGCGCGATGAACGCGATCCCGGCCAGTAGCCCTCCGCGCATCCGGTGCAGCAGCCACCCGATGTAGACCGCGAGCTGCTGGGCCTCGGGACCCGGCAGCAGCATGCAGAAGTTCAGCGCGTGGAGGAAGCGGCCGTTCGAGATCCAGCGCCGGCGCTCGACCAGCTCCTCGTGCATGATCGCGATCTGGCCGGCCGGGCCGCCGAAGTTGACGAAGCCGAGCTTGATCCAGAAGCGCGCGGCCTCGCGGAACGAGACCCCGTGCGCCGAGGCGTCCGGCTCCGCGCGTTCGCTCACGCGCCGGAGCGTAGCCCGCCTAGATGAACAGGGAGATCGACGCCTCGCGCATCTCGGCGATCGCCGTGGCGGCGCCGATCGGCTCCTCGAGCCCGTCGAGCATGTCCTCGCGCTTCAGGCCGAGCAGGTCCATCGTCATCTGGCACGGGATCAGGCGGACGCCGAGATCCCGAGCCGTCGCGATCAGCTCCTCCGGCTTGGCGACCTGGTGGTCGTCGGCGAGCTTCTTGAACATCGCCGGTCCCGCGCCCGCGAAGTGGTAGCGGCTGAGCTTCGCCTTCTGCGCCGAGCCCGGGTTCATCACGGCCATCATCTTCTGCATCCAGTTGTCGCCGGTGACCCGGACCTCGGGCTTCACGATCGCGAACAACCCCCAGAACGTGAAGAAGACCGAGGCCTCCATCCCGCTCGCCGCGGCCGTGGTCGCGAGGATCGTCGTCGGCCAGATCCGGTCGAGCTCCCCACCCCACGCGATGATCGTGAGCTTGTTCTTCCGCTCGATCCGTCGCTCGTCGGCGGCCTCGAGCGCCTCGACGCGCGCCAGGAGATCGGCGAGCTGCGCCCCCGTGTCCAGATCCCGTTCGATCGTCGCCACGGCGCTCACACCTTCCGGATCACGTAGCGGAACACCCCATCGGCCTCTGCCGACTCGACGAGCTGGTTCCCGGAGAGCGCCGCCCAGCTCGGGACGTCGCTCCTGGAGCCGGGGTCGGTCGCGAGGAGCTCGAGCAGGTCGCCTCGCTGCGCATCCTTGAGGGCCTTCGCGAGCGAGACGAGCGGGCCGGGGCATGACTGCCCCCTGGCGTCGACGGTGCGGGTGATGGTGTCCATGGACGATCCTCCTGACGGGTGAGGTGCGGGGAGCGGAGGTGGAGCGAGGGGTGAGCGCGTGCTTGCGAAAGCTGCCCCGTCAGCGAGGACAGCAGAGGCGGTCGGGGATCATCGCCGCCACGGCGCCGGCTTCACGTGTGCAGATCATGTTGCAGGTGCAACACCTTACGCTCTCACCTGCGCGGACACAACCCTCGCGGATGCCGCGCCGGTCGTGGGATCACGACGGCGGCGGGGTCGTCAGGCATCCGCTCTCCCGGCCCAAACGGGACAGCCCCTCGAGATCGCCCGGCCCGTAGTCGGTGACGCCGCCGCCGTACGGCTCCATCAGCTCCCCCTGCTGCTTGACGTGGCCCAGCCCCAACACGTGCGCCAGCTCGTGGAGCAGCACCGGTCCCTGGTCGCCAGGGAGCGTGAAGCCGGGCGGGTTCGGGTCGACCGCGTTCAGCACGATCACCCCACTGACGAGCACGCCGGTCCCGGGCGCGGGGAACGGGCTCGCGATCGCGGCCGCGTCGTGCCCGTCGGGCTCGAAGTCGAACGCGCTCGTGCGTGGGTCGACCCAGGCGATGAGGACCGGGGCCCATCGGTCCCCGTACCGGTCGGACTGGACCAGGTCCCGGTCGGGGCTCGGGAACTCGTCGCTCAGGCCGTCGTATTCGAACGTGATCCCCGTGATCCCGGCGACGCGGACCACGGCGTCCTGCACGTCCCCGAGGGAGCCGGCCGGCGCGGGCCCGAGGTTCACGACGTAGTGGATCGGCTCGCACGGGTTCCACCGCATCGGCTGGCCGGCGATCACGGCGAGGAACCGGTACTCGTCGCTCCGGCCCCGCTGCCCGAAGAACCGCATGGCCGGTGGGGCGAGCACCCCGGCGAGGATGGCCGCGACGACAGCGATCGCGATCGCGCCACGCGGCAGGCGTCTCGTCGGAGCCGGCGCCGGTGGGACGAACGTTCCTCCGCCCGCCGCCCACGGACCCAGGTCGGGTCGCGGCGGTACGGCCGGCTCGGGGACCGGCGGGTGGTGCCCAGGTCGATCGTGAGAGGTCTGCATCGGAACGCGCGGCCCGTCCGGTCCGGCCGGTCCGGCCATCTTCCCTCACATCGGCACGAACGCTCGTCGAGCGGAGCCCGCTGGCTCAGCCGGATCGGTTCGACGACGGACCTGCCCGCATGAACCAGATCGTGGGGCCCCCACCCGGTGCGTCCGTCCGCTCGACGACGCCGAACCCGAGTCGCTCGTAGAGCGCGACGTTCCGCTCGGTCTCGGTCAGGAGGAAGCCGGCGGTCCCGGACGCGTGGGCGCGCGCGAGCCCGTCGCGAACGAGCGCCGTCCCGTACCCACGGCCCTGGTGGGCGGGGTCGACGCCGACGAAGTCCAGGTACCACGCGTCGGTCGGCAGGTGCTCCGCAACCCAGTCCCAGAACGCATCGAACCGGACCCCGCCATCGTCGGTGAGGGCGAGCACCGCTTCCCGGCCGCTCCGCGCCAGCTCGTCGAAGCGGCCGGCGAGCTCCGGCGGGATCCACGCCGCCGCCGCGTGCGCCCCCTCGACCTCGCGGAGCGTCCCCACCGCGGCGTGCGCGGCGACGAGCGGCTCGAAGGTCGCGCCGATCTGGACGGCCGTCACGTCCGGGCGGAGCTTCCAGCGGATCATCGGATCGTCCGCGAATGCTCGTCCCAACATCGACGCCAGCCGCTCGGCGTCGTCCGCCGTCGCTTGGACGATCGCGGGATCGCTCATGGGCCGATGCTAGAAAGGGTCCCGAGTGCTGCGGTAGGCGCGCTCGTCGCTCCAATCAGCGCGGATGATGGAGAAGATGTGCATGTCGACGTACTCACCATGCACGAACGTGACCCGCCGGAGCGTTCCCTCCCGTTGCATGCCCGCCTTCTCGAGCACGCGACGCGATGCGTCGTTCCCCACCACGGTGGTCGCCTGGAGCCGCTCGATCGGGAGGGCCATGAACAGGTGGTTCACGAGGAGGCATGCCGCCTGCGTCGCGATGCCGTTGCCTCGGGCCGACGGATGCACCTCGTACGAGAGCTCGAATGTCCGGAACATCGGAGCGGTGAACGGGTTCCAGTAGGTGGCGACCCCGGTCGGCTCCTGCGCGTCCCCCCGAAGGATCAGGTAGAAGGCTCCCCGATCTCGAGCTTGCTCGTCCCCGAGATGACCCTCCCATTCGCGACAGCTCCTGGGCCACGTGTTGTCGAAGGGGCCAACGTAGTCAGGATCGCCGTACCAGGCGGCCACGAGCGGGGCATCCTCGATGGTGGCAAGCCGGAGACGAACGTTCTCGCCGATGAGCAACTGCTGACCTCCTCTCGCGACCAGACCGTGGCCGAGGGAGCCCCCTTGATGTCAAGTCACGCCAGATGGAAGGATGGAGGGGAGGAACGGCCGTCGGGAGATCAGAGGCGGCGCTGGCGTTCCTTCGGCCAGTAGATCAGGACGACCCTCGCGGTGAGCTCCTCGCGCGTGACCGGGCCGAACTGCCGGCTGTCCGTCGAGGCGGGCGCCAGGTCCCCCTCGACCCAGTACTCGTCCTCCAACATCCGCCGCTCGCCGACCAGGTCGCCGGGGAGCGCGACGAGCCGCTTCACCATCTCGTAGCCGGGTCGCCCTGGGTGCTCCACGACCACGACGTCGCCCCGGTGCGGATGGCGCAGCGGCACCGCGAGCGCCCAGTCACCGGGGGCGAGCGTCGGCGCCATGCTGCCCCCGCGGACCTCGATCCGCGAGGGCCGCCAGCGCACGCACGCGTACGCGAGCATCGCCGCGGCGGCGAGCCCCGCCCCCAGCAACGGTTTCCGACCCCGGTGGTACGTTTCGGACGTCGAGCCATCGGAAGGAGGCTGCATGTCCATCCTCGAAGCCTTGCTCAAGCCGCCCCGCGCCGTCCACGCCCACTGCGACCTTCCCTGCGGCGTCTACGACCCCGCGCAGGCGCGGATCGAGGCGGAGTCCGTGAAAGCGTGCCAGGAGAAGTACCAGGGGTCCGACGACCAGATCTTCAAGGACCGCGCCGTCGCCATCAAGGAAGAGCGCGCGAACATGGTCAAGGAGCACCTGTGGGTGCTGTGGACCGACTACTTCAAGCCCGAGCACCTCGAGCGCTTCCCGGACCTGCACGACAAGTTCTGGAAGGCGACCAAGCTCGCCGGGGACGCGAAGAAGAGCGTCGACCCTTCGCAGGGCCAGCAGCTCCTCGATGCGATCGACGAGCTGTCGAAGATCTTCTGGGAGACGAAGTCGTAGCCGGTCGCGGACCTGGAACACCGGAAGGGCGGGACCGTGAGGTCCCGCCCTTCGGCGTCTCTTCCAGGAAGAGACGGCGGGCGGGGTGGGCCGTCGGATCCCATCCCCGCCCGCACGATCCAGACCGTTCGGTGCCAGACCGGTATGACCCAGACCGGCCACCAGACCGATGAGAGGACCCGGCGGGGCGGAGTGGGTCTGGCGGCACCCCGCCCCGCCCGGTCTCGCAGAGAGGAATCGGCACGATGGGGCCCCCGGGACATCGACCGAACGGCGGTAGTCGTGGGACGTTCGGCTGATACCGTCCCCGACCGATGAAGGACGTCGGGCTCGTGGGGGTTCCCTTCTCGGGGAAGTCCACCCTGTTCACCGCCCTCACCCGGTCCGGTTCGCACGGGGGACAGGCGAACGTCGCGGTCGTGCCGGTCCCCGACCCGCGGCTCGCCGTCCTGACCGAGATGGAGCGCTCGCGCAAGACGGTCGCGGCGCAGGTCCGGTTCGTGGACGTCCCCGGCGGGGTCTCCAGCGCCCAGGGCATCGCGAAGCTACGCGAGGTCGATGCCCTGGCGATCGTGATCCGGTGCTTCGGGGCCGACGCCAGCCCTGCCTCCGAGCTGGCGGCCGTCAAGGCCGAGCTCCTGCTGGCCGACCTGGCCGTGATCGAGGGTGCGCTCGGGAAGGCCGAGAAGAAGGCGCGGAGCAAGCCGGGTCCCGAGGTCGCGGCCCTGCGCGCGGCGAAGGCGGCGCTCGACGCCGAGACGCCGCTCGCCGACGCCGGCCTGGCAGACGAGGACGTGGCCGAGCTCCGCGGGATCGCGCCCCTCACGCTGAAACCCGCCGTCGTCGTCGCGAACCTCGAGGAGGGCACGACGGTGCCGGACGAGCTGCCGGACGCCATCGGCGTCTACGCCTCGATCGAGGCCGAGACCGCGGAGATGGAGGCGGAGGAGGCACGCGCGCTGCTCGAGGAGTTCGGCGTGTCCGAGCCCGGCCTGGACGCCGTGGTCGCGGCCTCGTACCGCGCGCTCGACCTGATCACGTTCCTGACGACCGGCGAGGACGAGACGCGCGCGTGGGAGGTGCGCCGGGGCGCGTCCGCGCCCGAGGCGGCCGGCGTGATCCACACGGACCTGCAGCGTGGCTTCATCCGGGCCGAGGTGATCGCCTACGACGAGCTGCTCGAGGCCGGGTCCATGGAGGCCGCGAAGGCTGCCGGCAAGATCCGCGTGGAGGGCAAGGACTACGTCGTCCGCGAGGGCGACATCCTCCACGTCCGGTTCGCGGTGTGAGCGGCTGGCCATCGGCCTATCCTTCGCGCATGGCGGACTCGTACCGGATCGGCGAGGCCGCGGCGATCCTCGGCGTGCGCGTGGAGACGCTCCGCCGGTGGGAGTCCGAGGGCAAGCTCACGACCGTGCGTACCCAGGGCAAGCAGCGCCGCGTGCCGGCCTCCGAGGTCGCCAGGCTCCTCTCGGAGACGCGCACGACGGAGCCGATCGCCGCGGCGAGCGCTCGCAACCGCTTCCCCGGCGTGATCACCGAGGTGAAGCGCGACGGCCTGGCGGCCACGGTCGAGATCCAGGCCGGCCCGCACCGGGTGCTCGCGTTCATCACCCGCGAGGCCGCCGATCAGCTGGGGCTCGAACCCGGCATGGAGGCCGTCGCGACCGTGAAGGCGACGAGCGTGATGGTGAACCTGCCGAACGACTGACCCGGGCGACGTTGCCCCCATCTCCAGCTATCCATCCCCTATCCACCAGCTTTCTCTTGCGGTCAAGGGTGGCGTAGCGCTATCGTCCCCCTCCCGGAGGGAGGTCGGTGACGATGCGGCGGTGGTCTGCGGTGCTCGGTTGCGCGGCGCTGATCCTGACCGCGTGCGGCTCGGACGACGGATCGGGTGACGGCGGCGCGACGGCCGAACTGACCGTATTCGCCGCGTCGTCCCTCACCGACGCGTTCACCGAGATCGGGAGCGACTTCGAGGCCGCGAACGACGGCGTCGCCGTGATCTTCAACTTCGGATCCTCGGGCGAGCTCGCCGCCCAGATCGCGTCCGAGGGGACGGCGGACGTGTTCGCGTCCGCGAGCGAGAGCTACATGGACGACGTGAGCGCCGATCCGGGGGTCACCGGACGGACGGACTTCGCGCAGAACCGGTTGGTGGTGATCACCCCACCGGACAACCCCGCGGACATCCGATCGTTCGAGGACCTCGGCAACCCCGGCGTGCAGGTCGTGCTGGCGGCGGAGGGCGTCCCGGTCGGCGACTACGCCCGCGAGGCGCTCGACGCGGCCGGGATCGGCGATGCCGTCCTCGCGAACGTCGTCTCGAACGAGGAGGACAACGCCTCGGTGGTCGCGAAGATCATCTCCGGGGAAGCCGACGCCGCCATCGTCTACGTCTCCGACGTCACGAGTCAGGTCGCGCCCGACGTCGACGCGATCGACGTCCCCGACGCGGTGAACGTGATCGCCGCCTACCCGATCGCCGTCGTGGAAGGCGCGCAGGACCCGGAGACCGCCCAGGCGTTCGTCGACTTCGCGACCGGGCCGGAGGGACAGGCCACCCTCGCGGCGTTCGGGTTCCTGCCGCCGCCCTCCGCGTAGGAACGCTCGAGCAGCCATGGCGCGCGGCGGGAGCCGACGGATCACCCCGGCGCCGGTCGCGGTACTGTCCGCGATCGGGATCGCGTTCCTCGCCGTCCCGGTGCTGGCGTTGGTGGTGCGGGCGCCGTGGTCCGAGATCGGCGAGAAGCTCGCCGCATCCGGGGCCTGGGTCGCGTTCCGCCTGTCCCTCGTCGTGTCGCTCACCGCGGCCGCCCTCTCGTTCGTCCTCGGCGTGCCGATCGCGTGGGTGCTCGCACGTTCGAGCTTCCCCGGCAGGGCACTGGTCCGGGCGCTCGTGATCCTGCCGCTGGTGCTTCCGCCGGTCGTGGGCGGGGTGGCCCTGCTGACCGCGCTCGGCCGGTCCGGCGTGGTCGGGAGCTGGCTCTACGACCTGGGGATCCAGCTCACGTTCACGACCGCAGGAGCGGTCCTGGCGACGACGTTCGTGTCGATCCCGCTCGTGATCCTGTCCGCCGAGGGCGGCCTCCGCTCGCTGGACCCCCGCTACGAGCAGGCGGCCGCCGCCATGGGGGCATCGCGCATGCACACCCTCCGCCGGGTGACGCTCCCGATGCTCCGGCCGCAGCTAGCGGCGGGGCTCGTGCTGGCGTGGGCGCGCGCCCTCGGGGAGTTCGGGGCGACGATCACGTTCGCGGGGAACCTCGCAGGACGCACGCAGACCCTCCCGCTCGCCGTGTACGAGGCGCGCCAGACCGATCCGGGTGCGGCCGTCGCGGCCTCCTTGCTGCTCGTCGCCCTCTCGCTCGTCGTGCTGGTCGCGATGCGGGATCGGATCTTCGGCCGATGAACCTCGAGGCCGAGCTGACGCTCACGCGGACCGCGTTCACCGTCGAGGTCGCGTTAGCGGCCGCCGAGGGGAGCACGCTCGTGCTCCTCGGTCCGAACGGCTCGGGCAAGACGACCGTGCTGTCGTGCCTCGCCGGGATCCTGACGCCCGAGCGCGGCCGCGTCCTGCTCGGGGGCGAAGCGCTCCTCGACACGGCCGTGGGGATCGACGTCCCGCCCCAGCGCCGACCGATCGGGGTGCTGTTCCAGGACGGCCTGCTGTTCCCCCACCTGTCGGCGGTCGAGAACGCGGCGTTCCCGCTCACGGCGCGCGGCATCGCGAAGGAGGAAGCCCGCGCTCGTTCGCGCGGGCTCCTCGAACGGCTCGGGTTCCCCATCGCGCGGTCCACGGCGAGGCCTGGGGCGCTCTCCGGCGGCGAGGCCCAGCGGGTCGCCCTCGCGCGCGCCCTCGTCACGGAGCCGCAGCTCCTCCTGCTCGACGAGCCCACCTCGGCGCTCGACGTCCGCAGTCGCAACGACCTGCGGCCCGTGATCGGTCGGGCGCTCTCGTCGTTCCCCGGCGTCCGCGTCCTGATCACCCACGACCCCGTGGAGGCGATGACGCTGGGCGATCGGCTCGTCGTGATCGAGGACGGGCGGATCTCGCAGGCCGGGACCGTCGAGGAGCTTCGCCGCGCGCCGCGCACGTCCTACGTCGCCGAGCTGATCGGCGTGAACGTGTTCCGGGGTGCCCTCGTCGCCGACGGCGGCACCTGGAGGATCGAGACGCCCGACGGATCCGTGTTCGTGGCCGACCCGGGGCTCGCCGCCGGAGCGTCGGCCATCGGCGTCCTGCCCCCGGGGGAGATCGAGCTCCACCTCGAGCGGCCCCCCGAGGGCTCGGCCCAGAACGTCCTGGCTGGCACGGTCGAGGCGATCGCGATCGACGGGCACCGGGCGCGCGTGCGGGTCGCCTGCCACCCCCCGGTCGTCGCCGAGGTCACGCTGGCGTCGGCCGAGCGGCTCGCCCTGCGGCCGGGAGACGAGCTGTGGGCCTCGTTCAAGGCGGTCGGGATCGACGTCGAGCCCGCCTGACGCAGCCGCCGTCCCACGGGTTCCGGGCACGAACGGGTACGCTGGCCCGACCCCGATGGCCATCCAGACCGACGACTCCTTCACGGCGGGCAAGGCACCCGATCCGCCCGAGGTGAAGCGCGCGAACGCGCTCGGCTTCCTCTCGGAGCTGCCGGGGCTGATCCTGATGGCGTTCGTCCTGGCGTTGCTGATCAAGACGTTCCTGTTCGCGGCGTTCTGGATCCCCTCGCCATCGATGTCGCCGACGCTCGTGCACGGCGATCGGGTCCTGGTCAACAAGATCCCCTACTACTTCCACGACCCGCGCCGGGGCGACATCATCGTGTTCGAGAACCCGCACGGCACCGAGGACCGCGGCCTGATCGGCGGGTTCCTCCACTGGCTCGGCCAGGGCCTCGGGATCCAGGGCGCCGCGGACGAGGACTTCATCAAGCGGGTGATCGGCCTGCCCGGCGATGTCGTCGAGGGGCGCAACGGCAACGTCTACGTCAACGGCGAGCGCATCGTGGAGCCGTACCTGCACGAACGGACGAGCGAGTTCCCGAAGACGACCGTGCCCGAGGGTCAGCTCTTCGTGATGGGCGACAACCGCAACAACTCGCTCGACTCGCGCTTCGGGCTGGGGTTCGTCCCGATCGACAAGGTCGTCGGCAAGGCGTTCGTGGTGATCTGGCCGCCGTCACGGATGGGGCTGCTCCACTAGATGCCCGTCGCGCGCGACCCCGCCTTCCTCGAGGAGGTGGGCGCGTGGATCCGCTCCCACGTCGACGTCACCGGTGCGTTCGAGGAGCCTCGCGCGGCGCGCTGGTCGGTCGTCCTTCGCGTGCCGACGGTCGACGGTGCGGTCTGGTTCAAGGTGTCCCCCGACGATCGGTTCGAGGCGCCCTTGACCGAGCGTCTCGCGCAGGTCGACCCCGACCTCCTGCCGGAGCTGATCGCGATCGACGCGGAGCGAGGCTGGCTCCTGATGCGCGACGGCGGCACGCGGCTGCGTGACACCGGGGAATCGATCGAGGACTGGGAGTCGATCCTCCCCCGCTACGCCGAGCTCCAGCTCGCCGTGGCGCCGGAGGCCGCGGGTTTCCTCTCGCTGGGCGTACCGGACGAACGCCTCGAAGGACTGCCCGAGCGGCTCGACCAGCTGCTGGACGACGAGGAGTTCCTGCTGCTGGACCGCCCGGACGGGATGTCGAGCGAGGAACGCGAGCGCCTGCGGACGCAGCGCCCGTCGATCGTCACGTCCTGCCAGGAGCTCGCCGAGACCGGCATCCCGGACAGCGTGCAGCACGACGACCTGCACGGGGGCGCCGTCCTGGTCGACGGGGACCGGCGCCACCGCGTGATCGACTGGGGCGACGCGTGCGTCTCGCACCCGTTCCACACCCTCACGGTGCTGCTGCGCGCAACGGCGTACCAGCGCGGGTACGAACCCGGCGGCCCCGAGATCCTGCGCATGCGCGACGCCTACCTCGAGCCGTTCGGACGGTTCGGGTCCCGCGCGGAGCTGCTCGGTTGGGCCGACGTGGCCTACCGCACCGGCACGATCGCACGCTCGCTCGCGTGGTACCGCGGCCTCCGATCCTGGACCCCCGAGGCCCGGGCCGAAGAGGTCGACACGATCCCGTACGGCCTGCAGCGCTACCTGGAGCGGGGGCCGCTCGGCACCTGGCGGTGGGACTGAGCTCTCGTTCGGTGGCGCTAGCCGTCGGGCCCGAGCGCGCCGGGCCCGACCGGCCGCTCGGCCACCACGAACAGGCGTGCGAACGACCACACGATCGCCGCGATCCCGAACGCCGCGAGCCAGACGATCAGCGGCGGCGTCTGCAGGGCGAAGAACTCCTGTGTGACCGGCAGGCTCATCGCCAACAGGAACAGCCCCGCCATCGCGCCGATCAACGCGAGCTTCCACGCGGTCAGCGGCGCTGCGACGATCGAGAGCACCAGCAACCCGATCCACGTCAGCACCATCACGGCCGCCGTCCTGGCTTCGAGCAGCGTCACGCCGGGCTCCTCGCGGACCACGGCGTACGCGATGAACACGGCGATCGCGGCGAGAGCACCCGCCGGGATCGCGAACCGCATCACCCGCCCGACGAAGCCCGGGCGGAAGCGGTCCGTGTTCGGCGCGAGCGCGAGGAAGAACGACGGGATCCCGATCGTCAGCGCGCCGACGAGCGTGAGGTGGCGCGGCAGGAACGGGAACGCGAACCCCACGACCCCGACGGCGAGCGACAGCAGCATCGCGTAGACGGTCTTCGTCAGGTACAGCCCCGACGTCCGCTCGATGTTCCCGAGCACGCGCCGGCCCTCGGCGACCACGGGGGGAAGCGCATCGAAGTCGGAATCCAGCAGCACGAGCTGCGCGACGCCGCGCGTGGCCTCGGTCCCCGAGCCCATCGCGACGCCGATGTCCGCGTCCTTCAGCGCGAGCGCGTCGTTCACCCCGTCGCCCGTCATCGCCACGACGTGACCCGCGCCCTGCAGCGCGCGGACCATGGAACGCTTCTGCTCCGGGGTCACGCGCCCGAACACCGAACGCTCGTCCAGGACGGCGGCGAGCGCCACGGGATCCTCGGGGAGGTCGCGTGCGTCCATCGGGCGGTCCGCTCCCTCGAGGCCGAGGCGGCCCGCGATCGCCCCGACCGTCCGCGGATCGTCGCCCGAGATCACCTTGACCCGGACCCGCTGCTCCGCGAAGTACCGCAGCGTCAGCTCGGCGGAGGGACGGATCCGGTCCCCCAGGATCACGAGGGCGACCGGCCGCAGGCCCTCCGGCAGCCCGTCGGCGCTCACCGCGGCCGCGGGCGACCGGGCCGCGAGCACGACGCGGTGCCCCTCCCCGGCGAGCTCCTCGGCGCGCCGCGCCACCCCGGGATCCCCGTCGACGCGCGTGAGGAGCACGTCGGGCGCGCCCAGCACCAGGGCGCCGCGACCGGCGAAGGCCACCGCGCTCCACTTGCGGGCCGAGCTGAACGGCACCGAGTCGGCCGCGTCCCAGCCCGCCGGCGCACGATCGAAGCGCTCCGCGATCGCCCGCATCGTCGAGTTCGGCGCGGGATCGCTCGCCGCGAGCGCCGCGAGGAGCTCCTCGGCCTCCGGCCGCGACGCGCCGTCGACGGGCTCCACCGACTCGACCTCGAGCCTCCCCTCGGTCAGGGTCCCGGTCTTGTCGATGCACAGCGTGTCCACGCGGGCGAGGCCCTCCACGGCGGGGAGCTCCTTGACCAGGACGCGCCGCCGGGCGAGGCGGACCGCGGCCACCGCGAACGCGAGGCTCGTCAGCAGCACCAGGCCCTCGGGGACCATCGCCACCGTGCCCGCGACCGCCCCGGCGACCGCCGTCCGCGGATCCGTGCTGTTGCGGAGCTGGCTGATGAACAGCAGCGTCGCGGTCGGGATGATCGCCCACGTCACCCACGTGAGGATCCGGTTGATCCCGTCGATCAGCTCCGACCGCGTCACGGCGAACCGGCGCGCCTCCTGCGCGAGCCGGACCGCATACGCGTCCGGGCCCACGGCCGTGGCATGGAACCGACCCGTCCCGGCCGCCACGAACGAGCCCGAGCGGACCTCGTCGCCGGTCGTCTTCTCGACCGGGTCCGCCTCACCGGTCAGCAGCGACTCGTCGATCTCGAGGCCCTCCGCCCCGATCACCTCGCCGTCCACGACCACCTGGAACCCGGGTTCGAGGATCAGCACGTCGTCGAGCACCACGTCGGTCACCGCGAGGTCCGCCGCCGCGCCGTCGCGCAGCACGCGCGCGCGCGGCGCCGTCAGCAAGGTGAGCCGGTCGAGCGTGCGCTTCGCGCGGAGCTCCTGCACGATCCCGATCAGCGCGTTCGCGACCAGCACGATGCCGAACAGCGCGTCTTGGACGGGACCGACGACGATGATGACCGCGAGCATCCCGCCGAGGAGCGCGTTGAACCGCGTGAAGACGTTCGCGCGGACGATCTGCGCGACCGAGCGGGTCGTCGTCAGCTCGACCGCGTTCGTCTGGCCGCGCGCCACGCGCTCCGCGACGTCGGCGCTCGACAGCCCACGGGCGAGCACACGATCCGCCTGTGCGGCCTCGACCATGCGCTGCAGCCTACCGGCCCCGGCGGAGCCGCCCGCACCGTCCCTAGTCCCGCGCGATCCCCCGCTCGCGGGCCCAGGCGTCCAGCAGCTCGCCCGCCTCGTCCTCGTCGATCGGGCCCCGCTCCATGCGGACGTCCATCAGGTAGCCGTACGCCTCGCCGACGAGCGGGCCCGGCCCGATCCCGAGGCGAGCCATGATCTGGTTGCCGTCGAGCGCCGGCCGCATCGCGTCGAGGTTCTCCTGCTCGGCCAGGCGCGCGATCCGCTCCTCCAGCTCGTCCTGCAGGGCCGCCAGGCGATCCGCCCGGGCCTCGTTGCGCGTCGTGCAATCGGCGCGCGTCAGCTGGTTCAGCTTGTCGAGCAGGTGGCCGGCGTCGCGCACGTACCGACGGACCGCCGAGTCGGACCACCCTTCGCCGTATCCGTGGAACCGCAGGTGCATCTCGACGAGCCGACGCACGTCGTCGATCGTCGCGTTCGGGTAGCGGAGCTCCTTCAGCCGCGCCTCGGCCATCCGCGCCCCCACCATCTCGTGGTGGTGGAACTGAACGCCGTCGGGCGTGATCTCGCGGGTCTTCGGCTTCCCGATGTCGTGCAGGAGCGCGGCGAGGCGCAACACCGGATCGGGCTCGCAGCGCTCGATCACCGCGTACGTGTGCCGCAGGACGTCCTTGTGCCGGTGCACCGGGTCCTGCTCCAGCCTCAGCGCCGGGATCTCGGGCAGGAACAGGTCGGCGAGCCCGGTCTCGACCAGCAGCTCGAGCGCGACCCCCGGCCGCGCGCCGACGAGCAGCTTCGCGAGCTCGTCCCCGATCCGTTCGGCCGACACGATCGACAGGCGTTCGCGCATCCGCTCGATCGCGTCGACGACGCGCGGGGCGGGTGTCACCTCGAGCTGCGAGACGAACCGCGCCGCGCGGAGCATCCGCAGCGGATCGTCCGAGAAGGCCACCTCCGGCTCGAGCGGGGTGTCCAGCGTCTTCGTCGCCAGGTGCCGGACCCCGCCGAACGGATCGACGAAGTCGCCGGCCGGGAGCGCGATCGCCATCGCGTTGATCGTGAAATCGCGCCGCGACAGATCGGTCTCGATGTCCTTCGCGAACGTCACCGCGGGCTTGCGGTGCTCGGCGTCGTAGACCTCCTCGCGGAACGTGGTGATCTCGAGGCGACGCTCGCCCTTCAGCGCGCCGACGGTCCCGAACCGGACGCCGACCAGGTACCGGCGGTCCGCCCATCGGCGCAGGACGCGCGTCGTCTCGTGCGGGGGCGCGTCCGTCGCGAAGTCGAAGTCCGCGTCGTCCGCCAGCCGTCCGAGCACGAGGTCGCGGACGACCCCTCCGACCAGGTACAGCTCGTGGCCGGCCGCCGCGAACCGCTCACCGAGCTCACGGGCGAGGGGGTCGACCTCCAGGACGGCGCCGGGCGGCGTCTCATCGGTCATGGCCGGTCGAGGATACCCCGGCCGTCTCGCCCGGCCGCCGGTGTACGGTGCCCGTCGTGCCCACCTGGCTCGGGTTCGTCTGGACCCTCCCGAACACCCTGATCGGCCTGGTCCTGGGCCTGTTCACGTTCCAGCGACCGCGTCTGGCGAACGGCGTCCTGCTCTTCGACCGGACGCCGCGCGGGCTCACCCGCGTGATGCCGAAGCTGCACCGGATCGCGATGACCGTGGGGTTCGTGATCGTGTCGGCCCGGCCGGTCGAGGGCGCGCTCCTGCGCCACGAGCGGCACCACGTGCGGCAGTACTGCGCGTGGGGACCGCTGTTCATCCCGGTCTACCTGCTGCTCGCGATCCCCTACGGGTACCGCCACCACCCGATGGAGCTCGCGGCGCGGCGCGCGGCCGGCGAGGGAGCCGGGGGCGGGGGCGTCGGGGCGTGGTGAGCGTCCGGCGACCGCGCCCGACGCCGGGGTCGACCTAGCCGACCTGCCAGGTCGACATGCTCGGCGGGTCCTGGAACTCGGGGATCGCGCCGCGGCGCTCGGTCGTCCCCATGAGCATCAGGTCGAAGTCGTGCGGGTTCGTCGACGCGCGACGGGCCTCATCCTCGAGGACCAGGCCCTCCTTCACGAGCTTGACGAGCGCCTGGTCGAACGTCTGCATGCCGTAGTACCCGCCGTCCGCGATCACCTCGCCGATCGAGTCGGTCTCCTCAGGGTCGACGATCCGATCGAAGACCCGGCCGGTGTTCACCAGGACCTCGATGGCGGGGAGCCGCCCCTTGCCGTCGGCGCGGGTGACGAGCCGCTGCGACACGATCCCGCGCAGCGACCCCGCGAACGACGTGCGGACCTCCCGCTGCTGCTGCGGTGGGAACAGGTCCAGGATCCGGTTGATCGTCTCGACGCAATCGATCGTGTGCAGCGTCGAGATCACGAGGTGTCCGGTCTCGGCCGCCTGGATCGCCGACAGCGCGGACTCCGGGTCGCGGATCTCGCCGATGGAGATCACGTCAGGGTCCTGGCGGATCACGTGCCGCAGGGCGGCGGCATACGAGTCGGTGTCCAGCCCGACCTCGCGCTGCTGGATGATCGAGAGCGCGTCGTCGTGCACGACCTCGATCGGATCCTCGACCGTCACGATGTGGGCGCGTCGCGTCGAGTTGATGTGCCCGATCATCGACGCGATCGTGGTCGTCTTCCCGGTCCCGGTCGGGCCGGTGATCAGGACGAGGCCGCGCGGTGAGTCCGCCAGCGTCTGCATCACGGGCGGCAGGCGGAGCTCCTCGAAGGTCGGCACCTCTGAGCGCACCCGGCGGATCGCCAGGCCCACCACGCCGCGCTGCCGGAAGACGTTCACCCGGAAGCGACCGACGCCGGCCATCGTGTGCCCGAGGTCGGCCTCGGCGTGCTCGGTGAACTCCCGCTTCTTGTGCTCCGACATCAGCTGCTGCGCGAAGGCCTCGGTGTCGGAGGCCGACAGGGTCGGGAACTGCGTGGGCTGCAGCGCCCCGTCAACGCGGATGAACGGCACGTTCCCGACCTTCAGGTGCAGGTCGCTCGCGCCCCGTTCGACGGCATAGCGAAGGAGCTCCTGGATATCCACGGACTCTCTATCGGCAGCCCCCGGCGCCAGCCAAAGTCCCATCGGCGGCCGCCTAGGATTAGCCGCATGGAGAGCCCGGAACGGCCGGCGGAGCGCGCCGGCGCCCCCGACGGGGGTCCGGCGGGCCGCGCGAAGCGATCGGGCAGGCGCAGGCGCCCCACGAGGGCCGCGGGCACCCCCGCCGCGTCCGAGCGGCCGGGGACCCCCACCAAGACGGAGGTATCGGCAGGCGGCGTCGTGTACCGGCGGCACGAGGGGCGGATCGAGGTGATCCTCGCGGCGCGGCGCACCCGCCGGGGGGACATCGCGTGGGGGCTCGCGAAGGGCGGGATCGAACCCGCCGAGACGATCGAGGAGGCCGCGGTCCGCGAGGTGCGGGAGGAGACGGGCCTCGAGGCCCGCATCGAGCGATCCCTCGGCGACACGCGCTACTTCTACGTGTGGGAGGACGTCCGGATCCGCAAGACGGTCCACTTCTTCCTGATGAAGGCGACCGGCGAGGGCGACATCAACGATCGGGACGACGAGATGGAGGACGTCCGGTGGTTCCCCCTGGAGCGGGCGCTCAAGCGCGCCGCCTACCGCGGCGAGCGAGAGGTGCTCGGCCGCGCCGCCTCGGTGCTGCGCGGGCGCCGGCGGTCCACCTCTCGCCGGCGCCGCGGCGGGGCACCCCGGACGTGAGCCCGGCGCGGTCGCTCCGGCACCCGCTGGCGGCTGCGACCGCCGCGTCGCTGCTGCTGCTCGTCGGCATGACCTGGATCCCTGCGGCGAACGGACAGGACGTCCCTGCCGCACGTCTGACGCTCCGATCCCAGACGCCGTGGAACACCCTCGAGGATCCCGTCCTGCAGGTCTCGGTGCTCGCCACGAACGTTGGCCTGGAGGCGCTCCCAGATCTCGCCCTCGGGATCACGATCGGCGCGGCGATCCGGTCGCGCAGCGCCTACGAGGCGTCGCTCACGGACGGTCCGGAGCTGCCGATCTACGCGAACACCTTCGCGCAGTCCGGCGAGCTCGAGCCCGGAGCCGAGCGCCGCTTCGACCTCGAGGTCGACCTGTCCACCCTCGACGGGATCAGCACGCTCGACTCCCTCGTGTACCCCATGCGGATCGATCTGCGGAGCGCTTCCGTCTCGATCACGTGGATCGACACGCCGGCGATCGTGCTCGTGCGGATCCCCGAGCGTCCACTGCTGCTGTCGTGGTCCACGGAGCTCACCGGCCCCATCGCCCTCGGCCCCGACGGCCGTCTGGTCGACGACGCCTTCGAGGCGTCGATCGCGCCGACCGGCACCCTCGCTCGGCAGGTCGCCTCGCTCGCGGATGCGGCCCTGCCGGCCGGCGGGCCCTTCGATCTGGTGATCGAGCCCTCGCTCCTGGACCAGCTGGCGCGCATGAGCGAGGGCTACGAGCGCGTGGACGGCACCGTCGTCGCCGAAGGCGACGACGGTGCCCGCAACGCGGCCACCCTGCTCTCGGCCATCCGGCGCGTCAGCGCGCCGGACGGCCCCCTCGTCACGGCGCTGCCGTTCTCGGGCGCCACCGTCCCCTCGCTGATCGCGAGCGGACTGACGAACGACGCCTCGACGCAGCTCGACGTCGGCGAGGAGACCCTCCGCACCCTCCTGGACCTCGAGCCGTCACGCACGGTGGTCCGACCGACGGACGGCGCGCTGAGCGGCCCGGCGCTCGAGGTGATGGCCGCGCGCGGCGCCGATGTGGTGCTCGCGAACGCCGACGCCGTGGAGCGCGTCCCCGCGCCGAACGGGTTCGCCCCCCTGCCCACGACGACGCTCGAGGCCGGGCCCCTCACGGTCTCGGCGATCCTCCCCGACCAGGCCACGCAGACGCTGCTCGAAGCGGAGGCGCTCGACGGCGACCCGATCCGGCGCGCGCAGGCGATGTTGGGCGAGCTCGCGACGATCTGGCGGGAGGCGCCCGTCCCGGACCTCCCGCGCGGCGTGGCGGTCGCGCTCCCCGCCGGGGCCGACCCGGGGTTCTGGGGGCCGTTCGTCCGCCGGCTCGTCCGCGCGCCGTTCCTCGACGCCGTGACGGCCGATGAGCTCGTGAGCCTGGTTCCGCCGCCGGTGGACCCGGCCTCACTCGCGGTCCCGTCGACCGCCTCGTTCTCGCCCGGCTACGCGGACGCGATCAAGCGCGAGCGCCGCGACGTCCGAGCGTACGCGTCCATGCTCCCGACCGGGGACCCATCCCCCGCTCGGCTTTCGCGGGACCTCCTCTACGCCGAGGCGAAGGAGTACCTCGGGGACGAACCCGCCGGCCGAGCGTGGATCGACCGCGTCAACCGGATCACCGAGGGCGCGTTCGCCCGCGCTCGGCCGGACACGAGCCAGGTGTTCACCTTCACCTCGCGGACCGGCACCATCCCGATCCTGATGTCCGACCCGGGCGCGACGCCGCTGACCGTGGTGCTGCAGCTCCGCTCGGCTCAGTTCCGCTTCCCCGACGGGAACGAGCAGACGGTCACGCTGACGGAACCGAACCAGGTCGTGAGCTTCGCCGCCGCCGCGACGACCAGCGGTCGCAGCCAGATCCTCGTCGTCGTGCGTTCGCCGTCGGGCCGGAAGATCCAACAACAGGTCCTGGTCGTGCGGACCACGGCGGTCAGCCGGATCGCGTTGATCATCACGATCGCGGCCGCGATCGTGCTCGCGGGCCTGTGGGCCAGGAGGTACATCCGACGGCCGAAGACGACGACCTAGCCGCCACGCCTCCGCGCGACGAGACGGAGGTGATCGAGCTCCCGGCCGAGGATCGCCGGGAGGCCTACGTGCGGAACACGGCCGTGATGAGCGTCGGTACCGCGCTCTCCCGCCTCACGGGGTTCCTCCGCCTCTCCGCGCAGACCGCCGCGCTCGGGGTCACCGTGAGCGCCCTCGGCAACACGTACGCCACGGCCAACACCACGCCGAACATCGTCTACGAGCTGGTCCTGGGCGGGATCCTCACCTCGGTCTTCGTCCCCGTGTTCGTCGGGTGGCGCCGACGGCACGGCCGCGAGGAGGCCTGGGCGGTGGGCGACCGGGTGCTGACGCTCGCGCTCGTCGTGCTCTCGATCGTGGCGGTGGTCGGGGCCGTGTTCGCGCCGCAGATCCTCCGCCTGTACCTGTCGGCGTCTGACGCTCCCGACAAGGACGCCCAGATCGCCCTCGGTGCCTACTTCCTGCGCTGGTTCATGCCACAGATCGTCTTCTACGGGATCGGTGCCGTCGCGACCGGCCTGCTCAACTCCGAACGTCGGTTCGCCGCGCCGATGTTCGCCCCCATCCTCAACAACGTGGTCGTGATCGCGACCTTCGCCGTCTACGCGTGGACGCTGCACGGCGCTCCCCCGTCGGTCGACGCGATCACCGACACGCAGCGGTTGATCCTGGCGGCGGGGACCACGCTCGGCGTGGTGGCGATGACGCTCGCCCTGTGGCCGTCGCTGCGGCGGCTCGGCTTCCGGTGGCACCTGCGGTTCGACTGGAACCACGCCGCCGTGCGCCGTCTGGGCAGGCTCGCCGCGTGGGTCGTCGTCTACGTGATCGCCAACCAGGTCGCGTACGTGATCATCATCGTGCTGAACGGTCGCTTCGACGCCGGATACCAGATCTACTCGACGGCGTTCATCCTCTTCTCGCTGCCGCACGCGATCTTCGTCGTCTCGATCTTCACGGCGCTCCTCCCCGGCATGGCCGATCGATGGACCGCCGGCGACCCGGGGGGCGTGCGGACGCTCTTCTCGCGGGGGGTGCGGGACACCCTCGTCATCATCGTGCCGGCGTCGCTGGGCTACGTCGCACTCGCCGTGCCCATCGTGCGGATGCTGCTGGAGCACGGCCAGGCACTGCCCGCCGACGCCGAGCAGATCGCACGGACCCTGCAGGCGTTCGCGCTCGGACTGCCCTTCTTCTCGACGTTCCAGCTCCTCACGCGCACGTTCTACGCGGTGCAGGACACGCGGACCCCGGCGCTCGTGAACCTGGCGGCGGCGGCAGTGAACATCGGGGCGGACCTCGTGATGATCCAGGTGTTCGACCTCACCGTCCCGGGACTCGCGCTGGGACACGCGATCTCGTACGCGTTCGCGACGTTCGTCTGCGCCGCGCTGCTGCGACGGCGGCTCGACTCGCTGGACGGTCGCCGGATCGCTACGACCGTGCTGAAGGTGGTGCCCGCGGGCCTGGTGTCCGCGGGTGCGGCCGCCCTCGCCGCGTGGGGCGTCCGCGAGCTCGGCGGCGACCCGAACGCCTTCGCGGTCCAGGTCGGCGAGGTGCTCGCGGGGGTCGTCGCGGGGGTCCTGGTCTTCGTGGCCGCCGCGCTTATGTTGGGCATCGCGGAGGTCGATGAGGTGAAGGACGCGGTGCGTAGGAGGTTCCGCGGGTGATCGGTCTGGTGAAGCTCCGCCGCGAGGAAGCCGGCATGGTCGGCAAGCTCATCGTGGGCTGGCTCGTCGCGATCGCGATCGTGGGCGTCCTCTCGCTCGACGTCGTCTCGGTCCTGTTCACGAAGTTCAAGCTCGCGGATGCGGCGAGCGCCCTCGCCACCGTAGCGGCCACGAACTACAAGGGCTCGCACGACAGCCGCGCAGCCTGTCAGGCCGCGGCGGCGGCGCTCCCCCAGGAGGACGCCGAGGCCCGGTTCACGAAGCAGGGCTGCCTCGTGAACATCCAGACGGGCGAAGCCACGATCACGCTCCGCAAGCAGGCGAGCACCCTGGTCGCGGCGCGGTTCGACTTCTCGAAGCACTACGCGCGCGTGACCGCCTCGGCGACCGAGGGTCCGGCGACGCTCTCGGGCTGAGGCGCTCGCGCCTCGGCGGTGGCCCTCGGGGCGTGGTGTAGGTTCGACCTCGTGACCGAGGCCGACCGCGACGAGGACCTCGTCCGCCGCTACCTGTCGGGAGACACGCCCGCGTTCGGCGTGCTCGTCGAGCGCCATCAGACGCGCGTCTACAACGTGGCGCTGCGCGTGCTCGGCGACGCCGAGGACGCGCGGGACGCGACGCAGGACGCCTTCGTCTCGGCCCTCCGCAAGCTCGGCACGTTCCGCGGCGACGCCGCGTTCACCACGTGGATGCACCGCGTCACCGTGAACGCCTGCTACGACCTGCTCCGCAAGCAACGCCGGCAACCCGTCCTGCGTCTCGCGACCGTGAGCGGCGAGGCCCTCCCCGAGCTCGGACCTCCCGAACCCGACCACGCCGAGTCCGCCGTGGGCACGATCGACGCGGCGCGCGCCCTGGCCCAGATCCCCGACGAGTACCGGGTCGCCCTCGTGCTCGCCGACGTGCAGGACCTCCCGTACGAGCAGATCGCCCGGGTCCTCGACGTCCCGGTCGGCACGGTGAAGTCACGCGTGCACCGGGGCCGGCTCGCCCTCGCCCGGGCGATGGGGCTCGAGGGCGCACCGACCCGCTACCAGCGGGAACCGAGCGGGACCGTCGGACCGTCGGAGCCAGAGTCATGACGCACCCCGAGGAGCTCCTGACCGAGTACGTCGACGGCGCCCTGACCCCCGAGGAGCGGGCGGCCGTCGACGCGCACGTGTCCGGGTGCGACCGCTGCCGGCACGAGGTGGCCCTTGCCGCGGCGGCCCGCCTCGCGCTCGCTGCGATCCCCGAGGTCCCGGCGCCGGCCGGCGTCGCCGACCGCGCGCTCGCGGTGGCCGCTTCGGGACCCGCCGCCGAGACCCCCGGACCTCCCCGCTGGTACCGGATCGCGGGGATCGCCGCGGCGGCCGCAGCGGTGGCGCTCGTGCTGGTCGTGGTCCTGCCGAACCCGAAGGGCGGCGACCAGAAGACGCTCAGCGCCGACACGGCCGCCGGAGCCGCGGAGGCCGGGGGCGCGATCGCCCCCGAGGCGGCGGCCAGCAGCCTCGAGGTGCGCGACGCGGACTACGACACCGCCGACCTCGCCGGCCTGGTCGCCCCGTACCGCGACGCCGCGGTCGGCATCGCGTCGGATCAGGGACGCCTCGGCAGCGACGCCGAGACCCGGCGCGCCCTCGAGTGCCTGAACCAGGCGGCCCCGGACGCCGCCGGCGACCTGATGCAGCTGATCCAGGCCCGGTTCCAGGGCCGGCCGGCGTACTTCGGGATCTTCCTGGAGGGCCCCGGGGCCGGCGAGCCGCCCGACAAGGCGACCGTCTGGGTCGTCTCCCGGGCGGGCTGCGCGATCCTGTCGTTCGCCCAGGCGAAGCTCTGACCCACGGGCGGAACGGCGCGCGTCGCCGGAATACGCGGGCGTTTGCGCCTATGGGAGGATGAGCCACGCCATGACCGAGACGCGAGACGTCCTGATCATCGGGTCCGGACCTGCGGGCTACACGGCCGCGCTGTACGCCGCCCGGGCGAACCTGGAGCCCCTGGTCCTGAAGGGTCTGGACGCCGGCGGGCAGCTGATGCTCACGACCGACGTCGAGAACTACCCCGGATTCGCCGACGGCATCCTCGGCCCAGAGCTGATGGAGCAGATGGAGAAGCAGGCCGAGCGGTTCGGCACGCAGATCCTGCCGGTGCACGTCACGGCCGTCGACCTGTCCGAACGGCCGTTCGGGGTGTGGGCCGGCGACCAGGAGTGGCGCGCCCGAACGTTGATCATCGCGACCGGCGCCAGCGCCCGCTGGCTGGGGATCCCCGGCGAGCAGCAGCTCCGCGGCCGCGGGGTCAGCGCGTGCGCGACGTGCGACGGCTTCTTCTTCCGCGATCGCGAGCTGATCGTGGTGGGTGGCGGCGACACCGCGATGGAGGAGGCGACGTTCCTGACGAAGTTCGCCTCGAGGGTCACGATCGTCCACCGACGTGACGCGTTCCGCGCCTCCCGGATCATGGCCGAGCGCGCGCTCGCGAACCCCAAGATCGAGGTCGTCTGGAACGCCGTGCTGACCGAGGTGCTGGGCCAGGAGGCGGTGACCGGGGTGCGGATCCAGGACGTGCCGAGCGGCGCGGTGACCGAGCGGCCCGTCGACGGGGTGTTCGTCGCGATCGGCCACACCCCGAACACCGGCCTGTTCGAGGGGCAGCTCGCGATGCAGGACGGGTACATCGTGGTCGAGGAACCGCGGTCGCGCACGAGCGTGCCCGGAGTGTTCGCGGCCGGCGACGTGACCGACACGATCTACCGGCAGGCGGTCACCGCCGCCGGCCAGGGATGCAAGGCGGCGATCGACGCGGAGCGCTTCCTCGAGGACGAGACGCACGGAGCCGAGTGAAAGCGGGAATCCGCCGGGGCCCGGTACGGTTGAGCCAGAGGAACCCGGCGTGGCTCGCGCGCCCGGTTCATGACGGAGGAGAGATCAGATGGCCAACATCGGCAACGTGAACGACGCGGATTTCGGATCGAACGTCCTGGGCTCGGAGACGCCGGTGCTCGTCGACTTCTGGGCGGAGTGGTGCGTCCCGTGCCACATGGTCTCACCCGTCGTCGAGGAGATCGCCCAGGAGAAGGGCGACGACCTGAAGGTCGCGAAGCTCAACATCGACGAGAACCCCGAGATGACGCGGCGCTTCGGCGTGATGAGCATCCCGTCCCTGATCCTGTTCAAGGGCGGCGAGGAGGTTGCACGCGTGGTCGGGGCCAAGCCGAAGGATGCGATCCTGCGCGACCTCGAGCCGCATCTCGTCAAGGGCGCGGTCTGATCGAGGGTTCGAACGGCCCGGGCCCCATCGCCCGGACCACCCGCGGTTGCCGCGTCCGCAGCCACGGCCCAGACTGACGCGGTGCGACCCTTCCTCATCGGGGACGAGGGCCCCGAGATCCACGACATCCAGCAACGCCTCCTGGAGCTCGGCTTCCCGATCGACGCGACCGAGCTCGAGGGCCGATTCGGCGACGCCACGGCGAACGCGGTCCGCGCGTTCCAGGAACGCCGCCACCTGCGCGTGGACGGCGTGGTCGGACCCGACACGTGGGGGCAGCTGGTCGAGGCCGGCTACCGGCTGGGCGATCGCGTGCTCTACCTGCGGGTCCCGCTGTTCCGCGGCGACGACGTCCGCGACCTGCAGCGCATGCTGAACGCGCTGGGCTTCGACGCCGGACGCGAGGACGGCATGTTCGGCGTGCAGACCGAACGGGCGATCCGCGAGTTCCAGGACAACACGGGGGACGCCGCCGACGGCATCGCGGGGCCCTCGACGATCCGGGCGCTCCAACGGATGCGTCCGTCCGAGTCCGGTCCGGGCCGGGAGATGGTCCGCGAGCGCGAGGAGCTGCGATCGCAGCGCGCCTCGATCGAGGGACGGGTGATCGCGATCGACCCCGGCCCGCGACCCGACGGCGTCCTCGAGGCCGCGGTGGTGACGCGGCTGATCGAACGGCTCTCGGCGATCGGCGCCAAGGCGATCTCGCTCGGGCCCGAGGCGGGACCGGCGGACCCATCCCGGAGCGCCGCGACCGCGAACGAGGTCGACGCGTCGCTCTGCATCTCGTTCGTCGCCGGGACCGAGGTGGGCGCCGGGCCGATCTGCTCGTACTTCGGCAGCGGACGCACCCATTCGCCCGCCGGCATGCTCCTCGCCAGGCTCATCGTGGAGGAGCTGGAGCCGGCGATCGGGCGCCCCGGCCGCGTCCGGCCGCTGTCGGGGACGTTGCTCCGCGAGACACGCATGCCAGCGGTCCAGGTCGAGCTCTCGGCGGAGCGGGACGACGATCCCGGCTTCGCCGATCGCGTGGCCGACGCCGTCGCCCACGGCATCCGACGCTTCTGCTCCGACCGATCCTGACGCCCGGCCGGAGCGCCCGGCCGGCACGACGTTGGTCGTCGGGCCGGTCGGTCAGGCCGGCCGTCGCGCGAGGATCGAGAGCACGAGCCCGAGGAGCGCTCCCAGGACGACGGCCCTGAGGGCCCGTCGAGCCTCGTCGCGCTCGGGTCCCGAGGTGGGATCGTCCATGCCGCCCATCCTACCCGCATCCCGAGCCGGCGCCCGCAACCCGATCGCCCGAACCCCCTGCGAGCCAACCATCCTGGGCCATCGGTGCGCGGTGCGAGGCTCAGATCGAGGAGCGTCGGCGAGCCGTCAACACCGTGGCCGAGAGCTCGCCGGTTCAGCAGGCGCGCGCAGCGCCGATGCTATCCTCGGGAGCCTTCCCATGGCCGAGTTCTCGATCGATCGCTTCGTCGACCGGTACGCCGCGCGCACGGCGGGGATGTCCGCGTCCGAGGTCCGCGCGCTCTTCGCGGTCGCCTCTCGGCCCGAGGTCGTGTCCCTGGCCGGCGGCATGCCGTTCGTCCAGGCGATCCCGACGCAGGACGTCCTGGACGTCGTCGCCGAAGCGTTCGCCGAGTACGGCTCGACGCCGCTGCAGTACGCGGGCGGGCAGGGTCACCTCGTGTTGCGGGAGCGGCTCGTCGATCTGATGGCGGAGGAGGACCTGGTCGCCGACGCCGAGGACATCGTGGTCACGACCGGGGCCCAGCAGGCGCTCGACCTCATCGGGAAGATCTTCATCGACCCCGGCGATCGGATCGTCGTGGAGGCACCGGCCTACGTCGGGGCGCTGACCGCGTTCGGGGCGTACGAGCCGAGCTTCCTCCAGGTCGACCTCGACGACGAGGGCATGGTCGTGGACCAGCTCGAGGACGCCCTGGTCCACGGGGAGCGACCGAAGTTCGTCTACACCGTCCCGAACTTCGGCAACCCGGCCGGCGTCACGATGTCGCTCCAGCGCCGCGAACGCCTCGTCGCCCTCTGCCGCGAGTCGGGCGTCCCGATCGTCGAAGACAACCCGTACGGGATGCTGCGGTTCGAGGGGATGTCGCTGTCGACGCTCCGCTCGCTCGACCCGTCGAACGTGATCTATCTCGGCACGGTCTCCAAGGTCTTCTCGCCCGGCGTGCGCGTGGGCTGGGCGCTCGCCGAGCCGAGCGTGATCCAACGCCTGATCCTCGCGAAGGAGGCGGCGGACCTCTGCGGGTCGTCCTTCAACATGCTGGTGACCGAGCGCTACCTGAGCGGCGACCGCTGGCGCGCGAACCTGGCGTCCTTGGTCGATCGCTACCGCCTGAGGCGCGATGTGATGCTCGAGTCGCTCGGGGAACACTTCCCATCGGACGCGCGCTGGACCCACCCGGATGGGGGCTTCTACGTCTGGGTCACCCTCCCCGGATGGGTTGACACGCAAGCGATGTTGGCCGCCGCCGTAGAGCGGCTGGTCGCCTACGTTCCGGGCACGGCCTTCTACCCCGACGGCCGGGGCCGCAACCAGATGCGCCTCGCCTTCTGCTACCCGACCGACGACAGGATCCGGGACGGCATCGCTCGCCTGGGGTCCCTGCTCTCCGACGAGGAGCAGCTCTACCGATCGCTGCACCCATGAGGATCGCGGTCCTCGCCGGCGGACGGACCCCCGAGCGCGACGTCTCGATCCGCTCCGGGCATCGGGTGATGGCCGCCCTCAGCGAGCGCGGGCACGACGCGACGCTGCTCGACCCCGCCGAGGTCTCCTTGGCCGAGGCGCTGCAGGAGCTCCACCCGGACCTGTGCTACCTCACGCTCCACGGCAAGGAGGGTGAGGACGGCACGATCCAGCGCCTCCTCGACCTGCTGGGGATCGTGTACACCGGCACCGCGCCCTTCGACTGCGAGGTCGCGTTCGACAAGGTCCTCGCGAAGGACGCCCTGGCCCGAGCCGGCGTGCGGACGCCGGCATGGACCGTCGTCGAGGGATGGGCGCTCCGGGACCTGGGGGCCGGGGCGGCGCTCGGCCGGGTGGCCGAGCGCGTCGGGATGCCCTGCGTCGTGAAGCCGTCGCGCTCGGGATCGGCGCTCGGGATGAGCTTCATCGAGCGTGAGGCGGACCTGGCCACGGCGGTGATGGCGGCGCTCTCCTTCGCGGGTGCGGCGATCGTCGAGGCGAAGGTCGAGGGTTCCGAGGTAGCCGCCGGCTTCGTCGGCGAGCCCCCGGAGGCACTGCCCCTCGTCGAGATCGTTCCGAAGGGCGGCCTCTACGACTACGCGGCCCGGTACACGGCCGGCGCCACCGAGTACTTCGCGCCGGCCCGCCTCGACGACGCCACGTCGCACGCCGTCACGGAGGTCGCCCTCGCCGCGCTGACGGCCCTGCACCTTCGCGACGTGACGCGCGTCGATACGATCGTCGACCGGGACGGCATCCCGTGGGTGCTCGAGGTCAACGTCGCTCCCGGGATGACCGACACGAGCCTGCTGCCGATGGCCGCCCAGGTCGCCGGCTGGTCCATGGCCGACCTCTGCGATCGCGTCGTCCAGGCGGCGGCGCGCCGGACTACCTGAGATTCCCTGCGCCACAAGACTTCTGGCAGGGGAGCCTCGAGCTCAATCGGGAGCCAGGCCGGGCCCCGAACCGACGATCTCGGAGACGATCCGCTCCAGGTCGTCGGCCGAACCGAACTCGATGATGACGCGGCCCCGCTTCTTCCCCATCTGGATCTGGACCCGGGTCGCCAGCTGTTCGGACAGGATCTCCTCCACCTCCGCCATCGAGGTGTCCGAGGGAACCTCGACCGCGTCGGGCACCACGACGGCCGGCTGAGGCTCGGACGGGCCCTCGACGAACCGCCGTACGAGCTCCTCCACCTCACGGACGGAGAGATCTTCGGCGGCCGTCCGGACGGCGAGGGCGTTCTGAGCATCGGCGTCCCCCAGGGCGAGGAGCGCCCGGGCGTGGCCAGCCTGGATCCGGCCGTCGGTCAGGAGCTGCTGGGTGTCGAGGGGGAGCTGCAGCAGCCGGATCGTGTTCGCGATGTGCGAACGGGAGACACCGACCCGGTCGGCGAGCTCCTCCTGCTTCAGGCCCAGCTCCTCGAGCAGCTGCCGGAACGCCTCCGCCAGCTCGATCGGCCCCAGGTCCTGGCGATGGATGTTCTCGATCAGGGCCTCGCGCAAGGTGTCGGAGTCGTCGGTGTCGCGAACGACCACGGGGATCGTCGCGAGGCCGGCCATCCGGGCGGCCCGCAGGCGCCGCTCGCCCGCGATCAGCTCGTAGCCGGCGTCGGCCCGGCGAACGACGATCGGCTGCAGGATCCCCACCTCGCGGATCGAAGCCGCGAGCGCGCCGATCGTCTCGTCGTCGAAGTGGGTCCGCGGCTGCTTCGGGTTCGGGGCGACGGCGCCGACGGGGACCTCCAGCAGGCCCGTGGCCTCGCCGGACTCCGGCGCGCCGGGGATCAACGCGGACAGCCCACGACCCAACCCTCCCCGCTTCGACATCACTCTCCCCCCTTGCGGAACAGCCGCCAGCGCCGCTTCGGCGCGTCCTCTTCTTCGAGCGTGGCCCCGATCTTCGCGACGCCGGCGCGCGGCGGCGCTATCCGGTCGGGCTGTGACGGCGGCGGGCCGGCGTTCGCGAGCGCGGCATCCTCATCGATCACGACGACCCGCCGGTCCCCCGCGGACGGACCGGATGGCGCGCCGCGCTCCTGGGTGGGGGGGTGGGCCGGAGGCTCCTCGCCCTCATCCCAGAACTCGTCCTCCCCCAGCGGGAGATCGATGTCGAACGCGGTCTCGTGCTCGGCGGGCCCCGGCCCGGCAGACGGCCCTGCCCCCGCCGAGGGCGTCGTCGTCGTCGGAGCGGGTGCGGCGGCCGTTTCCGGAGCCGGCGTCTCGACCGGAGGCTCAGCGTCGATCCCGCCGGCTGCGCTCGCGGCGGGACCCGCCGTCTCCGACGATCGCTCGGCCTCAGCCGCAGGTTCGCTCGCGGTGGCCGGGGGAGCCTCGGCCGGCGGAGGTCCCGACTCGCTCGGACCCATACCTTCTTCCTCCGCTTCGACGTGCTCCATGACCTCATGGACGGTGGGCGTTGAGAGCTCCTCCAGGAACGCGTCGTCTGCCGGGCTCGGTGTGACGGTGTCATCGAGCGCCGGCAGCACCACCGTGGGGAGGTCGTCGAACGTCGGCATCGGCTCCGGCGGGGGCGGGCGGAGCGCGACCTCCGAGGCGAGCCGCCGATACGAATCCGCGCCCTTGGACCTGGGGTCGTACACCGTGATCGGCTGGCCGAACCCGGGCGCCTCCGACAGCCGGACCGTCCTCGGGATGATGACGTCGTACACCAGCTCGCCGAAGTACCGCTTGACCTCTTCGACGACCTGTTCGGAGAGCTTGGTCCGTGGATCGAACATCGTCATCACGATGCCCGACAGGCGGAGACCCTGGTTGATGTTCTGCTGGACCAGGCTGACGTTGCGCAGGAGCTGACCGAGGCCTTCGAGCGCGTAGTACTCGCACTGGATCGGGACGATCAGCTCCTCGGCCGCGGTGAGCGCGTTGATCGTCAGGAGGCCGAGCGACGGTGGACAGTCGAGGAGGACGAAGTCATACACACCCTCCCGGACCGGCTCGATCGCCTTCTTCAACCGTGTCTCGCGGGAGAACTGGCTGACGAGCTCGATCTCGGCCCCCGCCAGATCGATCGTCGACGGGACGGCGTGGAGCCGTTCCACCGGCGTCGGAACGATCGCCTGCTCGAGGGGAGACTCGGCCACCACGACGTTGTAGACCGTGATCTCGCGAGCCTCGTGACGGATGCCCATCCCGGTCGAGGCGTTGCCCTGGGGGTCGAGATCGATCACCAGCACGCGGTACCCGAGGTCGGCGAGAGCCGCGCCGAGGCTCACCGCCGTCGTGGACTTCCCGACCCCGCCCTTCTGGTTCGCGATCGCGATCACGCGGGCGACCCCGGGCACGTCGGGCACCGATGGACGGCGTTGACGGGAACGGGTCGTGGTTCGAGAAGACGCGGCCTTCGCGCCGGAGGCGTTGGTCACTGCCGGGCCATGATAACGAGCGGCCCCGAAGGTGCAAGCGCGGCGTGCAGGACGATCGCGTCTACCCCCTCAGGGAGCTCCGTCCGCGGATCGAAGCCCGCGCCCGCGAAGTACACGAGGCGACCGCCGGGACCGAGGAGCGGCTCGGCCAGCGCCCACGAGCGGGTGATCGACGCCAGCGCGCGAGCGAACACGACGTCGACGGGCGTTGCCAGCTGGTCGAGGCCACCGGGGAAGACCGACGCGTTCGGCAGGTGCAGCTCGTCCACCACCAGCTCCAAGAACGCCGCCCGCGTGCGCCGACGCTCGACGAGGGTCACGTGAAGGTGGGGACGGGCGATCGCCACGACCACGCCCGGCAGCCCGGCTCCCGATCCCAGGTCGTAGGCCTCCCGATCGCCCGCCGTCACCGCGGCGGCGGCGCGGAGGGAATCGTCCAGATGACGCTCACGCAGCCGCGAGGCGTCGTCGCTGGAGATCATGCCAGCGGGCACGGCCCGTGCACGGAGCAGCGCTTCGTAGCGGTCCAGGGTCTCCGCCTGCCTGACGTCGAGCGCCGGAAGGGAAGCCTCATGTTTCACGTGAAACATCGCACCGGTCACGCGACCGATGCTAGCCCGTGTGGACCGCACCCGGATCGGGTTGCGCGAGCGCGAAGGGGGCGGAGCCTAGCGGCGGCGGATCACGACGAACCGGTTGGGTTCCTCGCCGCGGGAGACGGTTTCCACCCCGCTGATCTCGGCGACGGCGTCGTGGACGAGCTTCCGCTCGTACGGGTTCATGGGCTCGAGCTCCTCCTCCCGCCCGGACCTGAGGACCTTCTGGGCGAGGTCGCGGGCTCGGCTCTCCAGGCGCTGCTCACGGCGCTTCCGGTAGTCCTCCACGTCGACGATCACGCGGATCCGCTCGTCCAACCGGCGCCCGACCACGAGGCGGGTGAGCTCCTGGACCGCCTCCAGCGTCTGGCCGTGCCGTCCGATCAGCAGGGCGAGGTCGTCCTCGTCGTCGCCCTCGATGTCGACGTACATGTGTCCGCCCTGGACATTCGGCTCGGCAACCGCGTCGAGGCCCATCAGGCCGAGTAGCTCCTCGAGGAAGTCGGCGGCGGCGTCGGCCTGATCCTCGAGCTCGTCCATCGAGGCCTCCGGCGCCCGCGCCCGGCGCCGGACCCGCACGATCGCCGGCTGCCCACCGATGCCGAGGAGGCCCGACTTCGGCTCCTGGACGATCTCGATCTGGGCCTCCTGCTCCGTCACCCCGAGCTCCTCGAGGGCGGCCTCCACCGCCTCTTCGACGCTAGGAGCCTGCTTCTCCGTCTCCATCGTCGCCTCCGCTCGGGGTCATGGGATCGGTCGGCTTCCGCGGCGTCTTGCCTTGCCCCGTGTTCGGCCGGCGGGAGCGCGTCCGCCCGCTCGGCGGTGGGGGAGCGCCCTTCGACCCGGACGGCTTCTGACCGCCCTTCGCGCCCGAGCCGGTCCCGCCCCTGGGCGGCGTGCTCTTCGAGCCGCCCCCCTTCGTCGAGCCGGAGCCCTTGGCACCGCCCGACTTCGACGAGCCAGCCCGCTTGGCCTGCTGGTCGCCCGCCTGCTCCATCAGACGCGCGAAGAACCCCTGTTTGGCCGGCTGCGGCCCGTTGGCCCTCGCCTTCTGCTCGGCCATCCGCCGTTCCATCGCCTCGGGCCCGATGTGGCCGGCGCGGAGCAGGGCGTACTGCTGACCGATCTGCCACAGGTTGGACGTCGTCCAGTACAGGACGAGACCGGCGGGGAAGGCGTAGCCGAAGAACCCGAACATGATCGGCATCAGCTTGAGGATCGCCTGCTGCTGCCCCGAGGCCGCCCCGGGCGGGCTCGCCTTCTGCATCTGGCGCTGCTGGTAGAAGGTCGTTCCGATCATCAGGATCAGCATGACGAAGTACGGGATCCGGTCAGCCGTTGAGGTTCCGCAGGGGATCGTCCCGGTGCCGGTCGTGGCGTCGAACGGCAGGGGTTGCTCGTCGGTGTCCAGGATCGGGGTGTCCGGGGTCACCGGCTCGCGGTCGGTCGAGGTGACGGGCGCCGGCTTGCCCGACTGCGAGGCCGAGCACTGGAGGTTCAGGCCGAGGAACCCGAGGTGCTGATGCTCGATGATGTCCTGGAACAGCTGGCTGTCGACCGGCAGGTGGTTGTTGTGGATCGCGTAGGCCGGTTGGTCATCGACGGTCACCGGCAGCAACTGCGGCGGGCGGATCACCGCGTACATCGCGATCAGGATCGGGAACTGGAGCAGGAGCGGGAGGCAGCCGCCGAGGGGGTTCACCCCGGCCTCCTTGTAGAGCTTCATCGTCTCTTCTTGAGCCTTCTGCTTGTTCCCCTTGTACTTCTTCTGGATCTCCTTGATCTTCGGCTGGATCGCCTGCATCGCCTGCATCGACTTGATCTGCTTGATGCCGAGGGGGAGCAGCACGACGCGGATCAGGATCGTCAGGACGATGATCGAGACCCCGAAGTTGCCGACGACGTCGTAGATCCACGCCAGGATCCAGCCGATCCCGTTCAGCAGGGCCTGGAAGATGCCGAGCGCCACCATGCTCAGGCCGTCGCTCCGCCCGACGGGACGGCGGGCTCATCGCGTAGGAGACCGTCATACTCTGGGTGGGCCGAGCCGGGGACGCGATCCACCCCGCCTTTCCCGAATGGATTGCAGCGCAATATCCTCCAGGCCGCGAGGGCGGTCCCTCGCGCCGCCCCGCGGAGCCGGATCGCGTCCTCGGCGTAGTGGGAACAGCTGGGGTAGAACCGGCATTGGCCGCCGAGCCACCCGGAGAGGGTCGCGCGGTACAGCCGGATCATGCCGATCAGCAGCGCCCGCACGGGCGCGCCGGCCGTCCACAGGGCCCGGCGGAGGCGGGTCATGGGCGCCGTCCCTCGCGCTGCAAGAGTCCGTTCATCTCGGCCACCAGATCCTGGGTCTTCGCGCCCCGGATGGCCGGGCGGGCCACCAGGACGACGTCTCCTGCCCCCTCGACCTCCGGCTCCAGAGCCCGCCAGGCCGCCCGCAGGATCCGCCGGGCTCGGTTTCGCTCGACCGCGGAGCCGACCCGTCGCGTCGCGATCACCGCGCAACGTCCCGAGCCGGGGGCGACACACAGTATCACCCGCTCTCCGCGCAGGTCGCGGCCGGTCTCGCGTACGCGTCGGATGTCCGCGGCCCGCACCGGCGGTCCGTCAGACCGCGAGGCGGGCGCGGCCCTTGCGCCGCCGGCGCGCGAGGATCGCGCGGCCGGCGCGGGTCCGCATGCGGATCCGGAACCCGTGCGTCTTGGCACGGTGACGGTTGTTCGGCTGATAGGTGCGCTTGCCCTTGGCCATCGTCGTGGAGGTTCCTTCCGAGATGAAGGCCGGCGATGGCCGGCCGGCGGCCAGTATACGGGCGACCATCGACGCAGGACAAAGGCCTTGACAAGAGAAAGAGTGTCAAGACCCTGCGCGTCGCCGAAGGGTCCGTGGAAGCGTGTGCTACTGTGCGCCCCGCTTCACTCCAGGCGACCCCGGACCGGAGGGCCGGCGCGGCGCCGAGCGCTTCCCCCAGGTGTTTTCCACCGCTGTGGAAAGGTTCTGTGGATTCGCATGGCGATAGCCTTCTCTGAGCGCGAGGCGCAGGAAACCTGGTCCCACGTTCTCGAGCTCGCTCGGGCGAGGCTCCCCGAGACCACCGTGTCGATGTGGTTCGGCGACGTGCGGCCGGCCGGGCTGCACGACGGGATCCTCTCGCTGGCGGTGCCCAGCCCGATGGTCCGAGAACGCTTGCAGCACAACCATCTCGAGCTGATCCTGGAAGGCGCGACCGAGGCGCTCGGTCAGCCCGTCGACGTCGACTTCCGGATCGAAGAGGGCCTGCGCGAGCGCCCCGACCAGGGTGGGTCCGTGTTCCCCTCCGTCGATCTGACGCCGCCCGAGCTGAAGACCCCATCGCGGGCATCGGAGGACGACGGCGCCGAGACGCGAGCGACGCGAGCGGTCGGCGCTCCGGGGCTCCCCTTCCCCAACTACACGTTCGACGCGTTCGTCCCCGGACCCTCGAACCGGTTCGCGCACGCGGCCGCGATGGCCGTCGCCGAGGCTCCGCCGTCGAAGGCGTACAACCCGCTGTTCATCTACGGAGGGGTGGGTCTCGGCAAGACCCACCTGCTGATCGCCGTGGGGCATCACATGTACCGGCTCAAGCCCACGCTCCGCGTGAAGTACGTGACGTCCGAGCAGTTCGTGACCGAGTTCATCAAGGCGGTCCGCGAGCGACAGGGCGACGGCTTCCGCCAGAAGTACCGCGAGGTCGACGTCCTGCTGGTCGACGACATCCAGTTCCTGGCCAAGCGCGAGGAGACGCAGACCGAGTTCTTCCACACGTTCAACCACCTGCACGCCGCCGGGCGCCAGATCGTGATCGCCTCGGACCGGCCGCCGCACGAGCTCTCGGGCATGGAGGAGCGGCTGACGAGCCGCTTCCGGTGGGGCCTGTGCGTGGACGTCCAGCCGCCCGACCTCGAGACGCGCATCGCGATCCTGCAGCTCAAAGCCGAGCGCGAGGACATCGCGGTCCCGGTCGACGTCGTCGAGTTCGTGGCAAGCAAGTTCGATCAGAGCGTGCGCGAGCTCGAAGGCGCCCTCGTCCGCACGGTCGCCTGGTCCGAGCTCACCGGCCAGGCGATCGACGTGGTGCTCGCCGAGCGCGCGTTGCAGGACCTGATCCCGCAGACCGACAACGACATCCCGCCGCCGCTGATCCTGGAGGAGACCGCCCGCTACTTCTCGCTCTCCACCGCCGACCTCATGTCGAAGAGCCGGTCCCGGCCGCTCACGCAGGCGCGTCACATCGCGATGTACCTCACCCGCGAGTGCACCGGCCTCTCGCTCGTGAAGATCGGCGAGATCTTCGGCGGACGCGACCACACGACGGTCCTGCACGGCATCAACAAGGTGGAGGACGAGATGCGCGCTCGCGACCAGACCTTCCGTCAGGTCCAGGACCTCACCCGCATCATCCGTGGCCGGGTCCGGGGCGCCGCATGAGCCAGGTGCGTGGCCGCCGTGGCGGGTTGTGGAGAACCGGTGGTTCGGCCGTGGGTTGCGGAGCGTGGACCCCGACCGACCGGTTCGAGCTGTCCGGTTCTGCACCGGCGCTCCCCATGTCGGAGGGGCCCTCTACGCTGGGGAAACGGATGCGTTGTACACCTTTCCACGGTTCCTACTACTTCCGGGTTGAACTCAAGAACAGAAAGAGCAGGGGGTGGGCACGGTGAAGTTCCGGTGTGATCGCGACGCGCTCTCGGAGGCGCTGCAGACCGTCCAGCGCGGGGTGTCGTCCCGGCCGGGGATCCCCGCCCTGACGGGCGTGCTGATCGAGGCCTCGGACGAGGGGCGGTTGATCCTCGCGACGACGGACCTCGAGGTATCGGCGAGGCTGTCGATCGACGTGCAGGTGAGCCAGGCGGGGATCGCGCTCGTGCCGGCTCGCCTGCTCGGCGACACGGTGAAGAGCCTGTCGGACGCGCCGGTCGAGTTCGAGACGGACCAGAGCCAGGCGCACCTGCGCTGCGCCGCCTACGAGGGCACCCTCCGCCTGCTCCCGGCGGAGGACTTCCCCGGGTTGCAGGAGCCCGCAGGCACGCGGATCACGGCCGAGGCCGGCGCGTTCGCCGAGGCGGTGAGCCAGGTCGGTCGCGGGGCATCCCGCGACGAGGCACGGCCGGTCTTGACCGGGGTGCTGCTCGAGATCAGCCGCGAGGGCGTGGTGCTGGTCGCGACCGACTCGTACCGCCTGGCGGTGCGGGACCTGGTGGCCACGGCGGACGGCGAGGCGCGGGCGATCGTGCCCGAGCGAGCGATGAGCGAGGCCGGCCGCGCGGCCGCGACCGACGAGAAGGGCACCGTCGAGATCTGGGTCGACGAAGGGCAGGTGGCGTTCCGGATCGGGACGCTCACGCTCACGTCGCGGCTGATCGAAGGGGAGTTCCCGAACTACCGGCAGCTGCTTCCGGAGGCGAGCGACAACCGGCTCACGATCTCCCGACAGCAGCTCCTCGATGCCGTGCGGCGCGTCGGGCTGTTGGCGCGCGACACGACGCCGGTCCGCATGGAGTTCAACGCGCTCGGGGTCAAGCTCTCGAGCTCCTCGCCGGACCTGGGCCAGGCGGTGGAGACGGTCGAGGCGCGCTACGAGGGCGAGGACCTGACGGTCGCGTTCAACCCGCAGTACCTGGCGGACGGGCTGACGGCCGCGAACGGGGAGTCGATCCGGCTGGACGTCCGGGATGGGTTGAAGCCGGGCGTGGTCCGCGGAGAGGGCGACGAGTTCACGTACCTGGTGATGCCGGTCCGGTTGCCGGCCACGGTCGGCTGACCCCGGCGACCTTCCCCGATGCGCCTCGCGTGGGTCGAGCTGCGCGACTTCCGTAACCACGAGCTCACGCGGATCGAGCCCGTCCCCGACGGGCTGATCGTCGCGGTGGGACCGAACGGCGAGGGGAAGACGAACCTCCTGGAGGGCATCGACTACCTCTGCTCGCTGTCGTCGCCGCGGGTATCGGCCGGCCTGCCGCTCGTGCGCCGGGGAGCGTCGGCGGCCTACGTCCGCGGCGAGGTCGAGACCGTGAACGGCCGCGTCCTGGTGGAGGTCGAGATCCCGACGCAGGGCGCGAACCGGGTCCAGGTGAACCGGTCGCCCGTGCGGCGCAAGCGCGACGTCCGGCGCCAGGTCCGGGCGGTGTTCTTCGGGCCGGACGACCTGGACGTCGTCCGCGGCGAGCCGTCGCACCGGCGGCGGTTCCTGGACGAGGCGCTCATCGCCCTGTGGCCGGTCAAGGAGTCCCTGATCACCGCCTTCGACCGCGCGCTGCGACAGCGCAACCGCCTGCTTAAGGAGTGGGACCGGCCGGGGATCCCGCCGGAGATGCCGGCCTGGGACGAAGAGCTGATCGCGGCCGCCGCGGCGTTGACCCGTGCGCGGGCCGAGGCCGTCGAGCGCCTCGCGCCCGCCGCGTCGACCGAGTTCCACGCGCTGGCGGGCTACGACCTGTCATGCGTCTACGCGCCCGTCGTGTGGAGCGACGAGGACCTCGAGGGCGCGATCCGGACGCGGATCGAGGAGCGAAGGTCGGACGAGCTGATCCGCCGCACGTCGCTCGTCGGGCCGCACCGCGACGACCTGGAGCTCGCGGTCCGCGACCTGGGCGCCCGCGCCTTCGCATCGCACGGCGAGGCGTGGGCCGCCGCCCTGTGCCTGCGGATCGGGCTCGCCTCGGCGGTGGCCGGCGAGATCGGCGAGCCCCCGATCCTGCTGGTCGACGACCCGTTCTCGGCGCTCGATCCGGGACGGCGCGATCTGATCGGCGAGCGGTTGGCCG
>DATBLY010000041.1:0-3921 GCA_036555125.1 Actinomycetota bacterium | reverse complement strand
CCGCGGCGGGGACGGCGCTCGGGCGGCGGGTCCTGCAGCGCCTTGATCGAGAGATCGATCTTGCCGTCCTCCTTGATCGCGATCACCTTCGCCTGGACGACGTCCGCCTCGCGGAGGTGGTCGTGGACGTCCTTGACGTAGTTCCGGTCGATCTCGGAGATGTGGACGAGCCCCAGGCGTCCGTCCTCGAGCTTCAGGAAGGCGCCGTACGGGGTGATGCGTTCGACGGTGCCGTCGATGACGGCCCCGACCTCGATCTCGGCGATGCTGCTCCTCGCTTCCCGGACCGCGGGCGGCCCCTCGGGTTCCGCCGCCCGGCCGGGCGGCAGGCGCAAGTGTGGCGGGTCCGCCCGCATCGCGTCAATGGCGCCGCCCCCACGGCCTGCCCGGAACCGCTCCCACGGTCCCGGTAGGGTGGCGCGATGGACTTCAAGCAGGTCGTGGCCCGGCGCCGGATGGTGCGCCGGTTCGACCAACGGCCGATCCCGACGGAGGTCCTGGACCGGATCCTCGACACCGGCCGGCGGGCGCCCTCGGCCGGGTTCTCCCAGGGCCTCGAGCTGCTGGTCCTGGACACGCCGGAGACCGTGGCGGCGTTCTGGGAGATCACCGAGGACCCGGAGTTCGGCTGGGACCCGGACGACGTCGCCGTCGGCCCGACCGCGATCGTGCTGCCGCTCCCCGACAAGGCCCGCTACCTCGAGCGCTACTCGCAGGAGGACAAGATCGCGTTCGGGATGGACGACGAGACCCACTGGCCGGTCCGCTTCTGGGACGTGGACGCGGCGATGTCCGCGATGCTGATGCTGCTGGCGGCCGTCGACGAAGGGCTCGGCGGCTGGTTCTTCGGCATCACGCACGGCGAGCGCGAGCTCCTCGACCGGTTCGGCGTGCCCGCCGGGCTCCGGCCGATCGGCATCCTCGGCTTCGGCTTCCGCGCGGACGACGAGACGCCGAGCGGCTCGTGGATGCAGCGGCGGCGGCGGCCGTTCGAGGACCAGATCCACCGCGACGGCTGGTGAGGCTCGACCGCGGTCAGCAGGCGGGCGGCTTCGGGTAGCCCGTCTCCGGGATCGTGACGAACGCCGTCTCGCCCGGGCGCACCATGCCGAGGCAGGCCCGGGCCAGCCGCTCGAGCTCCCGGGGATCGTTCAGCTCCAGCAGGCGCTCCTGGAGGCGTTCGTTCTGGCGTTCCAGCCTCGCGCTCTGCTCGCGGAGGTCGGCAAGCGCGGAGCGCTGCCCGAGGTAGGCCCGCAGCGGCGCGATCGCGAACGCGAAGATCACGAGCATCACGACCAGCAGGAGCGCGGCGCGCGCCGTGAGCCGGACGGCGGTCCTCGGCTCCGGGCGGTCCAGGACCGGGCGGGCCTCCCGTCGCCGCCGTGCCGGGGCGCCGTCTCGCCGCGCCCGTGGCGCGACGCCGTCCGCGTGAACGCTCACCCCGCGCCCCCGACGATCGACGCCGACCCCGCGAACCGGGCGTTCTCGCCCAGCTCCTCCTCGATCCGCAGGAGCTGGTTGTACTTCGCGGTGCGTTCGCCCCGCGACGGCGCACCGGTCTTGATCTGGCCGGCGTTCGTCGCGACCGCCAGGTCGGCGATCGTCGCGTCCTCGGTCTCGCCGCTGCGGTGGGAGATCACCACGCCGTAGGCGTTCCACGCAGCATGCTGCACCGTGTCGAGGGTCTCGGTGAGCGAGCCGATCTGGTTCACCTTCACGAGGATCGCGTTCGCGACGTCCTCGGCGATCCCGCGCTCCAGCCGCTCCTGGTTCGTGACGAAGAGATCGTCGCCGACGACCTGGACGCGGTCGCCGAGCCGCGCGGTGAGCGCGGCCCAGCCTTCCCAGTCGTCCTGCGCCAGCGGGTCCTCGAGCGACACGACCGGGTACCGGTCGAGCAGGTCGGCCCAGAACGCGATCACGTCGTCGGCGGTCAACTCCTCGCCGCCGAGCCGGTACCGGCCCTCGCCGAAGAGCTCGGACATCGCGGGGTCCATCGCGAGGGACACCTCGTCGCCCGGCTCGAGCCCCGCCGCGGCGACCGCCTCCATCAGCAGGTCGAGCGCCTCGACGGCCGTCGCGATCGGCGGGGCGAAGCCGCCCTCATCGCCGACCGCGGTCGGCATCCCGCGATCGTGCAGGATCGCCTTCAGGGCATGGAAGCACTCCACGCCCCACCGCAGGCCCTCCGCGTAGGACGCCGCGCCCACCGGCATCACCATGAACTCCTGGAGCTCGAGCTCGTTGTCGGCGTGCGCGCCGCCGTTGATCACGTTCATCATCGGCGTCGGCAGCACGTGCGCGTTCGGTCCGCCCAGGTACCGGTAGAGCGGAACCCCGTTCGAGTCGGCGGCCGCCCGGGCCACGGCGAGCGAGACCCCGAGGATCGCGTTCGCGCCGAGCGCCGACTTGTCGGCCGTGCCGTCCAGGTCGAGCACGGCCCGGTCGACCCCGCGCTGGTCGTAGGCGTCGAGACCGACGACGGCCTCGGCGATGGGGCCGTTCACGTTCGCCACCGCACCCCGGACACCCTTGCCGCCGAAGCGGGGATCCTCGGTGTCGCGGAGCTCGAGCGCCTCGTGCTCACCCGTCGAGGCGCCAGAGGGCACGCCGGCCCGGCCGAAGGCGCCATCGTCGAGCCACACGTCGACCTCGACGGTGGGGTTGCCGCGCGAATCGAGGATCTCGCGCGCGTGGACGGAATCGATGGCGGACATCGGGGCTCGATGGTAGCCGAGGGGCCCGCGCGACCTGGGATTTCGCTAGGCGGTCGCGTCGATCCCGGGCATGGCTTCCAGGATGAACTCCAGGGAATACCCGAGCGGCCGGAACCCGAGCTTGCCGTACAGGTGCTGGGGCCAGTCGTGGGCATCGGCGTAGAGGAAGATCAGCTCGGCACCGTCGGACCGCGCGTCCCGGACCGCCGCCGACACGACGGCCTTGGCGAACCCCCGTCCGCGATGCTCCTCGAGCGTGTTCACGTCCTCGACCTGCGCGATCGACCCGAGCCCGTACAGCTCGCAGAACGCGGCGACCTCGCCGTCGACCCGCACGACGTAGAAGCGGCAGTCCAGCTCCCGCTCCAGCTTGCCGTGGTAGTCGGTCAGCTGCCGGACGACCTCGGCGGACGTGGCGTACGGCTCACGCGCGTTCGCGGTCTCGATCGCCGCCCGCGCGTCGTCGAAGTCGACGACCTCCACGGCCGAGGTGTCGACCTCCTCGCCCGGGTCCGGACCGACGGCCATCGTCAGCAGCCGCGAGATGCGGTACCCGCGCTCGCCGAAGCCCATCGACCAGGGCGCCCCGTCGTCCTCGCGGGCCACCATGACCTTGCGGTGGGCGAGGCCCGCCCCGCCCAGGATCCGGTCGGCCTCGGTCGCCAGGTCGTCCGTCGTCGCCGCGGGGGCGGGGTCCTCGATCCACAGGTGGTTCGCGTCATACATCAGCGGGAACTCCGCGTCGAGGTACGCGGTCCCCCAGGGGAAGTCATGGCGGCTCGTGCTCAGGCGCTCCTGCAGCTCGCGCCAGTACCGGACGGTGCGCTCGAAGTCGTCGTCGCTCATCGGTAGTCTGATGTGGACTAGTGCTCGGCGTTCGCGTCGCGCGCCTCGCGGAAGAGCGCGCGCAGGTCCTCCTCCGTCATCGCCTCCAGGTCGAGGCCGCGTTCTCGAGCGAGCTCGCGCGTCCGATCGTAGCGCGCCGCGAACCCGCGGATCGTCCGACGCAGCGCGCTCTCGGGATCGACCCCGAGCTTGCGTGCGACCGCCACCGTCGCGAAGAGCACGTCGCCGATCTCCTCCTCGGCGTTCGCCGGGTCGCGCGCCGCGGCCAGCTCGTCGACCTCCTCACGGAGGGCCTCGACCGCGCTTCCCGCGGTCCGCCACTCGACGCCCCAACCCGCGGCCCGGCGCTGGACCTTGG
>DATBLY010000153.1:0-6425 GCA_036555125.1 Actinomycetota bacterium | reverse complement strand
TCCGATCGGAACCGATGTGTGTTCTGAACGGGAGCTCACGGCGCGGTCGCGTCGAAGAGCTTCGGGGAGCGCGAGACGGCTGCCGTGCTCGCGGATTGGCGCACCGCTCCCGTCGATGACCGGGTGCGCGCGGCCCTCGCGATGCTCGAGGCGATGACGCTGCGGCCCGACGCGCTCGGCGTCGACGACGTCCGACCCCTCCTGCAGGCGGGCGTGAGCGAGGCGGGCGTCGTCGACGCGCTCTACGTCGGGTTCCTCTTCAACACGATCGACCGGATCGCCGACTCGCTGGGCTTCATCGATGTGACCCCGAAGGAGTACGGCAAGAGCGCCGACCGGCTGCTGAAGCACGGCTACCTGTAGCGCGGAGACGCCGGGATTCGAACCCGGGAGGGAGCTCAACACCCCCTAACCGCTTAGCAGGCGGCTCCTTTCGGCCACTCAGGCACGTCTCCGCCGCCGATTCTAGAAGACCTCGCGGGACGGCTCCTGGGGGGAGTGCTCGAGAGCCGCGTCGAGCTACCCGGTCGGTTCGATCGTCGAGGCCCCCGACGACTCCGAGCGGGTGACCGCCGGGGACCCGCCGTAGCGGAGCAGTGACGCGCCCGACGCTCCGGCCGACAGCGAACCCGTCACCGTCACCTCGGCTTGCGACGCACCCGAGAGGTCGATCGTGAGGTCTTCCAGCGTGAGTCGGGCCAGATGGAGCGTCGAGGCACGACTCGCGGTCACCTCCAGCAGCGTAGACGAACCGGAGAGCTCCACGATCGACGCCCCCGAGACCTCGAAGTGCCCAGAGTCGATCGCGGTCGCTCCCTCCAGCCGGCTGGCACCGGAGAGCGACACCGACAGGGCACCAACCTCGACCCGGTCGACCAGCGTGATCGCGGCGGCGCCCGACCCCTCGATGCCCTCGAGCGACGGAGCGGTCACGTCCGCCTCGAGCGTCGCGTTCGACGCCGACGTGCCGGGGGCGAGCCCGATCCGCAGGGTGCCGCCTGAGACCGAGACGTCCAGGACGTCGAGCAGGTTGTCGTCGATGCGGACGGTGACCGGGCCGACCGGGCCGCGCGAGACGGTGACGACGAAGGCGTGCGAGACCTCGAGCCGCGAGAACGCGGGCACGTCGACCTCGCGGGTCACGGTCGTTCCCGAGCCGGTGACGGTCGTTCCCGAGTCGGTGACGGTCGTGCACGCCGCACCGATCAGACCGGCGAGGATGATGCCGGCGCCGAACAGGCCGCGCGCGACCTTCCGGCGTCCGCGCACCACCCGCTCCCTCCAAGCACTCGACGCGTCATCCTAGCCATGGCCGGCGGTGTCGGTCTGGGTCGGGATGTATCCGAGCCGCGCGCGCCCGCTAGGCTCGCCGCATGCCGGACGTCGTGGTCGTGGGGGGCGGCATCATCGGGGCGGCATGTGCCCTGGCCCTGGTCGACGAGGGCGCATCCGTCACCCTGATCGAACGCGACGAGCTCGCCGCGGGGGCGTCCGGACGCAACCAGGGCTGGCTCGTCGCGCCGGACGACGCCGCGAACCTCCCGCTGTACGAGCCCTCCCTGAGCCGCTACCGGGACGCCGCCGGGCGGGCGCCGCTGCCGATCTGGATCGACGCCGACCCGGTCGGTCACCTGCTGGTCGGGTTCGCCGGGGATCCGGCTCCGGCCGACGCGGTCGCGATGCGTTCCCTCGACCACGACCAGCTGCTCGCGCTCGAACCCGCGCTCTCCCCTGCGGTGCAACGAGGATGGCTGGATGACGAAGGACTGCGGCTCGATCCGGCCGCGCTGACCGTGGGACTGGCGCTGCTGGCCGCCGACGCCGGCGCGACGATCCGCCATCACCTCACGGTGCGCGCGTTGGACGCCGCCGGCGATCGCGTCCGCGGCGTCGTCACCGACGACGGACGGATCGCCGCCGACGAGGTCGTGCTGGCGGCCGGCCCTTGGTCGGCGGCGCTCCTGGACCCGCTCGGCATCCGGTTGCCGATCCGGCCCGCCCGCGGCTGGATCGTCCGCGTCGAGCCACCGGGTCCCCTCGTGCGCCACCTGGTCGAGCGGGTCGGCTGGCGCGAGAGCGACTGGCGGGCCGGGGCCGCGTCGGCGCCGTCCGGGCGCGTCTTCGCGGACGAGGGCGTGACGGCGGTCGGCGGAGCCCTCCTGAACCCGCACCCCGACGGCTCGATCATGATCGGCTCGTCCCGCGAGCCCGCGATCGGACCCGAGCCGGCCGACCCCACGGTCCCGCGCCATCAGGTCGCCGACGCGATCGACCTCGTCCCGGCCCTGGCCGAGGCGGAGGTTCGGGCGTCGTGGTGGGGTGTGCGACCGCTGTCCCCCGACGACCGGCCCCTGATCGGCCGCGTCCGCGACGGCCTGATCGTCGCCACGGGCCACGGCTCGGAAGGCGTGATCCTGGGCGGCGGGACGGCGGAGCTCGTCGCCGCGGTCGTCGGCGGTGCCGACCCACCGTTCGACCCGGAGGCGTTCGACCCGTTCCGGTTCGAGCGACCCCGCTAGACTGCCGCCCAGACCTGGCATGGCCATCCTCAACCTCGGGATCTCGTACCGGCGCGCGCCGATCGAGCTGCTGGAGCGGCTCGCGTTCACCGACGACGACCTGACCAAGGCGTACCGCCGAGCCCTCGACGAGGACGCGATCGAGGAGGCCGTGATCCTGTCCACCTGCAACCGCGTGGAGGTGTACGCGAGCGTCCCGACCTACCATTCGGGCTTCCAGGCCGTGAAGCGCTTCCTCGCCGAGACGCGAGAGGTCGATCCCGACGAGCTCGTCGAGCCGATGTACGCGAACTGGGAGCGCGATGCCGCCGACCACCTGTTCGCGGTGGCGTCGGGGCTCGACTCGATGGTGGTCGGAGAGACGCAGATCGGGACGCAGGTCCGCGAGGCGATCCGTCGTGCCCAGGGCGAGGCCGCGGCGGGCCCCGCGCTGACCGGCCTGTTCCACGCCGCCGGCCGCGCGGGCCGTCGGGTCCGCGGCGAGACGGCGCTCGGAGCCGCGCCGGACGCGTACGTCGCGATCGGGACGGACCTCGCGGTCGAGATCATCGGCGGGATCGCCGGGCGTTCGGTCGCCGTGATCGGAGCCGGGCAGATGGCGTCCCTCGCGGTGAAGCACCTCCGTCACCGCGGGGCCGGCCCCGTGCGGATCCTGAACCGGTCGGTGGAGCGGGCGCGCGCCCTCGCGGAGCGGACCGATGCCGACCACGGAGATCTGGAGGCCTTGCCCGAGGCCCTCGCCGAGGCCGACCTGGTGATCTCGGCGACCGGCGCGCCGGCGATCGTGATCGGCGCGGACGCGCTTCGGGGCGCGACCCGCCGACGCGCGCGCGGTCCGCTCGTGCTGATCGACCTCGCCGTGCCCCGAGACGTCGAGCCCGCGGCGGCGCAGCTCCCGGGGGTCCACGTGATCGACGTCGGCGCCCTCCGCGAACGGGTCGCCCTGCACGGCGAGGCCACCGCGGAGGAGATCGCGCACGGGCACGAGATCGTGGCCGAAGAGGTCCGGCGGTTCGTCGTCCGGCGACGGGCGGACGACCTCGCGCCGTTGATCCGCGCGATCCGCGAGCGAGGCGCCCAGATCGTCCAGCGAGAGCTGGATCGGCAGGCGACGCGCCTGGCCGACCTGACGCCGCAGGAGCGATCGGCGGTCGAATCGCTGGCGCGTGGGATCGCCGCGAAGCTCCTGCACGACCCCATCGTCGAGCTGAAGGAGCGCACCGAGCCGGGGAGCGAGCGAGCGCACGCACGGCTCCTCGCCGAGCTCCTCGGCATCGATCCCGACGTCTCGTGACGGGCCTCCGGATCGGCACCCGCCGGTCGGCGCTCGCCCTGGCCCAGGCCGAGGAGGTGCGGATCCGTCTCGCCGAGCACGGCGTCGACGGCGAGCTCGTGCCCCTGGCGACGGCGGGCGACGAGGATCTCCCCCGGATCGCGGGGACGTCCGCGGGGCTGAAGGGCCTGTGGACCGACGCGATCGTGGATGCCCTGATCGACGAGCGGATCGACCTCGCCGTGCACTCCGCGAAGGATCTCCCCGCGGAGGACGAGGACGCCCTGACGATCGGAGCCGTCCCGCCGCGCGCCGATCCCTCGGATGTCCTGGTGCTGCGCGAGGAGGGCGTCCTCCCGGCGGGCGCCTCGGTCGGGACGGACAGCGTCCGCCGCCGCGCCCAGCTCCTGGCGGCGTTCCCCGGGATCGCGTTCGTGGGCCTGCGCGGCAACGTCGACACGCGGCTGCGCAAGCTCGAGGCCGGCGAGGCCGACGCTGCCGTCCTGGCGGCCGCCGGCCTGGCCCGGCTGGGTCTGCGCCCCCCGAACGCCCACGCACTCGAGCTCGACGTGATGGTCCCGGCCCCGGGGCAGGGCGCGCTCGCCGTCCAATGCCGGCAAGACGACGCGGCCGCCCTCGAAGCCCTCGCCCGGATCGACGATCCCCACAGCCACCACGCCCTGGACGCGGAACGATCCGTGATGTGGCGCCTGGGCGGAGGATGCGCGCTCCCGCTCGGGGCGTTCGCGGTCGCCGACCACGGGCGTGTGCATCTGACGGCCGTGGTCGCGACGCCCGACGGGGCGACCATCCTTCGCTCGAGCGCCGAGGCCAGGTTCGCGGAGGAGGCCGCGGAGCAGGTGACGAAGGGGCTCATCGCGCAGGGCGCCGAGGCGATCCTGGCCGAGGTGACGTCGGGCGCGACCTCCCTCGGCGACGACGCGTGACCCCCACATCCGGGCCCGGATCGCTCGCGGGACGCGTCGTCCTCGTCACCCGTCCGCAGGACGAGGCGGCGGTGCTCGCGCGGCGCCTCGAGCGTCGCGGCGCGCGTGTCGTCCTCGCCCCGGCGATCCGGATCGTCCCCGCACGCTCCGCCGCGCTGACGCGGGCCCTGGGCGATCTGACCGCGGGGCGCTTCGCGTGGGTCGTGCTCACCAGCCCGCGGACCGTGGCGATGCTCGCCGACCGCCTCGACTCGCCGGCAGACCTCCGCGCGTGCGTCGCGGCGATCGGCGACGGGACGGCGGCGGCGTTCCGGCGCTGGTCGCGCCGGACGCCGCACCTGCGCCCCACGACCTTCACGACCGCGGCACTCGCCCGCGCGTTCCCGCGCGGCGAGGGCCGCGTCCTGTGCGCCCGAGCCGACATCGCTCCCGCGGGGCTCGAGGATGCGCTCGCCGAGAAGGGATGGGCACCGACCCGGGTCGATGCCTACCGGACGCAGATGGCGCGGTCGCTGCCGCCCGAGGCCCGCGCATCGCTCCGATCGGGCGAGGTGGACGCGATCACGTTCACGAGCGCATCGACCGTCCGCGGGTTCGTCGGCGCGCTCCGCGCGGTGCGCGGCGACCCGCGCGTGGTCTGCATCGGGCCCGTGACCGCGCGCGAAGCGCGCGGTCACGGGCTGGTCGTCCACGCCGTCGCCCGGCCCCATACGCTCGACGGCGTCGTCGACGCCGTCGAGCGCGCCCTCGCTCGCTATCGTTCGACCACATGACCACCGACGACCGCGCACCGGCCGGTCCACACGGCGCGGGCGACGCCCCCGACCCGGAGGACCACGTCCGCCGGAACCGGGAGTCGTGGGACCGCGACGCCGTCAACTGGGTCGAGCGCGGACGGGTGTCGTGGAACGAGGAGCCCGCGTGGGGGATCTGGAAGGCTCCGGAATCCGAGGTCGGGCTGCTCCCCGACGTGGCCGGCCTCGACGTGGTCGAGCTGGGGTGCGGCACGGGGTACGTCTCGGCTTGGCTCGCCCGCCGAGGGGCCCGGCCAGTCGGTCTCGACAACTCTGGAGGGCAGCTCGCGACCGCGCGGATCCTCCAGGACGAGTTCGGCCTGCGGTTCCCGCTGGTCCATGCCGACGCGGAGCGGGCCCCGTTCGCCGACGGATCGTTCGACCTGGCGATCTCAGAGTACGGCGCGGCGATCTGGTGCGATCCGTACCGGTGGATCCCCGAGGCGGCGCGGATCCTCCGCCCCGGCGGGCAGCTCGTGTTCCTGGGTCACTCGTACGTCTTCATGCTGACGGTCCCGGAGGTAGGGCCCGCGACCGAACAGCTCCAACGAGCTCATTGGGGGATGCACCGGTTCGAATGGCCGGAGGACGACGACGCCGTCGACTTCTTCATCCCGCACGGCGACATGATCCGGTTGCTCCGGCGGTCCGGCTTCGAGGTCGAGGACCTGATCGAGGTGCGGGCGCCCGAGCATGGCGCGGACGTCCCGAGCGACGACCTGGCCTCGTTCGCGTGGTCGCGGACGTGGCCGATCGAGGAGGTCTGGAAGGCGCGGAAGCGGCCGGGCTGAGCGCCTCGTCGCCCTACGGCATCTCCAGCAGTCCGTCGGCGTCGAGCGGGAAGAACGGGTTCCAGGCCACCTCCCACGGATACCCGTCGGGATCGGCGAAG
>DATBLY010000113.1:0-29527 GCA_036555125.1 Actinomycetota bacterium | reverse complement strand
CGACGGTGGTGGAACGGTTCGTCCTGTCGTCGAGACAGGCGCGGCTGACGAAGGCGGCGCTCGAGACGCTGGCGATCGTCGCGTACAAGCAGCCGGTCACGCGCCATCAGGTCTCCGCGATCCGCGGCGTGAACTCCGACGGCGTCCTGCGGGCGCTCGCCGACAAGGGCCTGATCGAGGAGGCCGGCCGGGAGGAGGTGCCGGGCCGACCGGTGCTGTACGGGACGACGCCGGGCTTCCTGGAACGGCTCGGGCTCCCGTCGCTCGCCGCCTTGCCGTCGCTGGCGCCGCTGCTCGGTGCCGATGCGGAGGACGCCGACGGCTCGCACGACGCGTCCGCGGATGCCGGCGCGCCGGACGCGGACGACGCCGACGGGGACGACCCGGCGCGCGACGCTTCCGGGGCATGATGTCCGAGGAGCGGTTGCAGCGAGCCTTGGCGCGCGCCGGGTACGGATCTCGGCGCGCGAACGAGGAGCTGATCGCCGCAGGACGGGTCACCGTGAACGGAAGGGTGGCGACGCTCGGCGACCGGGTCGACGCGGAGCGCGACGCGATCGAGGTCGACGGAGTGACCCTCAACCTCGACCCGAACGTGAGGTACTACGCGCTGAACAAGCCGCCGGGGGTCATCACCACGATGCGCGATCCGCAGGGTCGCCCCGACATCAGCACCTACCTCCCGCCCGACGGACCTCGGGTGTTCCCGGTCGGGCGTCTGGATCGGGACACGGAGGGCCTGCTGCTGCTCACGAACGACGGCGAGCTGGCCAACCGCGTGATGCATCCGCGGTACGGGATCGAGAAGGAGTACCTGGCGGAGGTGGCCGGAGGGCCGACGGACCGGCGCCTCGCGCTCCTGCGACACGGGGTCGAGCTCGAGGACGGCCCCGCCCGCGTCGTGCGGGTGCGGGTCGTGGACCGCAGCAAGGGACGCGCGTCCCTGCGCGTCGTCATGACCGAGGGCCGCAAGCGCGAGGTGCGCCGGCTGCTGGCCGCGGTCGGGCTCCCGGTGGTGCGCCTGGTGCGCCTTCGGGTCGGTCCCATCCGGCTCGGCGGACTCGAACCGGGGGCGTTGCGACCGCTCGACCCGGACGAGATCCGCGCCCTCGCGCGAGCGACGGACAGGTAGCCTGACGGCCGGTCTCGGGGACGGTCCCCGACCGGTTGGGGCGGCGATGAGGGTCCGAGCGGCGCGCGGCGCGATCGTGGTGGGGGGGGATCGAGCCCCCGTGGTGCTCGAGGCGACGGAGCGGCTGCTCACGGAGCTGATGGCGGCGAACACCGTCCCGACGGACGACCTCATCAGCATCCTGTTCACCACGACGGAGGACCTCCGTTCGGCCTTCCCGGCCGAGGCCGCGCGCCGGATGGGCCTGGGCATGGTCCCGCTGCTCTGCGCTCGGGAGATCCCCGTCGAAGGCTCGAAGCCGTCGGTGGTCCGGGTGCTGATGCACTTCCACTCGGACCGGCGGCTCGACGAGGTGATCCACGTCTACCTCGACGGCGCGGAATCGTTGCGCGATGACCTCGACCCCGCCTGAACGCGTGGCGATCGTCGGGACCGGGCTCATCGGGACCTCGATCGCGATGGCCGCCGCACGCGTGGGATCGTCGATCCGCGGGTGGGATCCGGATCCGGACCACGCGCGCCGGGCGGCGGAGCGGTCGGGGATGGAGCCGGCGCCCACCCTCGACGCCTGCGTCGCGGACGCCGATATCGTCGTGGTGTGCGCCCCGGTCGAGGTCGTGCCGGACCTGGTCGTGGCGTGCCTCGCCCTGGCCCCCGAGGCGATCGTGACCGATGCCGCCAGCATCAAGGGGCACGTCGCGGCGGCGGTCGCCGGCGTGAGCGGTTCGTCGCGGTTCGTCCCCGGGCATCCGATGGGAGGGTCCGAGCGTTCCGGTCCCGAGCATGCCGCGCCGTCGATCGTGGATGGGATCGTCTGGGTCCTGACCCCGACCGAGGGGACGGCGCCGGCGGCGGTCGAGCGCCTGTCCGCGTGGATCGCGCGGATCGGGGCGCGGCCGGTCGTGATGGAGCCCGAACGCCACGACCGGCTCGTGGCGTTCGTCAGCCACCTGCCCCAGGTGGCATCGACGACCCTGATGGAGCTCGCCGCGACCGAGGAGGCGGACGAGCCCGAGATCCTCTTGTTGGCCGCCGGCGGGTTCCGTGATCTCACGCGGCTCGCCGCGTCGAACCCGGGGCTCTGGAGCGCGATCCTGCTCGCGAACCGGGACGCGATCGTGCCCGCGCTGGATCTCTACACCGCGCGTCTCGCGGAGCTCCGAACCCTGATCTCGGCCGGGCGAGCCGCCGACCTCGAGGCGCTGTTCGATCGAGCGAAGCGGGCGCGGCTCACCCTCGCGGCCAAGCCCACGGTCCGCGCCGGGGTCGCGGTCCTGCAGGTGCAGGTGCCGGACCGGCCCGGCGCGCTCGCCGAGCTCACGAGCGCGATGGCGGAGGGCGGCGTGAACATCGAGGACCTCCAGATCGTGCATTCGCCGGAGGGCGGCCGCGGGACGGTCCATCTGACGGTGGCCGCCGCGGAAGCCGGTGCCGCCGTCGACGTCCTGGCCGGCAGGTCGTTCGACCCGATCCGGCTGGCCTGAGGGAGCGCGGGTGCGGTTCCACGTGCGTCCGGGCCCAACGGTGGGCGGTGTGGCCATCGTGCCGGGCGACAAGTCGATCGCCCACCGCTGGCTCATCTTCGCGGCGACGGCGGCAGGGCCGAGCCGTCTGGTCGGGCTTCCCCCCTCCCTCGACGTGCGGTCGATGGCGGCCGCCCTCGCGGCCCTGACCGCATCGGCTCGACCTGCACTCGAGGCTTGGGCGCGGAACGGTGGCGCGCGCGCCGAGGGTCACGGTTCCACGTGGAACGTCGATCGCGACGGCGTCGCGAGGGTGGCCCTTGAGGTCGAAGGTGAGGGTCGTTCGGCGCTGGTCGAGGCCGAGGCACCCCTGGATTGCGGCAACTCGGGGACCGCGATGCGCCTCCTGGCGGGGGTCGCGGCGGCGGCGCCCTTCCGAACGGTGCTCGTCGGGGACGCGAGCCTCACCGGTCGGCCGATGGAGCGCGTCGCGGCGCCGCTGCGGGCGATGGGTGCACGCGTCTCGACCACGGACGGCCACGCGCCGATGACGGTGGAGGGGGGCCGCTTGCGCGGGATCCGGTACGAGCTCCCGAACCCGTCGGCGCAGGTGAAGGGCGCGATCTTGCTGGCCGGGCTCGCGGCCACCGATCGCACGACGGTCGTCGAGCCCGTCGCGAGCCGCGATCACACCGAGCGCGCGATCGCGGCGCTGGGCGGGCGGGTCGACCGCCTGGGGACCGAGATCGCGATCGAGCCGTTCCAGCACGCGGGGTTCGAGGCGCGCGTCCCGGGGGACCCCTCGTCGGCGGCGTTCCTGATCGGGGCGAGCGTGGTGACCGGCGCGGCGCTGACCGTGCGCGACGTCGGGCTGAATCCCACCCGGCTCGGCTTCCTCCGTGTGCTCCGGCGGATGGGGGTGTCGATCGTCGAGCGCATCACGGGGGAGGAGCTCGGCGAACCGGTGGGGGAGGTCATCGTGCAGGCCGGGGCGCGCCCGACCGGGACGCGCATCGATCGAGGTGAGCTCCCATCCGTGATCGATGAGGTTCCGGTCCTCGCAGCCGTCGCGGCGACGGCAGGGGGCGAGACGCGGTTCGAGGGCGCGGGCGAGCTCCGGGTCAAGGAGAGCGACCGGTTGGCTGGCGTCGCGGACGGGCTCTCGGCGCTCGGCGGTCGGGCGGACGTCGCGGGGGACGACCTGGTCGTGACGGGGGGCGGCCTCGCCGGGGGCGTGGCGGGTTCCCTCGGCGACCACCGTCTGGCGATGGCGTTCGTCGTCGCGGCGCTCGCGGCGCAGGGATCGAGCACGATCGAGGGGGCGCAGGCGGCCGAGATCTCCTACCCGGGGTTCGCGGCCCGCCTCGCCGACCTCGGGGGGGCGGTGGAGGCACTCCCGTGAGCGACCGGACCGAGCCCGACGCATCCGGCCACTCCGCGCTGGTGATCGCGATCGACGGCGCCGCGGGCTCGGGCAAGAGCACGCTCGCCCGAGGGGTCGCCGAGGCGCTCGGCCTTCCCTACCTCAACACCGGGTCGATGTACCGAGCCCTCACCCTCGAGGCGCTGCGACGAGGCGTCGACCCCGGCGATGGCGCCGGCCTCGCGCACCTCATGCAGGGGTTGACCTTCTCACTCGATCGCGCGCCCGGGAGCCGGCTGCGGATCGGCGGGAACGTACCCGAACCCGAACTGGAGGGTTCGGCGGTCGACGCCACCGTCTCGCAGGTCAGCAGCCACCCCGAGGTCCGGGCGTTGATGCACGAACGCCAGCGTGCGCTCGGTCGTGTGGGAGCCGTGGTCGAGGGGCGGGACATCGGATCGGTCGTCTTCCCGGATGCCGCGGTCAAGATCTTCCTCGTCGCGGACCCCGGGGCCCGAGCCGCCCGGCGCGTTCCCGAGCGGACCGAGGACGCCCGCGCGACCGAGGCCGCCTTGCACGCCCGTGACGCCGCCGACGCGTCCCTGAACCCGTTCGAGCCGGTCCCGGGCGCGATCGTGATCGATACGGGACGGACCGATGCGCCGGAGGCGCTGCGAGTCGCCCTCGCCGCGATCGAGGAGCGGACCGGGGGGCATCGGTGAGCGAGCGCCTCCCCGCGATCGCCGTGGTCGGGCGGCAGAACGTGGGCAAGTCGACCCTGGTGAACCGCCTCTTCGGCCGGCGCGCCGCGATCGCCCACCCGATGCCCGGCGTCACCCGCGACCGGATCGAGCTCGAGGCCTCATGGCGGGGCCGGGGGTTCCGGTTGATCGACACCGGCGGGTTCACGTCGTCCGCCCGAGGGATCGAGGCGCTGGTCGCCGGGCAGGCCGAACGGGCGGCCGGCGAGGCCGACGTCGTCCTGTTGGTGGTCGACGCCCAGGCCGGCATCACCGAGGAGGACGCGCGGCTGGCGCGCCGACTGCGTCGCGCGTCGGTCCCCATCGTCGTCGTCGCCAACAAGGTGGACGCGGAACCGCTGGAGGCGGAGGTGGCGGCGCTGTTCGCCCTCGGCTTGGGCGAGCCGGTCGCCGTCAGCGCCCTGCACGGTCGGGGGAGCGGGGAGCTCCTGGATCGCATCATCCAGCTGCTTCCGGAGCGAGCGCGGGAGGACGAGCCCGCGACGACCGAGCCGCGGTTCGCCCTGGTGGGCCGTCCGAACGTGGGCAAGTCGTCGCTGTTCAACCGGCTGGTGGGCGACGAGCGGTCCGTCGTCTACGAGGAGGCCGGGACGACGCGGGACAGCGTGGACGCCGTGGTCAGCTGGCCGTCGGGCCCCGCTCGGTTCGTCGACACGGCGGGGATGCGACGTCGCACGAAGGTGCAGGGCGTCGAGTACTACAGCTTCCTGCGGGCAGCGGAAGCGATCGAGCGCGCCGACGTCGGTGTGCTCGTGATCGAGGCGGTCGACGGGCTCACCGGCGAGGACAAGAAGATCGCCGTGCGGATCTTGGAGGCGGGGCGCGGGCTCGTGGTGGTGGCCAACAAGTGGGATCTCGTCGAGGAGCGCGACCGACGGTTCAAGGCCCTGAGGGACGATCTCGTGCCGTTCGCGCGGGCAGGGGTGCTGCGCACGTCGGCCAGGACGGGCCAGGGCGTGTATCGGTTGCCGGCGATCCTGCTCGACCTGCACGAGAGGTGGACACACCGCGTCGCCACGTCCCGCGTGAACGAGGTGCTCCAGCAGGCGCAGCGCGAGCGCCCGACGCCCCGAGGCGTGGGGACGATCCACTACGGGACGCAGGTCTCCGGGGGCCCGCCGACGTTCGTGCTGTTCGGCGGGAAGGAGCCCGACGCGGGCTACCGGCGGTTCCTCGAGAACCGGCTCCGTCGCACGTTCGAGTTGGACGGTGTCCCGATCCGGCTTCGGTTCCGGGAGCGGCGTCGTGGGGGTTCGCGGGCGGAGCGATGAGATCGGTCGGGCGTCGCGGACGGTCCCGCGGCCGGGCGGTCAGAGCGTGGGGTCCTCGAAGACGGGGGACCCGTCGACGACCGTCAGGAGCGGGCGCGCCGCCGCGAGCCCGCCGGGTTCGAAGACGTTCGCCGACAGGACCACCAGGTCCGCGGCCTTCCCCACCTCGATCGAGCCGGTGAGGGTCTCGAGTCGGTTCACGTACGCGGAGCCCATCGTGAAGGCACGGAGCGCCTGCGGGAGCGTGATGCGTTCGTGGGGGAGGAAGGGCTCGGTGCCGCCACCGTACGGATAGCCCGCCGGGCTGACCCGCTCCACGCCCACGAAGATCTGCTGCAACACGTCCGGGGTCGACACCGGCCAGTCGCTGCCGGCGCAGAGGGTCGCTCCCGATGCGGCCAGGGATCCGAACGGGTACTGCCATGTGGATCGCTCGGGCCCGAGGGCCGGGACGGTGAGGGTCGCCATCGCGGCGTCGTCGGCCGCCCAGAGCATCTGGAGGTTCGCCGTGACCCCGGCACGGGCGAACCTCCGCGTGTCTCGCGGATCCACGACCTGGAGGTGAGCCACGTGGTGACGACCGCGGTGCCCGTTGGAGTCGCGAGCCTGCGCGACCGCATCCAGGGCGTCGCGGACGGCTCGATCGCCGATGGCGTGCAGGTGGACGTCGAACCCCTCCTCATCGAGGCGGGCGACCGCCTCGATGAGGGTCGAGCGCTCCACGTAGGCGAGGCCGTTCCCGCCGCCGTCCGAATACGGATCGACCATCGCCGCCGTGCGGTTCTCGACGATGCCGTCGACCATGATCTTCACCGTCGTCGGTCGGTACCGCGCCCCCGTCGTGCGTGCGCGCGTTTCGACGAGGTCCGCGATCTGCTCGGGGCCCCGGTCGCGGCGCCACCACAGGGCGCCGGTGACCCGGGCGGTCAGACGCCCGGCCGCCTCCAGGGCGGGGTACGCATCGGTCGCATCCGGCATCGTCGGATAGGCACCGACGATCGCCTCCTGCCAGGCGGTGATGCCGAGGGCATGCAGGTAGGCCTGCGCGTCCATCAGCGCGTCCAGCAACTGGTCGACTCCGGGGTCGGGGACGTGGCGCCGAACCAGGAGCATGGCGCCCTCGTGCAGCGTGCCCTGGGGGGATCCGTCGGCCAGCCGTTCGACGCGTCCGTCCGTCGGATCCACGGTCCTTCGGTCCACCCCCGCGAGGTCGAGCGCGCGTGAGTTCACCCACGCGGCGTGGTTGTCGCGGTTGGAGAGGAAGACCGGCCGGTCTGCCACGATCTCGTCGAGGGTCTCGCGCGTGGGGGTCCCGCCCGGGAAGACGTCCATGGACCATCCTCCGCCGCGGATCCACTCGACCTCGGGGTGAGCGTGCGCGTAGGCGCGGATCCGCTCCGCGTAGCCGGCGATGTCGTGGGCCGGCGACAGGTCCACCGTGAGCCGGTCCATGCCGGCTCCGATCGCGTGGACGTGCGCGTCCTGGAAGCCGGGCAGGAGCATCCGGCCCCGGAGATCGACGGTCCGCGTCGACGGCCCGATCCGCTCGCGGATCCGGGCGTCCGGTCCCACCGCGACGATCCGACCCTCGCGCACCGCGACCGCCTCCGCCCACCGCGACGTCGTATCTACCGTGTAGACGCCGCCGCCGAGGAACGCGAGGTCGGCCTGCACGCCAGCCGGGTCGGGCATCGCCGCACGCTACCAAGTCCCGTCGTGCGCGAGAGGGTGACGCCCCATCGCTGCTGGCCTACGCTGTCGATGGCTCGAGGTGCTCGCACCCCGCGCCGATCGGGACGTGGCGCAGTCTGGTAGCGCACTGGTCTGGGGGACCAGGGGTCGCGGGTTCAAGTCCCGCCGTCCCGACCGATGGACGGGATGAACGGATCCGCGCGCGATCCGTCCCGAATCCTGACGGTCCCGAACGCGATCTCGTTCGTCCGGATCCTCCTGACGCCCGTCTTCGTCGTCCTGATCATCGACGACGACACGACGACCGCCGGGTTGCTCCTGTTCGCGGTCGTCGTGGCGACGGACTGGGTGGACGGGCTCGTCGCCCGCAGGACAGGGCAGGTCTCCGAGCTGGGGAAGGTCCTCGACCCGGTCGCCGATCGGGTGGCGATCGCCGCGGGGCTCATCGCCCTGGTCGTGCGGGGCGTGTTCCCCCTGTGGGCGGCTCTGCTCATCCTCGTCCGCGACGTCGCCGTCCTCATCGGCGGGACGCTCGCGATGGCGCGCCATCACGTGCGGATCGACGTGCGCTTCATCGGGAAGCTCGCGACGTTCTCGCTGATGTTCGCGATCCCCGCGATCGCCTGGGCCGACCTGGGTCTTCCCCTGGCGGAGGCCGCCTCGGTCGTCGGCTGGGCGGCCTTCGCGGTGGGCATCGTCGAGTACTACGTCGCGGCGTGGGTGTACGCGCGTGACATCCGCCGCGCCGACGCGCGCACGCGCTGAGCCGGAGCGTTATCGTTCCACGCCGACCGACGTCGCCCATGGGGCGACGAGAGCAGGGGAGGAGCCGACCGCCGTGGACTACCCGGACGACCTGCGGTACACGAAGGAACACGAGTGGGCGCGGGACGAGGGCGGGCGCATCCGCGTCGGGATCACCGACTACGCGCAGGACGCCCTCGGGGACGTCGTGTACGTGGATCTCCCGGACGTGGGCGCGGCCGTCGAGGCCCACGCCCCGCTCGGCGAGGTGGAATCGACGAAGTCGGTCTCGGACGTGTACAGCCCCGTGTCGGGGACGATCGCGGAGCGCAACGAGGCGATCGCCGATCGCCCCGAGCTCGTGAACGAGCAGCCGTACGGGGACGGCTGGCTCGTCGCGATCGACCCGTCGGCCCCGGACCCGCTCGCCGGGCTCCTCGACGCTGCCGCGTATCGAGCGTTCGTGGAGACCGGCGAGGAACCCTGAACCGGGTCGACCCCTCCTTCAGCCTCAACCCTCGCGCCCCTCGACGGTTGGTCGCGGGTGCGGTTGACCCTTCCTTCACCCGGCGGTAACGTCCATCGACCGTCGAGGGTTGACGGTTCCACCTGGACCTCGACCGTCGTGTCCAGGCCAGCATCTGGGGAGACTTCACGGTGTTCTGTACCAACTGTGGACATCCGAACCGGGACGACGCGCGCTTCTGCGCGAGCTGCGGTCATCCACTCCAGGATGACCCCACGCTCTCGCTCACCCCGGTCGAGGCCGAAGATGAGGCGCAGGACGAGTTCCCCTTCCCTCACGACGAACTCGAAGCCGGTCAGGGTCTGCTTCTGGTCAAGCGTGGACCGAACGCGGGGTCGACCTTCCTCCTCGAGCAGGACTCGACATCGGTCGGCCGCGCGCCCGAGAGCGACGTCTTCCTCGACGACGTGACGGTCTCCCGCAAGCACGCGCAGATCGTGCGACGCGCCGACGGGTCGTTCTCCGTCGGCGACGTCGGGAGCCTGAACGGGACCTACGTCAACGGCGAGCAGGTGGACGAGACGAAGCTCGCCAGCGGGGACGAAGTGCAGATCGGCAAGTTCAAGCTGGTGTTCTTCTCGGCAGGGGAGTGAGCGCATGGCGGGCACGCGGAGCTACCAATCGATCGGCGAGGTCCTGGTCTCGGTCAAGGCCGAGTTCCCCGACATCACGATCTCCAAGATCCGGTTCCTCGAGGCCGAAGGGTTGATCGAGCCCGAGCGGACCCCGTCGGGGTACCGCAAGTTCTACGCGCAAGACGTGGATCGGCTGAAGTCGATCCTGCGGATGCAGCGCGACGAGTACCTCCCGCTCAAGGTGATCAAGGAGCGTCTGCTGAAGCAGGAGGGCGAGGAGGGCGAGCTCGGCCCGGAGGCCGTGGACTCGGAGGGCGACGGCGCGGGGGGTGTGGAGGAGCTCGCCGAGGCCCCCACCGGCCTCCAGATGACCCTCGAGGAGATGTCGGCCGCCACGGGCGTCGAGCGCGACCGGATCAAGGAGCTCGAATCCTTCGGGATCGTCTGCTCGCACGGACCCGACGGTGCCCGGTACTACGACGGCGACGACTACATCCTCCTGTCGATCGTGAAGGACTTCTTCCGCCACGGGATCGAGCCGCGTCACCTCACGATGTACAAGCACTTCTCCGATCGTGAGGCGACGTTCTTCGAGGCGATCGTGGCGCCGACCCTCCGCCAGAAGAACCCGGACGCGCGCCGCGCGGCGTCGCAGACGCTCACCGACCTGGCGTCGACCTCCCGCAAGTTCAAACAGGCCCTGCTGCGGGTGAACCTGCGGGGCAACATGCAGAGCGCGTGACCCCGGCGTCGCGGCGGACGTGGCGCGCCGGCGCGCTGGTCGTAGCGATCGTCGCCCTGCACGTCTCGGTGATCGGCTTCGCCTCGGCGCAGCTCGCGCCGCCGCCGCCCACGCCCGTCCCGCCGGACGGGTCGCTCTCGCCGTTCCCGTCTGCCCTCGACACGCCCGCGGACCCGCTCGCGGTCCCCGAGCTCTCGGCCGCGTCCGCCGTCCTCGCGGAGCTGTCCTCGGGTCAGGTGCTCTACGCGAAGGATCCGAGGGCACGTCGTTCGATCGCGAGCCTGACGAAGATCATGACGGCCCTGTTGACGCTCGAGCGGACGGAGCCATCGGAGGTCGTCACCGTGCAGCCCGACGCCGTGATCGACGACCCTGGCGGTGTGGCCGCGCTCGGCTTGCGGGCCGGGGAGCGGATCTCGGTGGCGCATCTGCTCGATGCGCTGATGCTGCAGTCCGCGAACGACGCGGCGATCGCCCTCGCCGATCACGTCTCGGGGTCCGAGGACCGGTTCGTCCGATCGATGAACCGTCGGGCCCGGCGGCTCGGGCTGCAGCGGACGCGGTTCCGCTCCCCGAACGGTCTGGACGATCGCGGGACCTCGACCGCGCAGGATCTGGTCACGCTCACGCGTGCCGCCTACCGCACGGACGGCTTCGCTCCGATCGTCGCCCAGATGCACGCCTCGGTCCCGGCGCCCGACGGGTCGACGCGCGAGCTGCAGAACCGCAACGCGATGCTCTGGCTCTACGCCGGTGCGGTCGGCGTGAAGACGGGCTACACGTCGGCCGCGGGGTACTGCGTCGTGGCGGTCGCCGAGCGGGACGGCCGGAGCTTGGTCGCCGTGGTGCTCGGGGCTCCGAGCGACGCGTTCTCCGACGCTGCGGCACTGCTCGACCATGGCTTCGCGGCCTTCGAGGAGCACACGTTCGTGGAGGCGGGGGAGCCATCCGGCGTGGTCTCGCTCGTCGGGGGAGCGGTGCCGGTCGAGACCGGTGCCCGCCTGGTCGCGTTGGTGGCGACCGCCGCGCTCGACGATGTCCGCCGGCGCATCGAGGTCGATCCCGAGGCGGCCTATCCGCCCGCACCGGGCGAACGCGTCGCGACCCTGCGCGTCACCATCCCCGGGTTCGACCTCGGCAGCGTGCCGTTGGTCGTCGCGGCCGTCCCTCCGCCACCTGCCCCCCCGGACGGGACCTGGTGGGGGCGTGCGGCGTCCGCCGTCGCCCGCGGGATCGGCGCGGCCGTCTCCGCGATCTTCGGCTGATCCTCCCGGGTCGGCCAGATGACGCCTGTTACCCTGCGGCCGTATGACGGAGGTCGCGACCGTCCTGTTCGGGCGCGAGGACATCCGCCGCCGGGTCGAGGAGCTCGGCCGCTCCATCACCGGGGACTACGCGGGGCGGGATCCCGTGCTGATCTCGGTGCTGAAGGGCGGAACCGTGTTCCTCGCGGACCTGATCCGGCAGATCCAGCTGCCGCTCGAGGTCCACTTCATGGCCATCAGCCGCTACGGCGACGCGGAAGAGTCGCTCGGCCGGGTGCGGATCCTCCTCGACCTCGAGGTCGATCTCACCGGGCGGGACGTGATCCTGGTCGAGGACATCGTCGACACCGGGCTCACGCTCTCGTACCTGCTGTCGGTGCTCAGGTCGCGGCGGCCGGCCAGCCTGGAGGTCTGCACCCTGCTCGACAAGTCCGCTCGACGGATCGCGCCGCTCGCCGTCCGCTACGCGGGGTTCGAGTGTCCCGACCGCTTCGTCGTCGGGTACGGCCTCGACGTCGCCGAGCGGTTCCGCAACCTCCCCGACATCTACGCGGTCGAGGACGCGAAGGCGGTCCACGACGACCCGGCGCAGTTGGAGCCGCTGCTCTCGGCGACCGGCTAGCGCGCCCCGCAGGTTGCCCGGTCCGGAGGGTGACCGTACAGTGGCTCCGTGGTCGAGATGGAGCTGACCGGCGTGCGCGTGGAGCTGCCCACGAACCAGCCGATCGTGCTGCTCCGCGAACGACACGGGGAGCGGTACCTCCCGATCTGGATCGGGGCGTCGGAGGCGGCCGCGATCGCGCTCTCGCTGCAGGGCGTCGTGACGCCGCGGCCGATGACGCACGACCTGCTGAAGAACATCCTCGAGGACCTGGCGATCGCGGTCGAGCGGATCGTCGTGACCGAGCTCCGCGACAGCACGTTCTACGCGACGATCCGCATGCAGCGGGGCACCGACAGCTTCGAGATCTCCTCCCGTCCGTCGGACGCGATCGCCCTCGCCGTTCGGATGGCCACGCCGATCTACGCGAGCGAGGACGTCCTCGACGAGGCCTCGATCCTCATCCCGGGTGACGAGGAGGAAGAGGTGGAGAAGTTCCGTGAGTTCCTCGACAACGTGAGCCCCGAGGACTTCGAGAGCTGAGCGCGGCTCGGGTCAGCCGTAGAAGAACAGCGTCACCCACAGGACCCCGTCGACGCGGACCGTCCCGATCGCGACGCGCCGGAACTCCGGCTCGAGGACGTTGTGTCGGTGCGGCGTGCTGTCCATGAACGCGTCCTGTAGGCCCTCGATGCTCCCGGGCGTGTAGCCGACGTTCTCGCCCCAGCGATGCCAGTCGATCCCGTCGAGGTAGGGAGACACGTCGGTCGTGTGGAAGAGGTCGTTCGCGGCCGCCATCGTCGTGCTGTGACGGCGGGCGATCCGCGACGCCTCGCGGTCCAGCTGCAGGACCTCGAGGCCACGTCGCTCGCGCGCGGCGTTCGTGAGCCGGAGGAGCTGCCAGGCGTCCTCGCCGACGCGGAGCCGGTCGGCACCCGCGGGCGCGGCGACGACGGGGGTCGCGTGGACCGGGAGCCGCGCGGCCCCGGCCGGAGCGATCCCCACCAGCGTCCCGACCGCGACGGACAACGCGATCGCCGTGGCGATCCTGCCACCGTGCCGTCGTGTGGGTGTCGGGGTCATGGCTCCCTCGGTCCAGCGTCGTCTGGTCCTTCATCGGCGACCCACCCCCCCGGCTTGAGCCCCGGCCGGGGGAGGGTGTCGGCCATCCGGGGTCGCCCGTACCCCATCTGCGCCCTTCGCGAACCCGTTCGTTGACAGGTACCGGGTGAGCCCTTACGCTGCCGAAACACATCGAGGTGATTACGGAGCTGTGATGACGGAGCAGGGTTTCCGCGTCCCCGAGGTCTGCCGGATCGTCGGCATCAGCTACCGGCAGCTGGACTACTGGGCGCGGACCGAGCTCGTGACCCCCTCCGTGCGCGACGCGCACGGCTCAGGCTCGCAGCGGCTGTACGCGTTCCGGGACCTGGTCACCCTCCGGATCATCAAGAACCTGCTCGACACCGGCGTATCGCTCCAGCGGGTCCGCAAGGCGGTCGAACACCTGCGGGACATGGGGCGACCGCCCGAGGGGGCGACGCTGTTCTCCGACGGCAACCGCGTGTACGAAGCGCACTCGCCCGAGGCGGTGGTGGATCTCCTGCGCAACGGGCAAGCGGTGTTCGCGATCGCCGTGGACAAGGTGTGGGACGACATCGAGGGAAGCATCGAGGCGGGGACGAGCCCGAAGACCCGGGCGGCCGCCGGAGGGTCGTGAGCGCGGAACCCGCGGCCGACGAGCCCGCGCGCAAGAGCGACAGCGTCCGCTTCGCCCACGCCAGCGAGCGTCAGTTCGCCCAGCTGCTGGACTTCTACGGGATCGAGTGGGAGTACGAACCCACGTCCTTCGACATCGAGTGGGACAAGGAAGGCGCGGTCGTGCAGCGGTTCACGCCCGACTTCTACCTGCCGTCCTACGACCTGTACATCGAGATCACGACCCTCAACCAGAAGCTGGTGACGAAGAAGAACCGCAAGGTGCGGCGGCTCCGCGAGCGGTACCCGGAGATCCGCTGCAAGGTCTTCTACCAACGCGACTACCTCTCGCTGGTCACGAAGTACGGGTTGGAGGACGAGTCCGGGTGATCGGGGGGCCGGTCCGTCGCTCCGGTGACCCCGCCGTACCATCTGACGCGTGAGGTTCGCACCGCACACCGAGGCCGAGGTCGAGCGGATGCTCGCGACGATCGGCGTCGGGACGGTCGACGACCTCTTCGATGAGATCCCGGACGAGGTCAGGCTCGACCGCCCCCTGGACCTGGCGCCGGGGGTATCCGAGATGGAGATCGTCGCCGACCTCCGTGCGCTGGCCTCGCGCGACCGACATGCGGACGAGCTCGTCTGCTTCGCGGGAGGAGGCGCCTACGACCACTACGTCCCGTCGCTCGTGTGGGCGCTCGCGGGCCGGTCCGAGTTCTACACGTCGTACACGCCGTACCAGCCGGAGCTGTCCCAGGGGGTGCTCCAGGCGTTGTTCGAGTTCCAGTCGATGATCTGCGAGCTGACGGCAATGGAGGTGTCCAACGCGTCCCTGTACGACGGGGCCACGGCGCTCGTGGAGGCGGTGAACATGGCGCGGGCGGGTGACCGCACACGCGTGCTGGTCTCCGGCGGGGTCGATCCACGGCTGATCGAGACGCTCACGGCCTACGGCCGCGGCGCCGGCTACGCGCCCGAGATCTTCCCGGTGCCCGGTGGGCGCGGGGGGGAGCCTGGGGTCGGTCCGGACGTGGCGGCCGTCATCGTCCAGCATCCGAACGTGTACGGGATCCTCGAGCCCGTCCGCGAGCTCGTCGGCGCGGCTCGCGACGGCGGAGCGTACGCGATCGAGGTCTTCGATCCGCTCTCGCTGGGCGTCCTCGCGCCTCCGGGCGAGCTGGGTGCCGACATCGCGGTCGCGGAGGGGCAGAGCCTCGGCAACCACCTGAACTACGGCGGCCCGTACCTGGGCGTGATCGCGGCCAGGATGGACGACGTCCGTCGGATGCCGGGGCGGATCGTCGGCGAGACGGTCGACGCCGACGGGAAGCCGGGATACGTCCTGACGCTGCAGGCGCGCGAGCAGCACATCCGGCGCGAGAAGGCGAACTCGAACATCTGCACGAACCAGTCGCTGATGGCGATCGCGGCGACGATCTACCTGGGGTGGCTGGGGCCGGCCGGGCTCGGAGAGCTCGGTCGCCAATGCCGGTCGCGCGCCGCGTACGCGGCCGAGCGCCTGTGCGCCGTCCCGGGCGTCGAGCTGCTGTTCCCGGGCGCCCCCTTCTTCAAGGAGTTCACCCTCAGGCTGCCGATGCCGGCGGCGGAGGTCCGCGACGCCCTCCTCGATCACGGGATCCTCGGCGGGATCCCGCTGCCGGACGCGGACGGGCACGCGCTGCTCGTGGCCGTGACCGAGAAGCGCGACCGCGGCGAGATCGACGCCTACGCCGAGGCCCTCGCAGAGGTGCTCGCGTGACGGGCGCGCCACTGCGGACGCAGGGGCCGGACGGTCCGCGGACGCTCGTCGAGCGCTCGGCCCCCGGCCGGCGCGCATCGACGTTCGGTCCGCTCGACGTGCCCGAAGCGGGGGTCCCCGACGAACACGCCCGTCGACGCCCGGCGGCGCTTCCGGAGGTGGCCGAGGTCGACCTGATCCGGCACTACACGGGACTCTCGCAGATGAACTACGGCGTGGATACCGGCGTGTACCCGCTGGGGTCGTGCACGATGAAGTACAACCCGAAGGTCGCCGAGGAGGTCGCGGCGATGCCCGGGTTCCGCCGGCTGCACCCTCGCCAGCCCGATCACACGGTCCAGGGCGCGCTCGAGATGCTGTGGCGCCTCGAGGCCGCGCTGTGCGAGATCACCGGCATGGCGCGCGCCACGGTCCAGCCACCCGCGGGCGCCTGCGGCGAGATGACGGGCCTGCTGATGATGCGCGCGTTCCATCGCGAGCGCGGCGAGGTGCGGACCAAGGTGATCATCCCGGACTCGGCGCACGGGACGAACCCAGCCAGCGTGCGGCTGGCCGGGTTCCGCGCGGTGCCGGTCCCGTCGGACGCCCGCGGGTTCGTCGACGTGTCGGCCCTCGAGAAGCTGATCGACGACGAGGTCGCCGGCCTGATGCTCACGAACCCGAACACGCTCGGCCTCTTCGAGCAGGAGATCGTGGAGATCGCCAGGATCGTGCACGATGCCGGGGGCCTCGTGTACTACGACGGGGCGAACCTCAACGCGATCATGGGTCGATGCCGTCCCGGGGACATGGGCTTCGACATCGTCCACATCAACACCCACAAGACCTTCGCGACACCCCACGGTGGGGGAGGACCGGGCGCAGGCCCCGTCGGCGTGGTCGACACCCTCGTGCCGTATCTCCCGTCCCCGTTGCTCGAGCGCGGTGCCGACGGGTCGCTCCGCTGGGACGACGAGCGGCCGCGCTCGATCGGGCGGCTCCATGGGTTCCACGGGAACTTCGGGGTCCTCGTCCGCGCCTACGCGTACGTCTTCCTCCACGGCGCCGACGGCCTGAAGGCGGTGAGCGAGCTCGCGGCGCTGAACGCGAACTACCTGGCGGCCCTGATCGCCGAGGACTTCCCGCTGGCGTACCCGGGGGAGCGACCGATGCACGAGTTCGTCGCCACCGCCAAGCCCCTGAAGGACGCGACCGGGATCCGGGCCTTCGACGTGGCCAAGCGCATGATCGATCTCGGCTACCACCCCTCGACCGTGTACTTCCCCCTGGTCGTCGAGGAGGCCATGATGGTCGAGCCCACCGAGACGGAGACGAAGGAGACGCTCGAGGGGTTCGCGGCCGCGCTCCGGCGATCGGCCGCCGAGGCCCGCTCGACGCCCGAGCTCCTGCACGAGGCGCCGGTGACGACGCCGGTGCGCCGCCTCGACGAGGCGCGCGCCGCCCGTCACCTGAAGCTCCGCTGGTAGCGGGCTCTCGAGCTTACGTGGGTGGGGCCGGGACGATCGGGACCGGCGATGGGGGCGAGGGTGTCGCGTCCCGATGCCGCCGCGATCCGGACCGGATCGCCAGGATCGCCCCGATCGTCACGAGGACGGTTCCCAGAGCGACCAGGAGACCGCCGGGACCCACGGTTCGGACCGAATACACGCCCTGCTGGATCAGCGCGTGCGCCGTGGATGCCTCGACGCCATCGCGGACCATCACGGTGGCCAGCACCCCCGAAGGGTCCAAGAGCCCTTGGACCTGGCCGATCAGCACGATCAGGCCCAGCACCCCGACGGTGATCCACCCGCCACGCAGTCGCCGAGCCCTCCGCACCGAGACCACCGCCAGGACGACGGCCAGCGGGAACAGCGCGATCGCACCGAACGAGAGCATGTGCAGACCCCGATTCAGGACGACGGGATCGACCCCCGCCGGGACCACGCCGGCGTCGAGATGCAGCTCCACCTCCGACCATGGGAGGAACAGGCCGAGGCCCGCCACGGCCGCCCCGATCAGGCACCAGCGGGGCCCGTCGCCGAGCCTCCCGGTGCGTGGTGAGCCCTTCGCCGGCGCGGCGGCATCCATGTGGGAACGTATCGGCCCCCGCCCGCCTCCGTCTTGACCGCGACGCTCGGGAGGTCGACCGCCCCTCGGGGAGGTCCGCTCCCGAGCTAGGTGACATAATCATCGTTATCGGGATTGAGGCGGGCGTGTGCGGCCGCGCCCGGAGAACCGGTCCCGCAGCCCCCAGACCGTCACGAGCCACAGCGCCTCGGCCACGATCCGGCGGCTGAGCTTCGACTCGCCGTGCTCGCGCTCGCGGAACGTGATCGGGACCTCCTCGACCGCCGCGCCGGCCGCGCACGCGCGCCGCACCAGCTCGATCTGGAAGCCGTAGCCGTCCGCCCGGACCGGCGTCGCGACGAGGTCCGCCAGCAGCTCCCGGCGGTACACGCGGAACCCGCTCGTGGCGTCGTGGACCGGGATCCCGAGCATGAAGCGGGCGTACCGGTTCCCGGCGCGGGAGAGCCACACGCGCCAGCGGCTCCAATCGGTGACCGAGCCCCCCGGCACGTAGCGGCTCCCGATCGCCAGGTCGACGCGCTCGGACGCCGCGGCGAGGAGTCGCGGCAGGTCGTCCGGATCGTGGGAGAGGTCGGCGTCCATCTCCACGACCAGGTCGTGCGGCCCGGCCAGCGCCTGGGCGAACCCGTCGCCGTACGCGCTCGCCAGCCCCGACCGTGCGGGCCGGGTCAGCAGCCCGACCCGGGGCTCCCGCTCGGCGATCGCCGCCACCAGCCCGCCCGTCCCATCAGGCGACGCGTCGTCGACCACGAGCACGTCCACGGCGTCGGGGAGCTCGAGGAGCCGGCCGATCACGACCTCGATCGTGTCGCGCTCCTCGTATGTCGGCAGGATCACGAGCGCGCGACGGAGGCCCGCGGGCAGCGGCGCCGGCGCCGGACCGGTCGTGCGTCCACGCGGCAGGGCGAACAGGACCAGAACGAACCCGGCCGAGAGGACGACCGCCCAGTCCCCCCAGCGGACGTACGGCGTCCGCGCATCGGAGGCCCGGATCGTCGCCCGCAGGACCGTGGGCTCGAAGAGGCCCGCGCTCGCGATGATCCGTCCGCTCGGGTCGATGAAGGCCGAGATCCCCGACACGGCCGCGTTCACCACCCATCGCCCGTTCTCCACAGCCCGGATGCGGCTCATCTGCAGATGCTGATCGGAGGCCGCGGTCGTGCCGTACGAGGCGTTGTTCACGAGCACGATCAGGAAGGTGGCGCCGTCGTTCACCATCGCCCGGGGGATCTCGGGGAAGCTGTTCTCGAAGCAGATCGGGGCCCCGAAGCGCGGCACGTCCGCCACCTCGAGCGCGTGCACCCGCTCCCCCGGCGCGCGGTCGACGGGGATCTGGTCGATCGCGTCGATGAAGGACAGGTGCGATCGCCACGGCACGTACTCGCCGAAGGGCACGAGGTGCACCTTGTCGTAGCGGTCGACGAGCGCGCCGGAGCCATCGAGCAGCAGCGCGGTCGTCCGCTGCTCCCCGTCGAGGTCGTCCACGACCGCCCCGATCAACGTCGGCGCCCCCACGCCCGCGACCATCTCCGAGACGGCGGCCATCGTCGCCGGGTCGCGCGTCGCCCCCGGATCGAGCGCGCCCTCACCCCAGATCGCCAGATCCGGCGGATCGGAGGCGAGCGAACGGTGCAGGCTCGCGTGCAGGGCGGCCACCCCGATGTCCTCCCCCGCCGAGGACCCGCGGGCCTCCCGGACATCGACCTGGAGGCTCGCGACGTCGACGGAGGGACCCTCGACCGTCGGGAAGGCGACGAGGGCCGGCGCCACGATGAGGGCCAGCGCGAGGAGGGCCCGGCTTCCGCGCCGGCCCGATCCCCCATGGCCGGCGAGCGCCTCGGCGAACAGGGCGGCCGCGGCGATCACCAGGAACGTGACCCCCCAGACCCCGGCGATCGATGCCACCCGGAGCGTGACGCGGTTGTCCACCTGGGAGACCCCGAGCGCCCCCCAGCTGAACCCGCCGAGCGGCCAGGCCGCGCGGATCCAGTCGATCAGCGTCCACAGCGCCGCGACCCCGAAGGCGGACCGCAGCGGATGGCCCGCCCGGCGCACGGCCGGGACGAGCAGGCCGAAGATCGCCGTCGAGGCCGCCGCGAGCAGCACCAGCGCCGCCCACGCGAGCTCACCGAAGCGCAGGATCCAATACAGGGTCGCCCCGTAGAAGGCGAGCCCGAACACGAACCCGAGCAGGGCTCCACGGCCCGCCGAGGCGTCGCGCAGCAGCCACAGCAGCGGGATGGGGGCGACGAACGCGAGCGGCCACCATCCCGCCGGCGGGAAGGCGAGCGACAGGACCAGACCCGAGAGGATCGCGAGCGGGAGCGCCTGGACGAGCGGCGGCCGCGCCCTCAGGCGCAGTCCCGGCAGAGCGTGCGCTTCTTGTCCGCGAGCTGGCTCCGATGCTTCACCAGGTAGCACCTCTTGCATACGAACTCGGTCGCCTGCATCGGCACGACCCGGGTCTCGGTGGGTTCGAGCCGCTCGTCCTTCGTCAGGGCGACGACGGCGTCATCCTCCTCGTCGGCGTCCTCTTCCTCGCGAGCCTCCTGCTTGACCAGGAGCTCCTGGATCGACTCGACGTCGGCGCCGGCCGCCGGGTCGGGGGGCACGGTGGCATCGGCGAGCTCGGCCTCGGTGGGCTCGCCGTCCAGGTCGTCCTCGGCGACGTCCTCGTCGATCGGTTCATCGACGTCGTCCATCGTGTCCTTCATTCGCATCCACCTCCGGGGGAACCGGCCCCGATGCGCGCGGATTGTACTGCCACGGGACCGGCACATCGGACAAGCGCCGGGAGGAACCCGCGTGCGCCTCCGGACATTCCCGCACGGCCAGGGACGCTGCCGACGAGGCGCGGTCGAGATAGATAGAGGACCCGAGTGGCCTTTGGGGCCGCGGCGCCGGGGCGCCGCGTTCTCTACTCAGCCTCTCGGGTCCTCCGTGCGCCTCCGCCGGGGCGGTGGCGCGGGCAGAACCTACGCCCCGCCGGTCGGGAGCGTCAAGCGGACCACCTCGAAAAGAGCGACAAATCCCGGTCTCATCGGGCGAAGACCTCGCGGCCGAGCGACACCGTCAGGATGGGACGGAGCCCGTCGAGGCTCGGCGCCTCGAACGGATCCACCTCGAACGCGGCGAGGTCCGCGTGCATCCCCGGGGCGAGCGCGCCCTTCTTGTCTTCCTGATGCCCCAGGCGAGCTCCGCCGATCGTGTGCAGGCGGATGGCCTCCGCGCGCGTGAGCCGCTGCTCGGGCGCGTGGTGCGCCTCGCACGCGGCGATCGAACGCATCGGATCGAGCTCCGTGATCGGCGAGTCCGAGCCGGCTGCCACCTCGAGCCCTCGTTCGAGCATCGTTCGGAAGGGGTTCATGGTGGCAGCCCGCTCCCGTCCGAGCGCGTCCTCGTAGAGGCCACCCGGTCCACCCCACAGGGCGTCGAACGTCGGCTGGACGGAGGCGGCGAGGCCCAACATGGCCGCGCGCTCCACATGGTCGGCGGAGGCCATCTCCACGTGCTCGATCCGGTGCCGGCGGGCACGGAAGTGCCGCCGCTCCCGCGAGTCGAGGGCGTGGTACACGCGCTCCCACGTCCCGATCACCTGATCGATCGCCGCGTCGCCGATCGCGTGGATCCCGACCTGCAGCCCCGCGACGTGCCCCGCGTGGAAGAACTCGGCCATCGCGTCCGCGTCCAGGTACCGGGCCCCCGTCCCGTCGTGGTCGGCGTACGGGGCGGTGACGGCGGCCGTGCGAGCGCCGATCGACCCGTCCGCGGGCAGGTCGCCGCCGATCGCCGCCAGCCCGAGGTCGATCACCTGGGCGAGGTCCGTGGTGGCGAGGATCGGGACCACCTCGACCGGCAAGCGCTCGCGATGCCCAAGGAGGACCTGCAGGTCGCGCAGCCCGTACCAGTGCGGCATCGACATCTCGTGGATCGTGGTGACGCCGCGCGAGGCGGCGAGTGCCGCCCCGGAGAGCTGCAGCTCCTGAACCTCGAGATCGGTCCACGCCTTGGCGACCCACCGCACGAGCCGTTCGACGGCCGCCCGCGTCAGCCAGCCGGTCGGGGTCCCGTCCGGGCTCCGCTCGATGCCGTCCGCATCCCCGAGGTCGGCCGCGTCGATCGCCGCACGGTTGGCGAGCGCCGCGTGGCTGTCGACGCGCAGGATCACGAGCGGTCCCGTCGCGGCCCGATCGAGGTCGTCGATCGTCGGCAGTTCCGGCCGACGCCATCGGGTCTCGTCGAAGCCGCGGAGCAGGACGGGCTCCTCCGCCCCCTTCGATCGGGAGGCCGCGACGCGCAGCAGCTCGTCGGCGCCGGTCGTCGCGACCACCTCCTCGTTCGCGAGCCCGAGCCCGGTCGACGTGAGGTGCACGTGGGTGTCGATGAACCCCGGAACGATCGTCGCGCCGGGAAGCTCCACCACGCGATCGGCCTGCGGCGGATCGCCCGAGCCGGTCCGCTGCACGTGGCGGTCGTCGACGAGCAGCCAGTCGCTCGGCCGGGGATCGGCCAGCGTGCGCACGCGCGCGGCACGGTACAGGGTCCTCATGGCGCGCGAATCATCGCACGCCCGAGGGGGGTGCAAGCGGCGAGGTCGCCCACCGGCCGAGCCACCGCGGGTCCGTGTCGATCGTGGTCTTCGCGCTGTTCGCCTCGAGCCCCACCTCCTCGAGCGATCGGCGCCAGGCGTCGAACGCCCGCCGGGCGTCGTCGCGCCCCGTCGCGAAGATCAGGACGTCGTCCACCCACCGCACGTGCGGAACGCCGGTGGCCGCGATCGCACGGTCCCCGGCCGCGAGCACCGCGTTGGCGAGCACCGCGGAGGCCTCCGGACCGATCGGCAACCCCTCGCCACCGTACGCGTGGAACCGGTCGAGCATCGCGAGGAGGGCGCGGACCGCGTCGGGTGCGCCCAGCCGGGCGACGGCGTCCGCGACCGATCCACGGGTGATGCTCGCGTAGCACTCCCGCACGTCGGAGCGGACGACGATCGTGCCTCGCCCGGGCCGACCGATCGAGCGGAGCGCGCGCCGCAGGCGCGCGCGGGCGAGCGGCCACGGTTCGAGCATCGTCGACGGTCCCGGGCCGACACGGTTCGCGATCACACCCGGATGCAGCCGACGCTCCACGGACGGGGCGAGCGCCCCGACGAGGCTCGCGTAGCGTGCGGACAGGTCGGGCGGGAGGTGACAGAGCATGCGGACGCGCCCATCCGGGCGGACGGAGGGCGCGTAGCGGATCGGCGACTCCCGCGGCGGCGGGTCCACCCGGACGCTCCGCCGCGGGAAGGCATCCAGTGCCACGCGTCCACCCCTTTCCGCGTCCTCGCGGCGGGAGAGGGCGCCCGTTGTACCGCGGGACCCGGTGTCGGGACAATCGCCCGGCTCGGGGCGACGACGTCCCCCGGGAGGCGCGATCGGGGTCGGCCGAGGGCCTCCCCTATGATGGCCGCGTGCTCGACCGGCGCGATCTCGACATCCTCGCCGTCCTCCAGACGGAGGCGCGGGCGACCTACGCGGAGGTCGCGTCGCGGGTGGGGATGTCGGCCTCGGCGGTCCACGAGCGCGTCCGCAAGCTCGAACAGCAGGGCGTGATCCAGGGCTACCGCGCGAACGTCGACCCGGAGGCCCTGGGGTTGTCCGTGACGGCCCTGATCGCGGCGACGCCGCTCGACCCGCGACAGCCCGACGACCTGCCGGAGCGCATCGCGGGGTTCCCGGAGGTCCAGGACTGCTTCAGCGTGGCCGGGGAGGCGAACTACATCCTGAAGGTGCGGACCCGCACGACCGGTGATCTCGAGGACCTGATCCGGCGGCTCCGGGAGACCGGTGGCGTCGCCACGCGGACCACGATCGCGCTCTCGATCCCGTTCGAGGGCCGCCCCCTGCCCGCCTGATCCGTGCAGACGGCCGATCCGGCGGCCGATACCGCACGTATGCCGTGCGATGAGTTCGGGGCCACAACGCACCACCGCGCTGCGGCCGGACCCCCCTATGATGGTCCGATGACGAGGCTCCCCCGGGCCAGGGGCCGGCGCTTCGCGACGCTCGTGATCGCCGTGTGCCTGTTGAGCACGTCCTGCGCCGGGTCGGGCTTCCGGTACGTGAAGGACTCGACCGACACGGCGATCTTCAAGCTCCCGACCGCCTGGCAGGTGTTCGACGAGGAGCAGATCCTCACGAGCTCCGAGATCGTCGCGTCACCCCAGGCGAAGGAGGCGTTCGCCGCCGCGACGTGGATGGTCGCGTTCGACGCCGATCCGTCGCCGTCGCTCGACCACCTGTTCATCTTCGCCAACGCGGCCGACGACCCGACGGGCTTCGCGCAGGTCCGCCCGCTGGGGCTCGAGGAACGCGACGCCTTCTCGCTCGCCGACATCCGTAACGCGCTGTTCGACGTCGACGGGGCCGGCGGCGGCGCCCAGGCGGAGCTCTTGTCCTCGGAGGACCTGCTGCTGGACGGTGGGTACCGGGGGCTGCACGTGGTGTTCAACGTCCAGGACGGTGAGACGTTCCTCACCGTGAACCAGGTGGGGCTCGTCGATCCCGGTACCTCCACCCTGTACCTGTTCGCGATCGGGTGCGAGGCGAAGTGCTACCTCGATCACCAGGGCGACATCGACGACGTCGCGAGCTCGTGGACCGTGAAGGAGAAGACGCTATGAGCCTCGACCGCCGGACCGGATCGACGACCCCCGGGTTCCACGAAGGGCGGCCCAAGCTGAGCGAGTTGAAGACGCGCAGGCCCGCCGTCTTCTGGGACCGGATCAAGGTCCTGCTCCTGCTCCTGGGAGCCTTCTTCATCCTCGCCTGGACCGACAATGCCTCCGGCGCCCCGATCAAGGAGTGGCGCGACTCGCTCCGCGACACCGCCGCGAAGTACTGGTGGCTCTTGGCGCTCGCGGCGCTGGAGGTCCTCCGACAGGTGCATTACCTGATCGAGGAGCACTCCCCCGCCTACTACCGGTTCTGGAACGAGACGCTCTTCGGGGCCTGGCATCGGCGGCTCGCCACGATGAACGATTGGACCCGGTTCCGCGTCGGCCGTGTCGTCCGGCTGATCGTGTTCCTCGTGATCCTCGACGTCGTCCTCGCCCAGGTGTTCGGCGTCCCGGAGCCCGCGTTGCTGTCGATCCCGGTGATCGTCCTGGCGGGGATGCCGTTCCTCCTGCAACTCTTCTTCGGGTTCTTCTTCGTCATCATCCAGTTCGTCGGGCTGTTCTGGTTCCTGTCGCGCGGCGGGATCGACACGTACATGCCCGACGACCTCGACACCCGGTTCTCCGACGTGAAGGGGCAGGATGCGGTCCTGGACCGCATCCAGGAGAACATGATCTTCCTCGAGGACCCGGAGTCGATCGAGGAGCGCGGCGGCTACGTGCCGGGCGGCATCCTGCTGTGGGGCCCGCCCGGCACGGGCAAGACGCTGATGGCGCAGGCCGTCGCCGGCGAGACCGCGAAACCCTTCGTGTTCGTCGACCCCGGGGCGTTCATCCAGATGTTCATGGGCGTCGGGATCCTCAAGGTGAAGGGCCTGTACCGCAAGCTCCGCAAGCTCGCCGTGCGGTACGGCGGGGTGATCGTCTTCTTCGACGAGGCCGACTCGCTGGGCAACCGGGGCGCGCTCGGGGGCGGCGGCGGAGCCGGTGGCTGGGGGTTCTCCCCGACGGCCGACCCGTGGGCCGATCCCACGTGCAACGGCGCCGCCTACCTCGACCCGCGGGTGCGGGACACGCTCTCGCGGAACGCCGCGTACGGCGCTGGCGGCGACGACGATCCGAGGACGAACCGGATCTTCATGGGCGGGATGGGCGGCGGCGGTGGCATGGGGACCCTGCAAGCGCTGCTCTCGGAGATGTCCGGCCTGAAGAAGCCGCGCGGGTTCTTCAACCGCCACGTGCGACGGCTCCTCGGCATGAAGCCGAAGCCGCCGCCGAAGTACCGGATCCTGCACATCTTCGCGACGAACATGCCCCAGTCGCTCGACGAGGCGATGCTCCGTCCCGGGCGGATCGACCGGATCTACAAGGTCGGGTACCCCTCCAAGGAGGGCCGGATCGCGACGTACGAGTACTACCTAGCGAAGGTCAAGCACGAGCTGACGGCCGACGATCTCGAGCGGCTCGCGACGATGACGCCGTACGCGACCGGCGCGTCGATCCAGGACATGGTGAACGAGGGCCTCGTGATCGCGATCCGCGACGGGCGCGACACGATCACGTGGGCCGACATCACGCGCGCGAAGCAGCTGAAGGAGCACGGCCTGCCCGACGACAGCGAGTACGTGAAGCGCGAGCGCCACGCGGTCGCGGTGCACGAGGCCTCGCACGCCGTGGCCGCCTATCGGACCCGCCGGCACATGGTGATCGACATGGCCACGATCGAGCGGCGCGGCGACATCGGCGGGTTCGTCTCGTCGATCCCGCCGGAGGACCAGTTCGTCCAATGGCGGTCTGAGCGCGACTCGGACATCGTCGTGAGCCTGGCGTCGCTCGCCGGCGAGCGCCTGTTCTTCGACGGCGACAACTCCGCCGGCGTCGGCGGCGACATGCGGAGCGCCACGGCCGTCGCCGGGCTGATGCTCGGCTACTGGGCGATGGGCGACACGGTCGCCTCGCACGGCGTCTCGAAGCTCGCGATGTCGGGGCAGCGGGGCGGCGCCGGCGAGGACGGGACCGACCGCAACTTCCTCGAGACCGACCTGGGCCGCCGCGTCGAGGCCAAGCTCGAGGAGATGCTCGAGGTGACGACCCGGCTCCTGGAGGACAACCGCCGGGAGATCCTCGCGGTCGCGCACGCGCTCGAGACCCACAAGACCGTGTCCGGCGACGACGTCGGCGCGATCATCGAGGGCCGGCAGGGCACGCTGGTCGACGGCCGCCCGTACCACGACCCCGCCTTCATCGAGGAGATCGAGCGGTACCACGCGTCGGCCCTGGCCGCGCACAAGGAGCACGCCACCGTGGACGCGACGATGCCGGTCACGGTCGGCGCGACCCGGGGCAACGGGAGCGGCAACGGGCACGTGAAGCTCGGCCTGCCCCCGCGGCCGGACATCGACGAAGAACGGTCCTGAGCGTCGCGGAGCTGCGGCCGGCGGGGCCGGCCACCGCTATCCTGACGCGATGCGTCTGTACGACTCCCTCTCGCGCGCCGTCCAGGAGGTCGTGCCCGTCGAGGAGGGGCACGTCAAGATCTACGCGTGCGGGCCGACCGTGTACCGCTACGCCCACCTCGGCAACCTGCGCACGTACATGCTGTCGGACCTGATCCGGCGTGCGCTCGAGCTGGAGGGCTACCGCGTGACCCTCGTGATGAACATCACCGACGTGGGGCACATGACGGACGAGTCCTCGCCGGAGGCGGTGGACAAGATGCTGCTCGCCGTCGAGGACGAGGGGTTGCAGGCGCTCGAGATCGCGGAGAAGTACACGCGCTCCGTGCTCGAGGATGCCGAGGCGGTCGGGATCCGACCGGCGAACGTCCTGCCCAAGGCGACCGAGCACATCCCCGAGATGATCGAGCTGACGGAGCGGTTGATCGCCAAGGGTCACGCGTACGTCGTCGACACCGGCTCCGTGTACTTCGACGTCACGTCGTTCCCCGGCTACGGCAAGCTCTCGGGGAACACCCTCGAGAACCTGAAGGCGGGTCATCGCGATCTCGAGACCGACCCACGCAAGCGCAACGCGCCCGACTTCGCGCTCTGGAAGGCCGCCGGCGAGGGCCGCGTGATGAAGTGGGACTCCCCCTGGGGCGAGGGCTTCCCGGGTTGGCACGTGGAGTGCTCCGCGATGTCGATGAAGTACCTGGGTGAACGGTTCGACATCCACACCGGCGGGACCGACCTGCGCTTCCCTCACCACGAGGACGAGATCGCGCAGTCCGAGGGCGCCGTGGATCATCAGGTGGTCTCGATCTGGGTCCACGGCGGTCACCTGCGCCTCGCGGGTCAGAAGATCGCGAAGTCGACCGGGAACGTGGTCCGGGCCTCCGAGATCGCCGACCGCGGTCTGGACCCGCTGGCCTTCCGGTGGCTCACGTTCCAGACCCGCTACCGCAGCGAGATGGACTTCAGCTGGGAGGCGATGGAGGACGCGGACCGCCGTGTCCGCCAGCTCCGGCGCCATGTGGCGGAGTGGGGCGCCGCCGCCGACGAGCTCGGCGAGGCGGCGCGGGCGTTCGACGCGCGCTTCGGCGAGGCGCTCGCCGCCGACCTCGACCTGCCGAGCGCGGTCGTCGTCGTGAACGAGCTCGACCGCTCGGCGGAGGTTCCCGGGGGCGAGAAGGTCGCCTTGCTTCGGATCTGGGACGGCGTCCTCGGCTTGGATCTGGAGCGGGAGGCGCGCAGCGCCTGGGAGCCCTCGGGCGAGATGCTGGAGCTGATCGCGCGCCGTGACGCGGCGCGCGCGGGCAAGGACTACGCGGAGAGCGACCGCCTGCGCGACGAGCTCCAGGCGATGGGGCTCGAGGTGATGGATACGGCCGACGGGACGAAGATCAGGCCGGCCGGCTGAGCGGGACCCTCCACCGTCCGCGGGTTCACGAGACGACGATCAGGTCACGCGAGGAGCGGTTCAGGCGCTCCACGCCGTCGGAGGTGACGGCGACGATGTCCTCGATGCGGACCCCCAGCCGTCCGGGTAGGTAGATCCCGGGCTCGACCGAGAAGGTCACGCCGGGCTCAAGGACCGTCTGGTCGCCGGCCACGAGGTACGGCGGCTCGTGCACCTCCAGGCCGATCCCGTGACCCGTCCGATGGACGAAGCGCTCGCCGAAGCCGGCCGCCTCGATCACGTCCCGGGCGACGGCGTCGACCGATCCCGTCGTGACGCCGGGCCCGACGGCGTCCACCGCTGCCGCCTGCGCCTCGCGCACCACCGCGAAGACCTGCTCCAGCTCCTCGGACGGTTCGACGACGGCCACGGTCCGCGTCGTGTCGCTGTAGTAGCCGGCCAGCTCGCCGCCGAAGTCCATCACGACGGCGTCCTTCGGCACGATCGTGCGCGGTCCAGGCTCGTGGTGCGGAGACGCTGCGTTCGGGCCCGAGGCGACGATCGTGAACTCGGCGGTCCGGTGCCCGTGCTCGATCAGCAGCCGCGCGAGGTCGGCGGCCACCTCCTCTTCGCGACGGCCGACGAAGGGCAGCCCGACGATCTGGCGGAACGTCTCGTCGGCCGCGCGGCCGGCCCGACGGAGCACGTCCAGCTCGTCCGGATCCTTCACGGCGCGCAGCCGTCCCATGACCGGCGAACCGGGTGAGAACCGCACGTCGGGCCGGGCGCGCTGGAGGCCGAGCAGGTGGGACGACCAGAGCCGATCCCCCACGGCCACGCGTCCCTCGGCCGGCAGGAGCCGCGCGGTCCGCTCGTACGGGTCGACGCCGTCGATCCAGCCTTCGATCGCGAGGAGGTCGCCAGCGGGTGCCTGGGTCGCCAGGGGACGCTCCAGCTCCGGCACGAGCAGGACGGGGTCGTTCCCGGGCCGCAGCACCAGCGCCGTCAGCCGCTCGAGCGGCATCGGCTCGTAGCCGAGCAGGTAGCGCAGGTCCGGCGAGGGGGCCACGACGAGCGCCGCGAACCCCTGACGCCCGGCCTCCTCGGAGGCGCGTCGCAGGCGGTCGGCGTACCCGGGCTTCACAGCTTCAGCCGCACCTTCCCCGGCAGGATCTGGAACGTCGCCGGGGTCGTCCCGAGCGGCTCGCCGTCGGCCACGATCGGCAGCCGACGCTCCGCCTCAACCGCGACCCGGATCCGTGCGTGCATCTCGTGGATGTGAGGATCGGGGACGTGATCGCCGTGCCGGTAGATCCGCGGGAGCATCGTGTAGGCGTCGCTCCGCGGTCCGCGGAAGACCAGGGCGT
>DATBLY010000100.1:0-1833 GCA_036555125.1 Actinomycetota bacterium | reverse complement strand
CCCGGCGCGCGACGACGGCGCTCGCCATCCAACAGGTGACCGCCGCGGCGGCCGCGAGGCCTGCGGCGACGGCCGGCGCCGCTCCCGTCACCGCACCTCCAGGAGCCGACGGATCCAGAGGAAGGCGAGCAGCTCCAGGAGCAAGCCCAGGCCGAGGCACGCCAGGCCGAGCGGTGTGCGGAAGGCTCCCTCGATGTCGCGCCGCGACGTGAGCCACAGGAACGCGAAGAACCCGATCGGCAGCAGGCCGAGGATCGCGCCCGACAGACGCGCCTGCGCCGTCAGCGCGCGGACCTCCCGGCTGACCGCCCGCCGTTCGCGCAGGGTCTCCGCGACGCGATCCAGCACGCGTGGCAGGTCGCCGCCGCTGCGACGATGCAGGCCGAGCACCCCCTCCACGAGGCGGGCGTCGGCGGTGCCAGCGTCGCGGGCCCACCGGTGGATCGCCGTGTCGAGCGGTTCGCCGACGTCGGCCGCGTCGACGATGCGCGCCAACGACCCGGCGAGCGGCGCCTCGGCCTCGTCGGCAGCGAACCGGATCGCCTGCGGCACGGAGAGCCCCGCGCGCAGGCCCGCCGCGATCGCGCGGACCCCGTCGGCCATCCCCTCGTCCATCGCGATCGCGCGCCGGCGATCGTGCCGACGTCGGCGCACCTCGAACGCGGCGCCCGCCAGCGGGGCGGCCGCGATGCCGACGACCGGACCGAGGACCAACCATCCGCCGGCGGCCGCGGCCCCGATCCAGGCCCCGCGGGAGCCGCCGAGACGCCCGAGCCACCGGCCGACCCGCTCTCGGACCGGCATGGCCGTCGCCCCGACGACGGCTCCGGCGCGTGTCGTTATGCCATCGGCCGCCCGCACCCGCACGGCGAGCGCGAGCAGTCCCCACGACACCGCCGCGAGACCCCCGAGGAGGGCGGGTCCGATCACCCGTCCTCCTCGGGGGCGAACACCTCGTCACCGAGGCGCTCGCCCCGATCGCCCAGCACGAACGCGAGATCGGGGACGGTCCCGACCCCCTCGTGGATCCCGTCGGCGCCCGCGCGCGGTCGGAAGCGGAACAGAGGCGTGACGACGGGCTCCGCGCGCCTCGTCCCCTCGATCGCCGCGATCTCCCAGATCACCCGGCGCCCCCCGCGCAACCGTGCGAGGTGCACGACGACGTCGATCGCCGATGCCACCTGGTTGCGGATGTGCGCCGCCGGCAGCTCGACGTCGGACATCATCGCCATCGTCTCGAGCCTCCACAGCAGGTGCCTGGCCGAGTTCGCGTGCGCGGTCGAGAGCGAACCCTCGTGGCCCGTGTTCATCGCCTGCAGCATGTCGAGGGCCTCGCCGCCCCGGACCTCGCCGACGATGATCCGGTCGGGCCGCATCCGCAGCGCGTTGCGCACGAGGTCGCGCACGGTGACCTCGCCCTTTCCCTCGACGTTCGGGGGTCGTGCCTCCAGCGCGACCACGTGGGGTTTCGCCAGGCGCAGCTCGGCGGCGTCCTCGATCGTGATCAGCCGCTCGTCGTCGGGGATGAAGCCCGACAGGACGCCCAGGAGCGTCGTCTTACCGGTCCCGGCGCCGCCCGAGATGATCAGGTTCATCCGACCGCGCACGCACGCCTCGAGGAAGCGGAGCATCCGCGGCCCGAGGGTGCCGCCGCTCACCAGGTCGGCGGCCGTGAGCGGCACCGGCGAGAAAGTCCGGATCGTGAGCGCGGGACCGCGGAGCGAAAGGGGCGGCACGATCGCATGGACCCGGCTGCCCTCCGGCAGTCGCGCATCCGCCCAAGGCGATGATTCGTCGACCCGGAGTCCCAGCGGGCCCACGATCCGCTCGATC
>DATBLY010000090.1:0-48236 GCA_036555125.1 Actinomycetota bacterium | reverse complement strand
CCTGCGCGGCGACCGTCGCGGCCGCGACGGTCGCCGCGGGGGCCCGGCTGCCCGTGCCGGCGACCACGAAGGTCGCCGGCAGGCCGCTCGCCCGCACCCGGGCCACGATCGCGGCCGTCTCGGCATCCTGGCGGCCGACCGACCCCTCGAGCGCGATCCCGATCACGTCGGGCGTCGCATCCGCCCCATAGCCGTCGGCGAGCAGCCCCGCGACCGAGCGTGCCGGGGCCGCGGGGCCGAAGATCCGGTCGTCTCGGTCGGCGCCCAGGTACCAGTCACCGCCGACCAGGCCACGGTCGGCGGCCCGGCGGGCCACGAGCGCCACCCGGGCCGCCTGCCCCGTCGCCTCGTCGAGGTCCTCGGCGAAGGTCGACACGATCGACGGCGGCGCGGCCGCCGACCACGCACGGACGACGCGGCCACGATCGTCGCGGATCGTGGCGCCGACGATCCCGTGGTCGGCGGGCAGCGCGCCGGTCCCGATCGTGGTCAGCACGGCGGCGGGGTCGAGCGGGAGGGATCCGGCCGATCCGGCGAGCGTCCCGGCGCCCGAGGCATGCAGCGCACGGAGCGTCGCCCAGGCGTCCGGTTCGGCGTCGAGCGCGGCGGAGCCCACCCCCTTCCACGCGATCAGGACGATGAGACGGGTGCGCTCCGAGGTCGCGACGCCCGGGATCGCGTCACCGGACCGCACGTCCGGGTGCGGCCTGTGGAACCCCGCGAGCGGCTCGAGCGTCGGCGCGATCCGGTCCAGGCGGGTGCCCTCCGGGATCGTGCCCGGTCTGACGCCGGTGCCTGCGAACACGATCGGCACGCGCAGGTCGGGGACGGCGGCCGACGGCCAGGCCACGCCCGCACCCGGAACGAGCGTCACCACCGTGCTCGGGGGTTCGGTCACCGCCGACACGTCCGGCGACCGTCCGTCGCGGAACCCGGCGACGATCAGGTCCCGGACGTCGGCCTGGAGCGGACAGAAGGGCACGCGTGCCGTGGCGGCGTTGGCCTCGTCGCAGCTCTCGCCGACGCAGAGGGCCCGCAGGACGACCGCGGGCGCCGCCACCACGGCGAGGGCCACGAGCAGGACGGCGAGGCGACGCCCGGAGGTCACGCAGACAACGTACCGCTCCGAGGTTGTCAGTCGCGGTGGAGGTCGTGTTCCCTATTCGGCCATGACCCCCAGGCGGCTCGTCCTGCTCGCGCTGCTCCTCGGGCTGGTGGCGACCTCCCTGGCGCCCGCGGATCGGCAACCGGCGCAGGCCGCCGAGGGCGACGAGGACCTGATCCAGCTCGCGTGCTCGCTCCCGCACGAGTGGCTCCTGCGCACGTGGCGCGGCTGGCGCGCGGATCGAGGAGCCCAGATCTCGTTCATCCCGATCGAGCCGAACTTCGTGGGGGCCGGCCTTCCGCACGTCGGTCCCTGGGGCTACGTCCAGGACGTCCCCATGCTCTGGTACGGGCCCGGGTTCGTGCCGGCGCAGGGTGCGGTGGACCGTCCCGTGACCAGCGCGGGGATCGCTCCCACCGTGGCTCGGTTCCTGCGGTTCGATGGGTTCACGGCCCCCGACGGCCAGCCGATGACCGAGGCGCTCCTCCCCGGCGACGCCGACCGGGAGCTGCCGCGGCTGGTGGTGACGATGGTCTGGGACGCCGGCGGGATGAACGTGCTGAACACCCACGCCTCCGCCCACCCGTACTTCGATTCCCTGATCCCGAAGGGCACCTTCTACACGGATGCCACGGTCGGATCCTCGCCGACCAGCACCGCCCAGATCCACGCCACGATCGGGACCGGCGCGTTCCCGGACCAGCACGGCCTGGTCGGGCACCACCTGACGGTCGGGGGCCGCCTCACGACGCCGTGGAACGAGGGTCCGGCCTTCCTGATCGAGCCCACGCTCGCCGACGTGTACGACCTCGCGATGGACAACGAACCCGTGGTGGGCATCGTCGGCACCGTGGACATCCACTTCGGCATGCTCGGCCACGGCTCCTTCCTGACGGGCGGCGACCGGGACATCGCGCTGACGCGTTCGGTGATCGGCGGCGACACGCTCACCGACGAGGGGTTCGAGTGGAACCTCCCCCCGCGCGACGCCCCGTACTACGAGCTCGCCGACTACGCGAACGACGTCCCCGGCTTCGAGCAGGACGTGCGCCAGGTCGACCAGGCCGACGGGCAGCTCGACGGGATGTGGCGCGACAACTCGATCGAGCAGTTCCTCAAGGGGTTCGACACGCCCGCCCGCACGCCCTACCAGGAGCGGGTGGTCGAGACGGTGATCGAGCACGAGGGGTTCGGCGCCGACGCGATGCCCGACCTCCTGTACCTGAACTTCAAGGAGATCGACTACATCAGCCACATCTGGGCCGTCGGCTCGCCGGAGATGAACGACGCGGTCGTCGCGCAGGACCAGGCGCTCCGCCGCTTCGTCGGCTTCCTCAACCGGACCGTCGGCAAGGGCAAGTGGGTGCTCGTGGTCACGGCCGACCACGGGGCGATGCCGCTGCCGGAGGATTCCGGCGGGTTCCAGATCTCGACGGCGCCGATCGAGGCCGGGATCAACGAGCGGTTCGACACCGACGGCGACGACGTGCCGGTCGTGGACCTCGTCCAGCCCACCCAGGTCTTCCTGAACGTCGACGAGCTGACCGACAACGGGTTCACGGTCGCCGATGTCGCCCGATACGTGATGACCCTGACGCAGGCGCAGACGGCGGGGGGCGGCACGACCGTGAACCCGGCGACGGCGAACGATCCCGTGTTCCAGGCGGCCTTCCCATCGGACATGATGCCGGCGCTCCCCTGCCTGCCCGAGGCCCGCGGGTAGTATCCGCGTCGGCATGACGGTCACCGAGGCACCGCCCGCGGCGGCGCGCGCCGACGCTCCGGAGGGCGGCGGCCGGCTCGGCTCCGGATGGGTCGTCGGGGGCCTCGCGGTCCTGCTGCTGCTGATCCTCGCCTGGCCGTTCCTGAAGGACCCGTCGCTCTCGGCGCCGACGCGCGATCCCGCCTGGTACACGTGGCGCGCGAACGTGATCATGGACTCGGATCCCGCCTCGGTGGTGGGCGAGTGGGGCCCCGAGGGCCTGTTCGCGGGCGGCTACCGCGTGACGACGCCGCTCGCCGGCGCGCTGCTGCAGCGCGTGGCCGGGATCGACACGTACTCGTTCAGCGCGTTCCTGATGATCGGGATCCCGATCCTCACGGCGCTGGCGCTGGGGATCGGGGCGTTCCGGAGCCGGGGCGACCCGATCGCGATCCTCGTCACGATGCTCGCGACGGTCGCGTTGTTCCTGACGACGCCGTACGTCGGGTACCTCGACAACATCACGGTCCTGTTCCTGCTGTCGCTCACGCTGCCGTTCCTGCACGCGGCGCGGACGTCGTGGGGGGCGCGTTCCGCCCTGTTCCTGATCGGGGTCGCCGCGGCGTTCACGCACCCCACCACGTGCGTGATCTTCGGCGTCGTGCTCATGGCCGTGTTCGGCTGGCACTTCCTGACCAGCCGGTTCTCGCTGGGCTCGGCGCTGAACGCGGACGGCCCGATGCTGATGTCGGTCGGCTTCGGGATGATCGTTGGCCTCGCGAGCTGGCTCGTGGGGATCTGGGGTCAGAGCGCGAGCCTGGCCGAGGCGGCGCTGCCGCCGCCGTACACGAAGGCGTTCTTCACCGACCGGCTCGTCGAGTGGGTCGTCTCCCTGCAGCCGGTGATCATCGTCCCGTACATCGCGATCGCGATCGTCTCGACGATCCTGCTGGCCCGCCGGACGCGCGAGCCGGCGCACACCTACGACCTGGCCTCGATCGGGTGGATGCTCGCGTTCGTCGGCGCGCTCAGCGTGTTCACGAGCGCCGTCGTCCCGTACTACCGGTTCATGAACGCGTCGGCCGCCCCGATGGCGCTCGCGGGGCTGGGCGCCTTCGTCGCGATCCGGTGGTTCCTGCGCCTGCCGGGCCGGGCGCGGATCGCCGGGGTCCTGGGCGCGGTCCTTGTCGTCGGCTCCCTGGGGTGGGTGCTCTACGACGGCCTGCAGCACCGCTGGGTCACCGAGAAGAATCAGTGGGCGAACCAGGACGTGCGCACGTCCTTGACCGCGGTGCACGAGATCGTCGGCGAGGCCGGCGAGCGGCCGATCGTCCTGGTCGTGAACTACAACGACGGCGACGACGAGACCGGCACGAACACCGCCTACGGCTGGGCGAAGACCTACACGAACGTCTTCCGGACCGGCCTGAACGGCGACGACGCGCGCCTGCAGGCGACCTTCTTGGGTGCGGTCGACGACCTGCGGGCGGGGCAAGCGTCGGTCGGTCGCAGCGAGGGCTACACCGAGGCCGCGTCGCAGCACTTCGAGGAGCTGCAGACCCGGATGGAGGACTACCCCGAGGACCCGCTCGTGTTCCTGATCGGCCAGTACTACGGCGGCCTGTGCAACGGCGTCGAGGAGTGCGACGAGGCGACCGAGCAGGAGCGGTTCGAGGCCGCGATCGCCGACGCCGTCGAGGTCGGCCCGGACACGTACGTGCTGACCGGCGACGGGTTCTACGCGCCGTCGGACGCGTCGGTCGCGGCCTCGCAGGAGGCCTCGCAGGCCGAGGGTGCTCGTCTCGAGGACCACCCCGGCCCGCTCGCCGACCCGCTCCACCAGCTGCGCGTCCTGCTGGGCCTCGCCGTGCTGGCGCTGATCCCCGGCCTGATCGCGGCCCCGTGGTTCGAGCTGCGGGGCGGGGCGACGCGGGTCGCGCTGGTCCCGGCGATGTCGATCGTGCTGACGCTCCTGGGCGGGATCGCGGTCCTAGCCGTCTGGCGCGGGCCGCTCACGACGGCGAAGGCATGGACCGTGGTCGGGGTGACGATCGCCGCCGCGGCCGGCCTGCGGTACGGCGCGCCCGCGCTGCTGCGCGTCCTGAACGCGTTCGGCGGGTTCTTCAACAACCTGTTCTCGGTCTTCTCGAACCGCGACTACGCCGTGCTGATGGGCGTGCAGTTCCTGGCGCAGGCCGGTCAAGGCGTCGTGCAGGGCGCGATCGCGAAGTCGATCGCGTTCGGCGGCCAGGAGGGCTTCGACATCCAGACCGTCCCCTCCGCGGACTACCTGCTGAAGGTCGTGCTCGCGCTGTACGTGCCGTACATGTTGATCTCGCCGTTCATCGGCGTGTTCATCGACCGCTTCCAGCGGCGCCGGGTCGCCTGGTGGGCGAACTCGATCGCGTCGGCGCTGGTCGTCGTCGTGGCGTTCGTCGTCCTCCTGCCGCTCGGCTCCGGGACGAGCGAGGGCCGGCTGGGTGCGACCGCCGGCCTGATCATCGGGTTGCTCGTCGTGCAGTCCGTGGCGCGGATCGTGCTCGCGATCAAGTCGGCGGCGATCCCCGACGTGCTGGCCGGCAAGGACCTGCTGCAGGGCAACGGGCTGTCGCAGGCGGGCGGCGGGTTGCTGCAGATCGTCGGGATCGCGTTCGGCGGCGTCGCCGCGGGGATCGCGCCGCCGTGGATCGTCGTGATGGTCGGCGCCGGCGTGCTGCTGATCGCCGCGATCGTCTCGCGCCAGATGCACCACGTCGAGGCGGCACCGCACGACACCTCGTTCGCCCGCGAGGCCTCAGCCGTGATCCGCAACATCGGGGCCGGCCTGAGGGAGCTCGCCGCTCGACCCGCCGCCGCGCTCGGCCTGTCCGGGTTCCAGATGCTGCGGTACCAGTTCTGGGGGTTCTGCCTGTTCACGTGGGCCCTCTACGGCAAGAACCTCGTGAAGGGCGGCGACGCCGACACCCTCTCGCTCGTGCTGTCGGGCGTCGGCGGGATGCTGGGGGGCGCGCTCGGCGTCGTGGTCGCCCAGAAGCTGAAGGACCGCGTGCCCCCGGTGCGCATCCTGCTCGTGTCGATGCTCGCGCTCGGCGCGGGCGTCGTCCTGTTCGGCTCGCTCGTATCGGTGCCCGGGTTCGCGGCCCTGCTGTTCCTTGGCTTCTTCACCTTCTTCACGGGGAAGATCTCCGCCGACACGATCGTCCAGCAGACGATGCCGGACGATTTCCGCGGCCGCGCGTTCGCGCTGTTCGACATCGCCTACAACCTGGGCTACATCGTGCCGGCGCTGATCCTGTCGCTCGTATGGATCGAGGACGACGCGGCGCGCACGCGGGCGATCCTCGTGGTGTCGGGCGCCGTGTTCCTGGGCCTGACGATGCTCCTGATCGCGTGGGCGCGACGGATCCGCGAGCAGTTCGCGCCGCAGGACGACCTGGTCGAAACCTCGGCCTAGCCGGGGGCCGTGCCCGGCGGCCAGACGATCTCACGCTCGAACTCCGGGAAGTAGCGCCCGATCTGGCTCACGTCGAACGACGGGAGGATCTGCTCCTTCAACTCGCGTGCCAGCAGGAACCCGAAGCACGCCTCGATGAACGACTCGGGCGTCGCGTAACGGCCGGCCAGGCGTTCGAAGTCGGAACCCGAGAGGGTGACGTCGTGGTGGCTGCGGCTGCGGTCGTCGTCGACGACGGTGACGCGGAACCGAGATAGGAACTGCTCGACGTCGGAGCGATCGACCTCGATCGTCGCCAAGGGGCGGGCCTCCCTCGTGACCGGTGGGGGATGTCGGCGCATCGTACCCTCTCCCGCACCGAAGCTCGCTGAGGATGCCGAGATGCCCGAGGTCGTGACGGAGGACGCCACGCTGCACGTCGAGGTCGACGGGAGCGGCCTGCCGGTCACGGTCGTCGCGCACGGGCTGACGAACTCGTGCCGTGAGCTCGCGGCGTTCACGCCGTTCCTGGACGGGACCGCGGTGCGCTTCGACTTCCGTGGCCACGGCCGGTCGAGCGTTCCCGAGCCCGGTGCGTACCGGTTCGTCGACTTCGCTCGCGACCTGGGCGCCGTCGCGGACGCGTACGGGGCGACGCGGGCGATCGGGACGTCGCTGGGCGCCGGGGCGATCACGAACCTGGTCGCCCGCGAACCCGGTCGCTTCGAGAAGCTCGTGTTCCTGCTGCCAGCGGCCCTCGACGTGCGGCTCGCGGACCACTCGGGCTACGATCGGATCGCCGAGCTGCTCGAGACCCTCGATCGCGACGAGGCGATCGAGACGATCCTCGCCGAGGGAGGCCGGGCGGCCGCGTACGAGCGCGCCCCATGGCTCCGCGAGCTCGACCTCCTGCTCTGGCAGGACATGAACCCGGTCGGCGTCGCGCGCGCGATCCGCGAGGTGGTGCGCGACGTCGCGCTGCCCGACCGGGCCGCGCTCCGAGCCGTCTCCGTGCCGACGTTGATCATCGCCCGCGAGGGTGACGCGATCCATCCGGTCGAGCTCGCGCGGGTCTTGGCCGACCTGATGCCGAACGCCGAGCTGATCCTGCTCGGTGGGGAGCAGGAGCTGCTCGCCGCGATCCCCTCGCTCGTGCAGCGGACGCGCGACTTCCTGGCGAGGCCCGCGTGAGCGCGCCCGGCGCGCCGTCGCGCCGCGCCACCGACCGCCGCGGCGAGCTGGCCGGCTCGCTCGCGAGCGTCGCGATGGCCGTCCTCTTCGCGTTCGTCGTGATCTTCGGCAAGGAGGTGCAGGCGGGGAACCTGCCGTTCGTGATGCTGGCGTTCCGGTTCGGGTGCCAGTCGATCCTGCTGTTCGGGGCGCTGCTCCTGCTCCGTCGGCCGTTGCTGCCCGATCCCGGGGAACGGCTCGCGCTCGCGCTCGCGGGCTCGATCGGCTACGGCTCCGAGGCCGCGTTCTACTTCACCGCGCTGAATCACGGGAGCGCCGCCGCGGTCACGCTGCTCTTCTACACGTACCCGGTCTGGGTGATGCTGGTGACGATCGCGCTCGACCGGCGAGCCCCGCAGCGGGCGCTGTTCGTCGCGCTCGGGCTCGCGATCGCGGGGAGCGCGCTGGTGATCCTGGGGAGCGGGACGGCCCAGATCGAGGGTGTCGGCATCCTGCTCGCCCTGTGCACCTCGCTCGCGTACACCTCCTACCTGGTCGGGACCGACCGACACGTCAAGACGACCGATCCCTTGACCGCGGCGACCTGGCTCGGCGTCGGCGCCTGCGTCGCGAACGTCGTCTACGCGTTCGCGTTCGGCGCGACGACCCTCCCGGACGCCGGCGACTGGTGGCTGATCGCGGCGATGGCGCTGTTCTCGGCCGGGGCGTTCGCCGGGATGCTCGCCGGCCTGCAGCTGGTGGGCGCGGTCCGTAACGCGATCATCGGCGTGCTCGAGCCGCTCACGGTCGCCGTGCTGGCGTACCTGTTCCTGGACGAGCCGGTGACCGCCGCCGTCGCGGTCGGGGGCGCGCTGATCCTCGGGGGCGCCGTCCTGGCGATGCTCGTGCGGACGACGCGCACCGTCGAGCCCGTGGTCTGAGCCGCCGCCCGTCTGCCGACCGGCGCCGTGCGGTACCGTGCCGCGATGACCGACGAGCTCTACGCCGAGGACGCCTACCTCGTCTCGACGGACGCGAACGTGGTCGAGACCCGGGCGGACGCGATCGTGCTGGATCGGACCGTCTTCTACGCCCGCAGCGGCGGCCAGCCCGGCGACGTCGGCGTGATCCGCTGGGACGGGGGCGAGGTGCCTGTGACCGACACCGTGAAGCGCGACGGAGCCCTCCTGCACGTGGTGGACGAGGGCGCGACCGCGCCGCCGCCCGGCACGCCCGTCGTCGCCGAGATCGACTGGGAGCGCCGTCACCGGCTGATGCGCACGCACACCGCCCTGCACGCGCTCTCGGGGATCGTCTTCCGCGGATGGGACGCGAAGGTCACGGGCGGCAGCATGGACGACAGGGGAACGGCGCGGATGGACTTCGAGCTCGACGCGATCAGCCAGGAGTTCGGCAAGGAGGTCGAGCGCCGCCTGAACGCCGCCCTGACCGAGGACCGGCCCGTCCACGTGAGCTTCCTGCCGCGCGCCGAGGCGCTCGCCGACCCGGATCTGATCCGCACGAAGGTCAGCCTGATCCCGGAGCACGTGGACCCGATCCGCGTGATCGACATCGAGGGGATCGACAAGCAGGCCGACGGCGGCACGCACGTGCGGCAGACCTCCGAGGTCGGCGAGGTCCGCGTGGTGAAGACCGAGTCGAAGGGCAAGGCCTTCAAGCGGATGCGGATCGAGCTGGTCGATCCCTAGGGTCAGCCGCCGAGCAGCGCGGCGAGCGTCGCGATCAGCAGGTACGCGCCCATCCCGCCCAGCACGAGCATCAACCGGAGCTGCCTCGGGATCGGCGATCCGCCGAACGCGAAGTACAGGATCGGCCCGATGAACGGCACCAGCAGCACCACGGCCATCCAGCGCGCCCGGTGCGGGATGGCGGCCGCCTCCTGGCGGATCAGGTCCCACAGCGCGATCGACACCCACGCCGCGTACAGGACGAACGGCAGCAGGTACCCGTACAGGCCCACGATGAGGCTCCACCACGACGTGGCGAGCGGGATACCGAACACGGTCACCTCCTGACTGATCCCGGGCCCGGGGGCCGGCCGGATGTCGGCGACGGCTCGTACCCGGAACGGCTGGGGGACCGACTCCTCCGGGATCGCGGGCCGGGGCGGCGCCTCGAGCGGGGAGGGCATCCGCGGTTGCTCGGGCGGCTGCGGTTGGTCGCGCCAGTCCCCGTGCGGGAACGCCCCGTCCAGCGCGTCGAGGAACCGGATCCCCAGGTTCACGGTGGGCGCCGGATCCCCGCCCCCCACCCCGGCGAGCGACGCCCCCTCGCATCCGTAGAGGGTCTGGATCGCCGGCGGCAGGCTCGTGTCCGCCTCGTTCCCCTCGAAGCAGTTGCCGTCGCTCGCCGGCGCTCCGAGGGCGAGATCCGCCCGTCCGCTGCGACGCACGACGTTGTCGCGGACCTCGTTGTCGCCGGTGACCCACAGGTTCGCGTCGAGGTTCGGGAGCAACGCGATCCCGTAGCTCTCGTGATCCTCGACGAGGTTCCCGACGATCGAGTTGGCGACGCCGCCGGCGACCAGGATCCCGGTGCCGAACGTCGGGTACTCCAGGTCCTTCGTGTCGGCCGTCTCCGAGTTGTTGTCGTGGACGTAGTTGCCCGCGATCAGCGTGTCTCGTTGCGGTGGGTAGGCCTCGGAGTCGAGCGTGTTCGGCACGATCCCCGACAGGTTGCGGCGCCATTCGCTGTTCACGATCGCGAGGTCGCCGCCCGCGTTCGTCCCGCTGTAGCCCATCGCGTTGTGTTCGGCGAGCACGTCCGTGATCACCGCGTGGCAGGGGTCGCACTGCCCGATGTAGAAGCCGGAGTCGGGGGACCCGCTCGCGTACGAGTGGTCGAACTGTCCCCAGACCGAGTCGAACGCGTAGAGGCCGTAGTCCCCGTTGCTCCACGCGGTGAGGTAGGAGCCGCGATAGCCGAACACGCTCGTCCACTGGAAGCCGTTCAGCACGTAGTGATGCGCGGTGAGGTTCTCGATCGCGACGCCGTCCGCCTCGATCACGTGGATCCCGTTCGGCAGCACGCCCTGCCCGTCCAGGATCGTGCGGTTGCGGTCCTCGCCTCGGATCGTGAGGTAGGGGGTCGTGACGACGACGGACTCCGCGTACGTGCCGGGCGAGATCAGCACCATCCCGCCCGGTTGCGCGTGGTCGACCGCCTCCTGGATCGTGGCGAAGTCGTCGGGCACGTGGACCGTCTCGGCGAAGCCGGCGGGGACCGGCTCCCGGCCCGGGCCGACGTCCCCACCGACCCCCGGGATCGGCGCGTCCCCGACGACGACGATCCCGGTCATCCCGACCCCCGGGGCGCCGTGGTAGCGGCAGAAGTACGGGTAGGCGCCCGGCTCGTCGAAGGTGCGGTCGTACTCCGCGCCCGGCTGCAGGTCGCCGGAGTCGAACGATCCGTCGTCAGAGGTCACCGTGTGGGGGCTCCGCCCCTGCATCGTCCACTCGACCGTGGTCCCGGGCTCCACCCGCACGATCTGGGGGTCGAACGCGTTGTCGATCGCTTCGATCTCCGCGCCGTAGGACTGGGCGGCCGCCACGAGCGCCGGTCCGAGCGCGACGGTCGCGACGAACGCGACGGCGATGAGGCGGCGCATCGGCGGGACCCTAGCACTTCGGTACCGTGGGACGGCCATGGGCGCCGAGCGACTGACCAGCCTGGATGCGAGCTTCCTGTACCTGGAGACGCCGTCGCGTCACATGCACGTCGCGGGCGTCTCCGTCCTGGCTCCCCGCGCCGATGGACCGCTCACCTACGAGCAGGTCGAGCGTGTCGTCCAGGCCCGGATCCACCTCGCTCCGCGGTTGCGTCAGCGGGTGGTGTCCGTCCCCTTCCACATCGACCGCCCGCTCTGGATGGACGACGAGCACTTCGACCTGGACTTCCACGTCCGGCGCGCCGCGATCCCGTCGCCGGGTGGCCGGTTCCAGCTGGAGCGGGCCGTCGGCCGGGTCCTCTCGCGCCAGCTCGACCGGTCGAAACCCCTGTGGGAGCTTTACGTCTACGAGGGCCTCGAGGACGGTCACACGGCCGTGTTGATGAAGCTGCACCATGCCCTCGCCGACGGGATCTCGGGGATGCTGATCGCGTCGGCGCTGTTCGACCTGTCCGACCACGCCGAGCCCGGCGACCCGCTCCCGTGGGAGCCCGAGCCGGGCCCGTCCGAGGCCGACATGGTCCGCGCGGCCGTCGCCGACGTGATCACCCACCCGATCGAGGCCCTCGTGCGGATCGCGCAGGCCCCCCGGCGGTCGCTCGAGGTGGTCGGGGAGTCGCTCGAGAGCCTGCGGGCGATCGTCGGGATGGGCGCGGCACCCGCCGGGCCCTTCGACGCGACGGTGGGGCCGAACCGGCGCTTCGCCACGTGCGAGGTGCCGTTCGAACGGCTCCGGCGCGCCAAGCAGCGGCTGGGCGGGACCGTGAACGACATCGTGCTGGCCGCCGTCGCCGGGGGGCTGCACGACGTCTTGGAGGCGCGGGATGAGCCGACGCGGGGTCGGACGCTTCGGGTGATGGTTCCGGTCTCGGTCCGCGCTCGCGGGCAGGCCGGCGACGTAGGCAACCGGGTCGCCCCCGCGTTCATCGACCTGCCGGTGGGTCGGATGACCCCGGCCACGCGCGTGCGGCGGATCCGACGAGCCACCGCGGAGCTGAAGGCCTCGGCGATGGCCGTGGGGGCGGACTCGATCATCGCGCTCGGCGCGTACGCGCCGCCCGCCCTGCACGCGACGGCCGCCCGACTCGTTTCGCGCGGCCACTGGTTCAACCTGGTCGTGTCGAACATCCCGGCGCCGCAGGTGCCCCTGTACATGGCCGGGGCCCGGCTGCTCGCGAGCTACCCGGCGATGCCGCTCGGAGAGGATTCGGGCCTCTCGATCGCCTGCACGAGCCTCGGCGGGACGATGGCCTTCGGGCTCACGGCGGACTGGGACGCCGTACCCGACATCGGGCTGCTGGCGGCGGGCATCGACCGGTCCCTGCGGGCGATGGACCCCTGAGCGTGGGCCGGCGACCCGCCGCGCGGCTCCTCGGCCTCGGGCTGGCGCTGCTCACGGTGTGGACGGCCGCGCCGGCGTCGGGATCCGCCGGCGCCGCGCCCGTCCCGGCGGTCACGCTCCGCGACTGCCCGTCGATCCCGCACGCCCGCTGCGGACGTGTCGAGGTCCCGCTCGATCCACGGACCCCCGAGCTCGGCACGGCCTCGATCGGGTTCATCCTGTACCCGCGACGCCGCGACGACCTTCCCTCGCTCGGCACGATCGTGGCCGTCGAGGGCGGTCCGGGCTACTCGACGATCGCGAGCCGATGGTGGTACCGCGACCTGTACCGACCGCTCCTCGGGCGTCGGCAGCTCCTGCTGATGGACCTGCGCGGGACGGGACGATCCGGCGCGATCGACTGCCCGGCGCTGCAGTCGTACGTCGGGTCGTGGAAGCGCAACGTCGCCGCGTGCGGCCGCCAGCTCGGCCCGCTCGCGGAGCGCTACGGCTCGGCGTTCGCGGCGGACGACCTGGTGGCCGTCCTGGACGCGCTGGGGATCGATCGCGTCGATCTCTACGGCGACTCGTACGGCACGTTCTTCGCGCAGACCTTCGCGGTTCGCCATCCCGACCGCGTGCGGACGGTCACGCTCGACGGCGCGTACCCGATCGATGCGACCGACCCGTGGTGGCGGGACACGAACCGCGCGATCGTGGATGCGTTCACTCGGCTGTGCGCGCGCGACCCCTCGTGCCGCGTACGGCCCGGCGACGCGATCGCCCGGATCGCCCGGCTCGCCGATCGGCTGCGCACCTCGCCCGTGAGCGGCCGGGCGTTCGATGCCGACGGCCGCTCGCACGCGGTCCGCCTGTCGGTCGGCGCGGTGATCGGGCTCGTCACCGGCGCCGCCACGAGCCCGGCGATCTACCGCGAGCTCGACGCGGCCGCCCGCGCGTTCCTGCGTCGCCGCGACCCCGACCCGCTCCCGCTGATGCGTCTCGTCGCCGAGAACGACTGGCACTGGGGTGCCGGCGACGTCCACGTGTACTCGGAGGGCCTCGCCACCGCGACCGCGTGCAACGACTACCCCCAGGTCTGGGACATCCACGCGCCGGTCGACGAGCGGCCGTCGCTGTTCCGGGCGGCGCTCGAGGACCTCCGCCGCGAGGATCCACGGGCGTTCGTCCCCTTCGCGATCGACGATTGGGTGCGGTCGTTCTCGTCCGACGTCACCTCGTGCATCCGGTGGCCCGTCCCCGAGATGCACGTCCCGCCGATCCCGCCCGACGGCGGCTACCCGGACGTCCCCGTCCTGGTCATCGACGGGGAGTTCGACTCGCTGACCTCGCCAGAGGGGGCGCGGACGGTGGCGGACCGGTTCCCGAGCGCCACCTTCGTCGAGGTCGCGAACTCCCTGCACGTGACCGCGCTGGGCGACCTCGGTGGCTGCATCGAGGGCCTCGCGCGCCGGTTCGTCCGCACGACCGTGGTCGGCGACGCCACGTGCGCCGAGGGGTACCCGCCGATCCGCATGGCGAGGTCGTTCCCCCGCACGGCGAGCGCGCTCGGGCCGCCCTCGGTTCGACGGACCGCGACGATCGCCTCGCAGAGCGTCGGGGACGTCCTCGCCCGCTGGTGGTCGATGGCGTCCACCGCCGGGGTCGGCCTCCGCGGCGGCCGGTTCCGGACGGGTGGCTACCGCGCGCCGACCTTCCACCTGCACGCGATCCGATGGGTGCGGGACGTGGCCGTCTCCGGCGTGATCCGATGGGATCGGGCCACGGGTCGCATCCGCGCCGTCGTGCGGCTCGTCGGCACCGGCGCCCCCGCGTCCACCCTGACGCTCGCGTGGAACGCGTGGCATCCCGGCACGCCCGCGTCGGTGACCGGTTCGGTCGGGGGCCTCGCGGTCTCGCTCGCCGTGCCGACGCCCTAGCCGACCGAACCGCTCAGCGTCGCTCCTCGGCGAGCCAGCCGCCGACCTCCGAGAGCCACCGGCCCGGGTCCTCCATCTGCGGGACGTGCCCGAGATCGGGGAAGATCCGCCCTCGCCAGGAGGGGTAGCGCGCCAGGGTCGCCTCGGCGAACGCCGGCGGGACCAGCCGATCGCGACGGCCGTGCAGGACGAGGACCGGACACCGGACCCCGTCCAGGGCGCGGCGCGCGACGTCCGGCCGGCGCCCCAGCCGCAGGAGGGAGCGCGCGGCCTCGACGTAGGCCCGGGGTCCGTCTGCCTCCGTCTGGCGTTCGCGGATGAGCTCGACGTTCAGCCGGACGATCTCGGGCGGGATCCGCCGCGGATCGGCCGTCGTCAGCCAGAACGCCATCCGGACCACGCGCTCGGGGTCGACGCGTCGCACCCGAGCGCCGACGAACCGCTCGCCGACCCCCGGCGTGTCGTACATCGCGAACGCGCCCACCACCGCCGGGTGCGGCCATCCGCCCCGAGCCCACGGGAACACCGACCCCGTCAGGATCAGGCGCGTGACCGCGTCGGGTTCCACCGCGGCCTGGAGGATCCCGATCGCCCCACCCATCGAGTTCCCGGCGAGGATCACCTCGCCCGAGCCCAGGTCGTGGATGAACCGCGAGAGGAGGCGGCGCTGTTCCATCAGGCCGGCGCCGCGTCCGGCGAGCGGCGACCAGCCGAAGCCGGGGAGGTCCAGGGTGAGCACCCGGCCGAGGCCCGACAGCCCGGGCGCCACCTGGACCCAGTTGAGGTGCGATCCCCCCAGGCCGTGGACCAGGACGAACGACGTCTCGGGGGGACCCTCCCAGACCCGGTAGGCCACGGGGCCATCCAGGTCGACGGTCCGGCGTTCGGGAAGCTCGAGGGGCACGTCTTGAGCGTACCGGCCGGTCATCGGACCCTGGGTCGGAACAACCCGGCGGTTCGGCGGCGTTGAAGGATCGGAGGGCTGAACCCGAGGCCCTTCGGAGGCGAACCAGCAGGTAGTGAGGCCGAACGACATGGAGACGACGGGGGACTTCACAGGACCTTCACAGGCCCCCAGCTTTACAAAGTCACCGGAGGCCCCTTACCATACGGTCGAGCGGCTGCCAAGGCGTCTGTTCGTGCGCGCCTGCACCCCGGCCGCCACCAAGAGGAACCGAGATTCCCGAGGACCGGAAACGCTGCCCCGACGGCAGACCGGCCTCGAGGAGGAGCGTGATACGAAGTGCCCGAACCAGCGCGTCCCCTAGGGACGGACGACGCCGACGACCTGCGCCTCTACCTCGAGGCGGCGGCTCGCGAGCCGCTGCTCACGAAGGAGGAAGAGGTCGAGCTCGCCATGACGATCGAGGCGGGCAAGGACGGCGAGGAGCGCCTGCGTGCCGGGCGGCTCCGTTCCGAGAAGAGCATCGCGAAGGCCCGCCGCGAGGTCCGTGAGGCCGAGGCGGCGCGCCAGCGGTTCATCATGGCCAACCTGCGCCTCGTCGTGTCCGTGGCTCGCAAGTACCAGGGGCAGGGCCTGCCGCTCCTCGACCTGATCCAGGAGGGGAACATCGGCCTGATGCGCGCGGTCGAGCTGTTCGACTGGCGCCGCGGGTTCAAGTTCTCCACCTACGCGACGTGGTGGATCCGCCAGGGGATCACGCGCGCGATCGCCGATCGCTCGCGCTCGATCCGCCTGCCCGTCCACATCCACGACCGCCTGCGCAAGCTGAACCGCACGCGGTTCCAGTTCGCGCAGTCGATGGGGCGCGAGCCCAGCCGCGAGGAGCTCGCGAAGGCGCTCGACACCACGGTCGAGGAGATCGACGACCTGACCGAGATGGGGCGCCGCGAGCCGCTGTCCCTGCAATCGCCCGTGGGCGAGGACACCGAGCTCGGCGACCTGATCGAGGAGGTCGACTCCGACGCCGCGTTCAACGAGGTCGAGGACGCCCTGCTCCGCGAGGAGATCGGCGACGCGGTCGACCGCGTCCTGGACGGGCGCGAGCGCCACGTCGTGGCCCTGCGCTACGGCCTGGAGAACGGCCAGCCGCTGTCGCTGCGGGAGACCGGGAAGGTGCTCGGGCTCTCCGGCGAGCGCGTGCGCCTGATCGAGCGCGAGGCGCTGCGGAAGCTGCGCGACTCGAACCTGATCAGTGCCGTCGCGATGGGCTGAGGCCCGGACTCGAAGGAACCTCGGAAGGGGGCCGGCCCGAAGGGCCGGCCCCCTTCGCTTCTCGCGGCCTGGTCACGCGAACCGCGGGACCTTCGACCGTCGCGGCCCGGGCTCCTCTACCGCACGATCAGGGTGGAGGTGTCTGCGATGACCTCGCACGAGCACGAGCGGTCGTTCGTCTGTCCCGCCTGCGGCGCGGAGCAGTGGATCCCCGAGCGGGCCGAGCTGGGATTCGGATGCAAGGTGTGTGGCGCGCACCTGGTCCGCCGCGATCACCACATCCACTTCGAGTGGAACCACCGCGAGGCGCCGCTGCATCGGCCGACCGAGGAGCTGATCCCGGCGCATCCGGTCCAGACGCACTGAGGGCCAGGGGTCAGGCTAGGATGCCCTGAGCATCAGCGTTCGGAGGGCGGATGAGGGCTCCCCGGATCCCGATGCCCGCCGAACGCGTCTGGTTCGTTGCGCCCTCTCGCACCCGACTTCGTCGATCCGTGCTGATCCGGTACGCCGCCGTCGCGCTCGGCGTGGTCGTCGCCCTCGCCGGGTGCACCGGCGAGGGCGACGGCGGCTCGACCGACCCGCGTGCCGCCCATGTGGGCGGCACGCTCGAGCTCACGATGTTCGCCGAGGACTTCTCGTCCGGCGAGCACGCCGTCACGTTCGATCCCGCGCTCGAGACGACGCCGCAAGGCGTGGAGCTGCTCCGGTGCTGCCTGGTGCGCACGCTCATGACCTATGACGCTCGGGAGGGCGGCGGGAGCCTGGTCCCAGACCTGGCCGCGGCGCCTCCCGCGGTCGCCCAAGACGGTCTGACGTGGACCTTCCGGCTGCGCGCCGGTCTCACCTACGCACCGCCGCTGGACGACGTGCCGATCACGAGCCACGACTTCGTGCGGGCGCTGACCCGGGCGGCGACGCAACCGCCGGGGGTCCGGATGTCGAGCTACTTCCGGCCGATCGCCGGCTACCAGGAGGCCCGCGACGGTGGCGCTTCTACGATCACGGGACTGGCGACGCCGAACGACCGAACGCTCGAGATCCACCTGTCTGAACCGACCGGCGACCTGGCGGATCGGCTGGCGTTGCCGGCGGCGAGCCCGCTGCCGGCGCAGGGTGCAGCGTTGCTCGCGGCGGACCCTCACCTCGACTACGGGGAGTTCCTGGTCTCGTCGGGCCCGTACATGTTCGCGGGCGCTCCGAAGGAACGGCTCGATCCTGCGGTCGCAGAGCCGGCGGTCGACCTGTCGACGCCCTCCTCGATCACGCTGGTCCGCAACGCCTCGTGGGGTCCGTCGCTGGACCCGACGCGATCGGCGTACGTCGATCGGATCCACATCACGGTCGGCGGCGACGCCGATGCCAACGCGGCCTTGGTGGATGAGGGCAGGGCCGACCTCCAGCTCGAAGGAGGGACGTCCACCCCCCGCTCGATCCTCCATCGCTACGCCGGCGATCCCGACCTCCAAGACCGGCTCGTGGGGTGGGATCAGGCCTCGATCTGGGCGGTCGCCATGAACCTCGCCGTCCCCCCGTTCGACGACCCGCACGTCCGCCGGGCGGTCGCGTACGCGATGAACACCGATGACCTCGTGAAGGACGTCCTTACTTGGCCGGGGTCGATGGGCACGATCTCGACGGGCCGCGTCGCGCGGCACATCGCCCCCGATGCGACCGAGGGAGACCTGCTGACCGGGTTCGATCCGTTCCCGGGACACCTGGGTCAGGAGCGCCGGGCGAAGGCGTGGCTCGAGATGACCCGATCGGGCTACGAGACCGATCGCGATGGCCGGTGCATCGATCCGATCTGCGAGGACGTGGCGATCTACGTCGACGGCTCGGATGCCTCCCTGCATGTCGCGCAGACCCTGCACGACGATCTGCATCCGATGGGTATCGAACTGGCCGAGCCCATCCCGGTCAACGGAAGTGCGATCCCGGCGAGGATCCGGGCACCGCTCTTCGTGACGCAGACCTGGGTCGCCGACTACCCGAACGCATCCACCCTGTTCGTGCCACTCCTGTCGGGGGACGCGATCCACGCCGTGACCAACCGCAACCTCTCGATGCTGGGTGCCACGGCCGCTACCCTCCAGCGGTTCGGCTATGACGTCACGTCGGTCGCGACGATCGACGCACGGATCGACGCGTGCCTTCCGCTCGCCGGCGACGAGCAGACCGCGTGCTGGGCCCTGCTCGACAAGTACGTGATGCTGGAGATCGTGCCGTGGGTGCCGTTCTTCACGGGGACCTACTCGGCCATCGTGTCCTCCCGGTTGCACGACGTTCGCCCCGATCCCCTGTCGCAGATCCCGGCGCTCGACCAGGTGTGGCTGGATCCGCCGACGTCGAGTTCACCGTCCTGAGCGAGCCGCCGAGGACTAGGGAGCCCCGAGCGACGTCCACGGCTCTCGGCCGTCGCCCGCGATCCCGAGTATCAACCGCGACGTGTGCCACTCGCCGGTGGGGCGTGCATGGACGTCCAGATGCATCAGGCTCGACCCGCCGTCCATCACGATCCACGAGCCGTCGGCTGAGGCGACGAGATCGGACGGCGAAGCCCAGCCCTCCACGCTGCTCACCTGCTGCCCATCCTCATCGAAGAGTTCGATCGTTCCCGCGTGTTCGATCGTCACCCACTCCAGTTCGCCTGAGACCGCCAGATGGGTGGGGCGGCACGCCTGCCCGAACGAAGGGCAGTAGAGAGCGACGTCGTTCGGGTCGAGGCCGGTATCCGGGTCGATCCGGGAGAGCGACCGGTCGAGCGCGTTCAGGACCCAGATCGCTCCAGGACCGGCATCGATCTCGATCGGACCGGAGCCCTCTGGAAGCTGGATGCGCGGGCCGAGCGGATGCCCGTCGTCCGGGTCGATCGGGGAGACGGATCCGTCGATCGCGTCGAGCACCCAGAGGGCATCGAAGGCGAACACCGCGTCGACGGGCGCGCGAGACTGCCGGATGATCTTCGGCGGCGTGTCTCCGTCGATCAGCGTGACGGTCCCTCCGAATGGGTCCATCACCCACGCTCGATCGCCGGCGGCCTCGATCGCGTACGGCACGCCCCCCGCGGAGAACGGCGGTCGTCGCTCCCCGGTCCCGGTATCCAGCCTCGTGATCGTCTTGGCATCGCGGTCGGCGATCCAGAGGATCGAGCCGTCCGTCGCCATCGTCGATGGTGAGCCGTCGAACGGGAACCGTTCCAGCATGTGCATCCCGTCGGGTGAGATCCGGACCACTTCGGCGGTTGGCCCATCTCCGCCCGTGTCGCCGTCGCGGAGCACGGCGACGGTCCCCGCCACGACGAGCAGCGCGAGCACGGCGATACCGCCCGCGAGCACCGTCGGCCGGCGTGGTGGAGCCGGGACCGACGCTTCGGCCTCGCCCTGGATCCGTGTTCCATCCGCGGGCGCACCGGCTTCCGCCACCGTCGCGGCTCGCAGGACCGGGCGCTCGATCCGGAGCTCGGGGTCCTGGTTGAGCACGCGGCGGTACAGGTCCTGCAGATCCTGCGACGGGTCGATGCCGAGCTCCTCGGACAGGGTCGACCGGGCCTCCTCGTAGGCCTGCAGCGCCTCGGCCTGACGGCCCTCGCGGTAGAGAGCCACCATCAGGAAGCCGCGGAGCCGTTCGCGGAGCGGGTGCTCCTCGACGAGCGATCGCAGCTGGGGGACCATGTCGGGATCGCCGCGCGCGAGCTCGACCTCGACCAGGTCCTCGATCGCCGCGATCCGCAGCTCGTTCAGGCGCGCGGTATCGGCGCGCGCGAACGATTCGGAGACCAGGTCCGCCAGCGCCGGGCCGCGCCAGAGCGCGATCGCCTCACGCAGGCCCGCGGCCGCGGCGTCGAGGCGGCCCTCGTCGCGGGCGGCGCGGGCACCGGCGAGGTCGTCCTCGAACCGATCCAGATCCCGATGGCCCCGGGTGACGAGCAGCTCGTACCCGGGCTGCCGGGTCACCAGGACGTCTCGTCCGTCGTCGCCGAGCGCCTTGCGCAGGCGCGAGATATAGACGTGGACCAGGTGGTCCGCGGTGTCGGGCGGGTCCTCGGGCCAGAGCTCGTCGATCAGGCGCTCGGCGGAGACGAGCTCGTTCGCGCGGAGCGTGAGCGCCGCCAGGAGGGCCCGTTGCTGGCGGCCGCCGAGCGGCAGCGGCTCGCCGTCCCGGTGCACTTCGAACGGCCCGAGGATCCGGAAGTCGAGCATGCGTGAACCTTCGGTTCGGCGGGCCCGCCGACGGTATCACCCCAGGTGGCGCCCGTGGAACGCGCGCCGCCGTTCGTCTGTGAGCGCTCGTTGACGGGCGCTCGACCCGGCGCTGAGGGCTCGGGCGTGCGCTGTGCTCATGAACGAGCGCAGCGAACAGCGAACGACCCGGAACGGGGGATCGCGTCCGATCGCGTCGACGTGGCGGTGGCGAGCGCGACGCCTGGGGGTCTGGTGCAGCGTCGCCGCGATCGCGGCCACCTGCGCCACGGCCGAGGCCTCGTCCCGCGGAGGCACCGCCGTGGTCGTGGCCGCGTCGGCGAGCGCGGATCCGGTTCCCGATCCCGTCCGTCCGAACGTCGTCCTGATCCTCACCGACGACCAGCGGTACGACTCGCTGTTCGCGATGCCGAACGTCCGGCGGCTGCTTGGCGAGCGCGGCGTGACGTTCGATCAGGCGATCGCGTCGAACTCGCTGTGCTGTCCGTCGCGCGCCGCGATCCTCACCGGCGGCTACTCGCACACCACGAAGGTCTGGACGAACGTCTACGCGAACTGGAGCCCGTACGGTGCCTGGCCGGCGTTCCACGAGGCGGGCGACGAAGAGGGCACGATCGCGCTCGCGCTGCACGATGCCGGCTACCGCACCGCGCTGTTCGGGAAGTACCTGAACGAGTACCCGGGCGGCGAGGCGCCCCCCGGGTGGGATCGGTTCGCCGCATTCGTGAACGGTCAGGGCGGCGGCTACTACGACTACGACCTCTTCCGGCAGGACGAGGCGGGTCGCCGGCGTGTCCACTACGGGGCCGAGCCTCGCGACTACTCCACGAACGTCTTGGCCGGTGACGCGGTGTCGTTCCTGCGGTCGGTCGATCCCGGGGACCCGTTGTTCCTGTACTACGCGCCGTTCGCTCCGCACTCCGCGATCGTCCCGGCGCCACGCGACGCCGACACGTGGGCGGGACACCGCCAGAGCCTGCCGCCGAGCTTCGACGAGGCCGACGTCTCGGACAAGCCGGGCTACATCCGGGAAAGCGGTCCCCTCAGCGAAACCTTCGCGCGCCAGAAGTACGAGCTGGCGTACGAGGCGCTGCAGGCGGTGGACCGCGCCGTCGGTCGCATCGTCGCGACGCTGCGGGCCACCGACCGGCTCCGCAACACGCTCCTGGTGTTCCTCTCGGACAACGGGATCGCGATGGGCGACCACCGCTGGGACTACAAGCTGACGCCGTACGAGGAGTCGATCCACGTCCCGCTCGTGATCCGCTACGACCCCCTCACGGACGCGCGGGCGGGGACCCGCACCGACGCCCTCGTCTCGAACGTCGACCTCGCGCCGACGATCGCGGCGGTCGCGGGTGTCCCGTTCGCCGGCGTGGGTCGGGTGGACGGCACGTCGCTCGTCCCGCTGCTGGACGGGAGCGCCCGGCAGGTCCGGGACGGGCTCCTGTTGGAGCACGCGGACTACCCGGGCCACTACCACGTCCCGTCCTACTGCGGACTCCGCACGCTCGGCTGGACGTACGTCCGCTACGACGGCGGCGTCGAGGAGCTGTACGACCTGACGGCCGATCCCTACGAGCTGCGGAACCTGGCGGGTGACGCGGCGGCGTCCCGCACGCTCCGCCGGCTCCGCGCCCGGACCGACTCGCTGTGCCGGCCCCGGCCTCCGGAGCTCCGATGGGGCTGAGCCGCGTGGTCCGCCGGGTGGCTCCGATCGCGCTGATCGCCGCCGGGCTCGTGCTGTCGTCGGCGATGGCGGGTGGCTCCGACCGCCCCGCCTCCGGCGGCGTCCTCGGTCGGCCGGCGCCGGCCGGAACCGACCCGGCTCCCGGGATCGAGACGATCGAGCACCTGATCTTCGTCGTGCAGGAGAACCGCTCGTTCGATCACTACTTCGGGACGTTCCCGGGTGCCGACGGGATCCCGCGCCGCCCCGACGGTTCGTTCGACGTCTGCGTCCCCGATCCGGCGGCCGGCGGCATCTGCCGGCGTCCGTACCACGACCGCAACACCTTCGATCAGGGCGGGCCCCACACCCAGGCCGCGTCGCGGATCGGGGTGGACGGCGGGCGGATGGACGGGTTCGTCCGCGCGTTCCGCCGGTGGCCCGGCCCCTGCCGCGACCCACGATGGGGTCCCGAGTGTCGGCTGGCGACGCCCGGACCGGACGGGACGCCGGACGTGATGGGGTTCCACACGGCGCGGGAGCTCCCGAACTACTGGGCCTACGCGCGCCGGTACGTGCTCCAGGACCGGATGTTCGCGCCGACGGACTCGTGGACGCTGCCGTCGCACCTGTTCCTGGTCTCCGGATGGGCGGCGACGTGCACCGACCTGCACGACCCGTCGTCGTGCCGCTCGGATCTGGAGTTCCCGGGCGGGATGTGGGCCGACCACGGCACGATCTGGACGCCCGTGATGGGCCCGCCGCGCCCGTACATCTGGGCACCGATCACGTGGCTCCTGCATCGGGCCGGCGTGAGCTGGGCGTACTACGTCGGGCCGGACACCTGCGTCGCGCCGCCCTGCCCGCACACCGACTCGCGCGCCATCACGAACGTCGTGCAGAACCCGCTCCCGGGGTTCCCCGCCGTCGTCCAGAGCCACGAGCTGCGGAACGTGCGCTCGAACCTCGACTACTTCGACGCGGCCCGCGACGGCACGCTCCCGGGGGTGTCGTGGGTGATGCCGATGATGGGGGAGAGCGAGCACCCGCCCACGGACATCGACCCCGGCCAGGCGTGGGTCACGCGCGCCGTGAACGCGGCGATGCAGGGGCCCGACTGGCTGCACACCGCGATCTTCCTGACGTGGGACGACTGGGGTGGCTTCTACGACCACGTCCGTCCGCCGCGCGTCGACGAGAACGGCTACGGGATGCGTGTGCCGGGCATCGTGATCAGCCCGTGGGTGAAGTCGGGCATCGACCACCAGACGCTGTCGTTCGACGCCTACCTCAAGGCGATCGAGGATCGGTTCCTCGCCGGTCGACGGCTCGACGGATGGAACTGGGGGTGGCCCGATGCGCGCCCGAGGACGCGCGAGGATGCGACCGGGCTCGGCGATCTCTGGAGGGAGTTCGACTTCACCCAGGAGCCGCTGCCGCCGCTGATCCTGGATCCCACCCCGGACGGCTGACCGGACGCGGCGGTCGTCGGGCGACGGTGCGCTCATCCCGGGTCTCCGGCCAGCGTCCGAGCGACCCGCACCTGTTCCGCGATCGCCTGGCCGACTCGTTCGAGGAACGCCGCCTGGTCCGCACCCTCCGAGGGCGGCAGGACCGGGGGCCCGTAGGCGAACGCCAGCGCCGGCCGCAGCGGTCGTCGCAGGGTCAGGCCGCTCCGCGGCCACCGCGCCTGCGTGCCCCAGATGCCGACGGGGATCACGGGAGCGCCGGTCGGGATCGCGATCCGCGCCACGCCGCTGTGGATCCGCTGGAGATCCCCCGAAGGGTCGTCGCTCACGCGGCCCTCTGGGGCGATCGCGGCGAGCGCGCCGCCGGCGACGGTGTCGACCGCCTCGTCGAGCGCGTGCTCGTCGCCCTGACCGCGCCGGATCGGGATCTGCTCGAACGTGCGCAGGATCCACCCGAAGAAGATGCGTCGGAAGACCTCGGCGGCGACCAGGAAGCGCGACTCGCGGGACGCTGCGCGCGCGGTCGCGATCGCGAGGACCGGTCCGTCGAGCACGCTCACGTGGTTGAAGGCGAGGATGCCGGGCCCACGGGCGGGCACGTGCTCGACGCCCCGGATCCGCACGCGGAACAGCAGATGCATCAGCCCGGCGGTGATCACCGAGCCCACGCGCCACCAGCCGTTCAGCTCCGTCGACCGCACGGCCGGGGATGCTACCCAGGCACCGCTCGTTCGCGCGAACCGGGTGAGCCCGGTCGTGCAGGGGCTGGTACGGTCTCCCGCCGTGGACCCGATCGAGCTCCGACGCATCGCCGAGACGCGGTACGCCGCGTTCGTCGACGAGCTCCGGGCCATGGTCGACGTGGACTGCGGCTCGTACACGCCGTCCGGCGTGAACGTGATCGCCGATCGCTGTGAGGCGCGGTTCCGCGCGGGCGGCTGGTCGGTCGACCGCCGGCCCCACGTGCCCGGGCCGGGCGAGCCGCCGCTCGGCGACCTGGTGATCGGCACCCTGGAGGGCGCGGGCGGGCCGGCGGTGCTGTTGGTCGGTCACACGGACACCGTCTTCGACGAGGGCACGGTGGCCGAGCGGCCGTTCCGCATCGAGGACGGTCGCGCGCTCGGGCCGGGGGTCTCCGACATGAAGGGCGGTCTCCTCGTGGGCTTCGCCGCCGTCGAGGTGCTGCAGGAGGCGGGGTTCGACCGCTTCGGCCGGATCACGTACGTGTGCAACCCGGACGAGGAGATCGGGTCGCCCTTCTCGGGTCCGGTGATCCGGGAGATGGCCCCCGCGTTCGACGCGGCCCTCGTGCTCGAGGGCGCGCGTGAGAACGGCGACATCGTCTCCGCGCGCAAGGGCATCACCGACTACGTGATCGAGATCCGGGGACGCGCCGCCCACGCCGGGGTGGAGCCCGAACGGGGCCGCAGCGCCGTGCTCGAGGCGGCCCACAAGACGATCGCGCTCCAGGCGCTGAACGGACGCTGGCCGGGCGTGACCGTCAACGTCGGCGTGATCCACGGCGGCACCCGCACGAACGTCGTGGCAGAGCGGTGCGAGCTGCACGTCGACCTGCGCTCGCCGGAGGCGGCGACGCTGGACGCGGCGGCGGCCGAGGTCGAGCGGATCTGCGCGTCGAAGGACGTGCCGGACGTCGTGACGACCGTGCACGCGAACGGCTGGCACCGACCGATGGAGAAGGGGGAGGGCGGGGCGCGGCTCGTCCGGATCGCCTCCGAGGTGGCGGACGCGCTGGGGTTCGCGGTCCGCGACGCCGCCACCGGCGGAGCCTCGGACGCGAACACGACGTCCGCCGCCGGCACCCCCACGATCGACGGGCTCGGCCCGATCGGTGGCGACGACCATTCGCCTTCGGAGTGGCTCGACCTGTCGAGCGTCGTCCCGCGGGTGTCCCTGCTGGCGGGCATCCTCACGCGGGTCTGACGGGAACCTCAGCCGACGATCGCGAGCGCGCTCACGCCCACCACGATCGCCGCGACGCCCGCGACCTGGATCCGGCGCAGGCGCTCGCCGAACAGGAAATGGGCCGCGATCGCGGAGAACGCCGCGAACTGGGAACCGAGGACCGAGGCGACGCCGATCGAATGGCGCGCCCCGACCACGAACGACCAGTAGCCCCCGACCTCGGCCAGCCCGGCCGCGGTGACCAGGGGAGCCGTGGGGCGGGTGAGGCGGATCCGTCGCGCGACCGCGAGCGGCGCCGTGAGGACGAGCACGCCCAGCAGCCGAGCCGGCAACACCAGCCACGCGACGTCGACGTCGCCGCTCACCCGGCCCGCCGCGTAGAGGCCGACCCCGAAGCAGACCGCCGCGCCGATCGAGAGCGCCACGCTCGGGGCGGTGCGGACGGCGCGCGGCCCATCGTCACCCTCCATCGCCGCGAGGACCACACCCGTCGCGATCACGGCCAGGCACAACCCCGTCCCCGCCGTGGTGGGCTCTCCCGCGGCGGCGGCGATCACGGCCGTCACGGCCCCTTCCGTCGACGCGATCGGGGCGACGACGCCGACCTTGCCGATCCGCACGGCCTGGTACTCGAGCAGCAGCCCGATCACGTTCCCGGCTCCCGCCAGGACCAGCCAGGAGCGGACCTCGCCCACGGGGGACGCGGACGCGAGCGCGAACGGGACGACGACGACGAACCCGATCAGCATCACCCACGCGAGGGTCTGGGCGGGCCCGATCAGGCGGCTCGAACGGGAGGCGGTGAGCGTGGTGATCGTCCAACAACAGGCGGCTCCCAGGCCACCGAGGATCGCGATCACGCGAGGGGATCAGACGCCCGCGGTCACCGGCCGCGGCACATCGATCGCTCGCCCGGTCGAGGGGTCGAAGAAGTGGAACCGATCCGGATCGATGCCGAGCGTGATCCGGTCGCCGGGCCGAACCTTCGTCCGTGCGTCCACGCGCGCGCAGAAGCGCACCTTCGCCTGCGTGTCCGCGATCAGGGGGATCGTGTCCTCCTCGCTCTCCTCGCTCGACGCCGCGATCGTGTCCTCCGTCAGGACGGGAGGAGCGTCGATCGGGAAGATCACGTTCACCTCGGAGCCCAGCTCCTCGGTGATCTCGGCTTCGACCTCGATCGCCGGGAAGCGATCGCCGGTCCAGACGGCCATGTCCTCCAGGTCGGACGGCCGGACCCCCAGGATCACGGGCCTGCCGGCGTAGGACGAGAGGTCGTGCTGGTCGCTGATCGGCAACCGGAACCCGCCGAACGCGAGCGCGCCGTCGGTCACCGTCGCCTCCACGAGGTTCATCGGCGGCGAGCCGATGAACGCCGCGACGAACAGGTTCGTCGGCCGACGGTACAGGTCCTGCGGCGTGGCGACCTGCTGCAGGATCCCGTCGCGCAGGACGGCGACCCGCTGGCCGAGGGTCATCGCCTCCACCTGGTCGTGGGTGACGTAGACCGTCGTCGTGCCGAGCCGTTCGTGCAGGCGCTGGAGCTCCGCCCGCATCTGGACCCGGAGCTTCGCGTCGAGGTTCGAGAGCGGCTCGTCCATCAGGAAGGCCTGGGGCTCGCGGACCATCGCCCGCCCGATCGCGACCCGCTGGCGCTGCCCGCCGGAGAGCTCGGCGGGCTTGCGCTTCATCAGCGGGTCCAGGCCAAGGATCTTCGCGACGTCGCCGACGCGCCGGCGGAGCTCGTCCTTCGGCGTCTTCGACAGGCGCAGCCCGAAGCCGAGGTTCTGCTCGACGTCCATGTGCGGGTAGAGGGCGTAGTTCTGGAAGACCATCGCGATGTCGCGGCGCTTCGGCGGCAGGTCCGTGACCTGCCGGCCGGCGATGTAGATCTCGCCCGCGGTGACGTCCTCCAGACCCGCGACGATCCGCAGGATCGTCGACTTGCCGCAGCCGGAAGGGCCGACGAGCACCATGAACTCGCCGTCGCCGATCTCGAGCGAGACGCCGTTGACGGCGATCACGTCGCTCCCGAAGACCTTCGTGACCTGATCCAGCACGATGTCGGCCATCGCGTCTACCTCTCCTTCCGGGTCGCGGGAGTGTGTCCGCCGAGACACTCATGGGTCAAGGCACGCCGGGCGCGTACGTGGGCCGGACGCGGGGCCCCGGTCCGGTCCAGGCCCATCAGGGCCGCACCGACCACCGGCGGATCGTGCAGGACGTGGGTCCGCGCGGCCGGCGCCACCGCGCGCACGCCCTCGTCGATCCGCCGGAAGAACCGCGCGTCGCGGTTGCGGAAGATCCCGCCGCCCAGCACGACGTCCGCGTCGAGGCGGAGCATCCGCAGGCGCCGCATCGCCGTGGTGGCCATCGTGACGATCTCCTCGGCCTGCCGGTCGACGAGGCTCCGCGCCACGCCGTCGCCCCGGACCGCCGCGCGGAACACGAGCGGCGCCAGCTCGGCGAGCCGCTCCTGGTCGATCCGTCCCAGGTAGAGCGCCTCGGTGAGCTGCCGCGGGCGCCGCAGCCCGAAGTGCTCGGGCACCGTCCGCTCGAGGACCGTCGGGTCGCCGCGGCCGTCCTCGGCGCGGATCGCGTACCAGGCGGCCCAGGCGCCGAGGTCGCTGGCGCCACCCCAGTCGCCGGAGATCGGGCCGATGGCCGGGAAGCGCGTGATGCGGCCGTTCGGCGCCACCGCCGAGCAGTTCGTTCCGAAGCCGCAGACGACCGCCACCCCCCACGGGCGGTCGGTGCCCGCACGCAGGACCGCGAACGTGTCGTTGCGGAGGACCGCTTCCCCCACCCACCCGCTCGCCGCGATCCACCGCATCAGCCGCCGGTCGTCCGACGGGAGATCGGCGCCGGCCAGGCAGAAGACCCCCAGGTCGGCCACCGGCATCCGCTCGGGGTCGACGCCCGCCCGCTGCGCCGCGCGGGCGATCGCAACGCCGACCGTCGCGAGGTGCCGCTCTTCGACGTCGGCCGAGGCCCCGGAGCGCATCTCGTGGCCGTCGGCGCCCCGGGAGCGGGCGGCGCCGAGGACCGTCCCGTCGCGGCGCAGCAGGACCGCGTCGGTCTTCGATCCGCCGCCGTCCACCGCCAGGATCGCGGGCCGCCTCACGGCAGCGATCCCAGCTCGTCGATCGTGACCGCGGTCACGCCCGCCGCGCCAAGCCCGGCGAGCAGCGGCCCGATCGCTTCGGCGGTTCCCCCGGGCCAGGTGTGCAGCAGGACGACCGCGCCGTCACCCTGCGCCTCGATCCCCGCGAGCGCGTCCGCGGCGATCGACGCGCCGTCGCGGTGGGGCTCCCAGTCCTCCAGCTCGACGTGCCAGCCCACCTCGCGGTACCCGAGCTCGTCGAGCGCCGCGAGCACGCGCGCGTCCTCGTGTCCGGCGCCGAAGGGACAGCGGAACCACGGACGCGGATCGACGCCCGTCGCCGCGGCGATCGCCTCTGCGCCGTCGCGCAGGTCCTCGCGGATCCCGACGTCGGAGAGCAGCGGCATGCGGGCGTGGTAGTGGGAGTGATGGCCGACGACGTGCCCGTCCTCGGAGATCCGCCGCGCGAGCGCGGGCTGAGACTGGGCCCATCGGCCCTGGACGAAGAAGGTGGCCCGCACGGCGTCGGCCGCGAGCGTGTCGAGGATCGTGTCGATCGCACCGGGGGGGCACCAGGACCGGTCCGGGTGCTCGGCGTCGAACGTGAGCGCCACGCGCAGCGGCCGGCCATCCCGCCGGGGGTCACTCAACGGTCGTCACCTTCGTCGCTCGGTAGTACGCGCCGGGGGCGCGGCCGTGGGCCGGTGCGAGCCTCCACGCGAGGAGCTGCGCGGGGACGACCGACGCGGCCGGCGCGATCGGCCCGCGGACAGCCCCGAGGTCGAGGCCGTCGACGCCGAGTGGTGCCGCACGCCCGGCCGTGATCGCGACCACGCGCGCGCCGGCATCGCCGAGCTCCCCGGCGAACCGCAGATCGAGGTCCACGGTCTCGGGCTCGGTGGCGATCAGCATGACGGCCAGGTCGGGGCCGACGAGCTCCAACGGACCGTGGCGGAACTGCGCCGTCTCGAGGGACTCGACGGGGATCCCGACCGCCTCCTTGAGCGTGAGCGCGGCCATCTCCGCGGCCGCTCGGGCCGGGCCGCGTCCGAGGATGACTAGGGAACCGCGGTCCCCGTACCAGCGGCCGAGCCGGTCCCCGAGGGTCTCGTCGGCGAGCAGTCGCTCGATCGCGCCGGCGACCGCCTCGGCCTCCTCGGCGGTCCGCTCCACGACGAGCGCGCGGTCCGAACCGGCGAGGACCCGGGAGATCGCGGCGACCGCGACCAGGGACGCCGCGAACGTCATCGTGGATGGTCCGGCCTCCTCGCCCGCGCGGGAGTCGATCGCCACGTCCGCGAGCGATGCCAGCGTGTTGTCCGTGCCGTTCGTCACGCCGATCAACCCGCCGCGATCGGGCCGGGCGACGAGCTCGCGGGCGAGGCGGACGACCTCGGCGCTCTCGCCGGACTGCGAGACCGCGATCAGGGTCGTCCCCGTCCGGAGCATCGCCGTGCGGAAATGGAGCAGCTCGGCGGCGTCCACCTGGACCGCGGCCACGCCGGCGCGCGCGAGCTCGACGATCGCCGGGTAGCAGGCGTCGTAGGAGCTCCCCATCCCGGCGAACACGAGGGAGGTGTCTCGTGCGAGATCGCGGATCCGATCGAGCGCCGGGGCCTGCTCGCCGATGGCGCCCGCGGCGCGGCGGCAGGCGTCCGGCTGGCCGGCGATCTCCGCCCTGAAAGGGTCAGGAAAGTTTCCTAACGATTTCATCGCCGGGAGTGTACGATGCCGGACCATGGGTGTGAAGGTCGCCGTGATCGGGGGCGGGAGCACCTACACGCCCGAGCTCGTCGAGGGGTTCGTGACCCGGGGCGACCGACTCGACGTCGACCGGTTGGACCTCCTCGACATCGACGCCGACCGGCTCGCGGTCGTCGGCGGGCTGGCGCAGCGGATGATGCGCCGGGTCGGCTGGGCGGGCGAGCTCCGCCTGACCGGCGACCGCGACGAGGCGCTCGAGGGCGCCGACTTCGTGATCGTCCAGCTCCGCGTGGGCGGACAGGCCGCGCGCCTGCTGGACGAGACGATCCCGCCTCGGTTCGGATGCATCGGCCAGGAGACGACCGGTCCGGGCGGCTTCGCGAAGGCGTTGCGCACCGTGCCCGTGGTCCTGGAGCTCGCCGAGGAGACCGCCCGCCGTGCGGCGCCGGGCGCGTGGTTCGTCGACTTCACGAACCCCACCGGCCTCGTGACGCAGGCGCTCCTGGACGACGGCCACCGCGCGATCGGTCTTTGCAACGTCGCGATCGGGTTCCAGCGGCGGTTCGCGGCGCGGTTCGGCGTCGAGCCCGACCGCGTGCAGCTCGAGCACGTCGGCCTGAACCACCTGTCGTGGGAGCGGGCCGTGCGGATCGACGGGGTGGACCGGTTGCCGGAGATCCTGGCCGCCGCGTCCGACGAGCTGGCGGAGGAGACGCGGATCCCCGTCGAGCTGATCCGGAGGCTGGGGGCGATCCCGTCGTACTACCTGCACTACTACTACCGGACGGGGCAGGTCCTCGAGGAGCAGCGCAGCGGACGCACCCGTGCCCAGGAGGTCATGGACATCGAGGCCGGTCTGCTGGAGCTGTATCGCGATCCGACGCTCGACACGAAGCCGAAGCTCCTCGAGGAGCGAGGCGGCGCGTTCTACAGCGACGCGGCGGCCGCGCTGGTCGCGTCGCTCCACGCGGGGACCGGTGACGTCCAGGTCGTGAACGTGCGCAACGACGGCGCGATCCCGAACCTCGCCGACGACGATGTGGTCGAGGTGTCGGCGACGGTCGACGGAGCCGGCGCGCATCCCCTGGCGGTCCAGCCGCTCCCGCCCGAGATGCTCGGGCTCGTGCAGCACGCGAAGGCGTACGAGCGGCTCACGATCGCGGCCGCACGCTCGGGCGACCGGAGCACCGCGCTGAAGGCCCTGATGGCGAACCCGCTCGTGCGCGACTACGACGTGGCCGCCCCCATGCTCGACGCGCTCCTCGAGGAGAACCGCGCCAACCTGCCGCGGTTCTTCCCGGCCGGCTGAAGGTCGGCCGGCCCGGCCAGCCCGGCCCCTCAGCCCTCGGGCAGCTCGCCCGCGTGGCGCTGGATCTTCTCGAGCGCCTCGATCGCGTCGTCGACGCCCTGCGGTCCTGCCCGGAACACGTTCTCGTCCAGGTAGACGGCTTCGCGCAGGCCGGCGGCCTCGGCCACGGGGAACGACATCCGCGCGGGATCGAGCCGGTCGGCGTACTCGACGGCGACCGGCAGCCGCGAGAGCGACGGCTGGAACAGGTCGTACCGGCTCATCGGCTCGTAGCCGGTCCAGGCGCCGACCCCCTCGGCCTCGAGCGCGTCGCAGACGACGGCGTGGGTCCGGCCCGCGAACGCCTCCGGGTCGATCGCCACGATGTAGCGGTAGAAGCTCCAGCGCGTGATGCGCTCGTCGTGCTCGAGGACCCGAACGCCCGGCACCCGTCGCACCAGTTCCTCGAAGCGCGTGCCGTTCTCGGCCCGGGTCTCCTGCTGGGACGGGAACCGGTCCATCGCCACCGTGAGCAGCGCGGCGTGCAGCTCCCCAAGGCGGTAGTTCGCGCCGAACGTGTACTCCTTCTCATCGGGGTCCTTCGGCCGCCCGCAGTCGATCAGCGAATGCGCCAGCCGGGCCAGCCGGTCGTCGTTCGTCAGCAGCGTCCCGCCCTCGCCCGCGGTCATGATCTTCGAGGACTGGTGGCTGAACGAGCCGAAGTCGCCGATGCAGCCGGCTCCCCAGTCACGCCAACGCTGGCCGTGCGCGTGCGCGCAATCCTCGACGATCGCGAGCGAGTGCTTCCTGGCGATCTCGGCCACCCGGTCCATGTCGGCCATCTGGTGCCCGAGGTGCACCGGCATGATCGCGCGCGTGCGAGGCGTGATCGCCGCCTCGGCCTGGTCCGGATCGATCGTCCAGGTCTCGGGGGTCACGTCGACGAACACGGGCAGGGCGCCGGCGGCCATGGGGGCGTAGGCGGTGGCGGCGAAGGTCAGCGCCGGCACGATGACCTCGTCGCCCCAGCCGATGCCGAGCGCCTTCAGGGCAACCTCCATCGTCACGGTGCCGTTCGACATCAGGATCCCGTGGCGGGCCCCCTGGTAGGCGGCGAACCGTTCCTCGAAGACGGCCGCGTTCGGCCCCGGCTCGGGGAACCCACCCCACCGGCCGCCGCGGACGACCGCCTCCACGGCGGCGACGTCGGCGTCGTCGCCCTTGGGCCAATCGGGGTAGGGCTCCGTCCGGACGGGTGGTCCGCCGTTGATCGCGAGCTGGCTCATCGGATCGCTCCTTCCATCGGCATCCCGGCGGGCTGCTACGGTCCCCCGCCGTGGGCGTGCGGATCTGCATCGTCGGCGGAGGCTCCGCCTACATGCCGGGGATCGCGTACGCGTTCGCGCACCTCCACGAGCGCTTCGGGGACGCGACCCTGGTGCTGCAGGACCTCGACGACGAGGCGCTGGATCTGCAGCGGCGCCTGACGGGGAGCATCCTCCGATCGCGGGGCGCCGGGGACGTCCGCGTGGAGGCGCAGCCGGACCGGCTGCGGGCGTTGGAGGGTGCCGACCTGGTCCTGACGACGTTCCGGCCCGGCGGCATGGCGGCGCGACACCTCGACGAGTCGATCGCGATCCGCCACGGGGTGCTCGGTCAGGAGACGGCCGGCCCCGGTGGGTTCGCGATGGCGCTGCGGTCCGTGCCGATCGTGCTGGAGATCGTCGACGACGTCCGGCGGGTGGCGAACACCGGATGCGTCGTCCTGAACTACACGAACCCGGTCCAGATCGTCGGCGAGGCCGTCACGCGGTTCGCTCCGGACGCCGCCTTCGTCGCGCTCTGCGACCAGACGGCCGGCGAGATCCGCTGGCTCGGGGGGCTGCTCGACGTCGATCCGGCGTCGATCGAGATCGACACCGCGGGCACGAACCACCTGACGTTCACGCGCGCGGTCCGGGTGGACGGGGTCGATCGGACGCAGGAGCTGTGGGCCGTCCTGGACGCGATCCCGCTCGAGGATCTGGAGGACGACGCGCATCGCCGGACGGTCCGGCTGTTCCGAGACCTGCGCAGCATCCCGAGCGAGTACCTGCAGTACTTCGCCTTCCACGACGACATCCTGGCGGAACAGCGGGCCGCCGGCCGGACGCGTGCGCAGGAGATCCTCGCGATCATGCCGTCCGTGCTGGCGAGCTACCGCGCGGAGGCCGATCGCCCGGACCCCCACCCGAGCATGCTCCGGGCGAGCGAGGAACACGGCGACTTCGCGGTCTCGTTGATGGCGGCGATCCGCTCGGGGGAGCGGGCGCGGTTCATCCTGAACCTGCCGAACGCCGGGACCGTCGACGATCTCCCGGAGGGTGCGATCGTCGAGGCTCCTGCGCAGGTGTACGGCTCGACGTTCGAGCCCATCCCGCAGGGGTCGCTCCCGGCCCAGGTCTCGGGCATGGTCCGGCAGGTCGCGGAGCACGCGCGCCTCACGGCCGAGGCCGCCGTGACGGGCGACCGAGAGCTCGCGGTCCGGGCGCTCGCGATCCACCCGCTGGTCGCCTCGACGGCGGACGCCCGGGCGCTCGTTGCCGACTACCTCATCGCGCACGCGTCGCAGCTCCCTCGGTTCGCGGCGTAGGGATCGGACCGGCCGCGTCCGGTCCGGACGGGAACCCGATCGTGTCGCCGATCGCCGACGCCACGGCCGCGCCGCACGCCGCACCCCGACGCAGCGCCTCCGGGACGGGCAGGCCCGCGAGCCTAGCGTCGACGTAGCCCGCCGTGAACGCATCGCCGGCCCCTACCGGATCCACGTCGGGGAGGGGTTCGGGGGCGTGCTCGTGCCAGGTCCCCTCCCGGTCGAGGGCCCCCACCCCGCGCACGCCGCCCTTCACGACCACCTCGGCCGGTCCGAGGGCCCGGCAGGCCTCCGCCAGCTCCGCCCCGTGCCCGTCGCCGGCGAGCCGGCGGAGCTCCGGCTCCCCGCCGATCAGCAGGTCGGCGCGCGCCACCAGGGGCCCGATCAGCTCGACCGCCCGATCCGAGCCCGCGAGGCCCGGGCGCAGGTTCGGGTCGACGACCCGGATGCCGCGGCCGAGGTCCAGGAGCCGCTCGGCCGCCTCCGCCGGTCCGTCGCCGATCAAGGCGGTGATCCCGCTGACGAAGACGGCCCTGGCCGCGCCGACCGGCACGCCGTCCAGGTCGTCGGGGGAGGCGATGCTCGCGGCGGAGCCGGATCGCTCGTAGCGCACCGTCCCGTCCGTGCTCCGGATCATGAGCCCGGTCGGGCGATCCGGGTCCCGTCGCACGAACCGGAGGTCGACGCCGGAGCCGGCCAGGCCGTTCATCACGAGGTCGCCGAAGCCGTCGGTGCCGAGCCGGCCCACCCACGCGACCCGGCGGCCCAGTCGGGCGAGCCCGACGCAGACGTTGCTCTCGGCCCCGCCGTGCGTGGCGAGGAAGGACGTCGTCGTCGCGACCGGTCCGTCGGCGACGAGCGACACCATCGTCTCTCCGAGCGCGATCAGGTCGTAGGCGTCCGTCCCTCCGGTCGTGCGCTGCTCCCTCCGTCGGGCGCGGTCCTCCGGATCGCGCCGTCGTGGCTTGACTCGGGCCGAACCGGGAGCGTAGCATCCGTCCGAATAGTTAGGAAAGTTTCCTTTGAGCTGGGAGGGCGCGCCGTCACCGATCCGGATCGCTCCGCCGTGGCCGGGACCCCGAGCCTCCTGCGTGCCATCAACGAACGGACGGTCCTCGAGGGTGTCCGGCGGCTAGGCCCCGTGAGCCGCGCGCAGATCGCCCGGATGACCGCGCTGTCGAAGCCCACCGTGTCGCAGGCGCTCGCCGCGTTGCTGGACGCGGGGCTCGTCCGCGAGGCGGGGCGGTCGAGCGGGGGGAAGGGGCCCACCGCGATCCTCTACGAGCTGAACCCGCGTGCCGGGTGGGTCGTCGGGATCGACGTCGGCCGCGACTGGGTGCGCGCGGCGATCGCGGACGTGACGGGGGAGTTCGTCGCCCGCCGCGACGAACGAGCGAAGGTCCGCAGCGCCCGCACCCTGATCGCGCAGATCGGCTCGATCGCCCACGGTCTCGCCCGGGACGCCGGGATCGGGTGGCGGCAGGTCACGTTCGCCGCGGTCGGGAGCCCGGGGGTGTTCGATCCCGAGCACGGGCAGGTCGAGCTCGCGTACAGCCTGCCGGGATGGGGGCGTCAGGGCATCGTCGAGCTGGTGCGGGAGGAGCTCGGCACCAAGGTCGTGTTCGAGAACGACGTGAACCTCGCCGCCCTGGGTGAGCGCTGGCACGGGCTCGGCAAGGACGTCGACGACTTCGTCTACCTGCACCTCGGCACCGGGGTCGGCATGGGCCTGATCCTGAACGGGGAGCTGTACCGCGGGAGCCGGGGCGCGGCGGGCGAGGTCGCGTACCTCCCGCTGGCCGGCACGGACATCCGCGACCCGGCGAGCCTGCGTCGCGGCCCGCTCGACGCCGCGGCGAGCGCGTCCGGCGTCGTCGAGGCCGCGCGTCGCGCGGGGATCGGGGCGCCGGTCACGGCGAAGAAGGTGTTCGCCGACGCGCGGCGCGGCGATCGCAAGGCGGCTCGGGTCGTCGCGGCCGAGGCCGAGCGGATCGCGCTCGCCGTCGCCGCCGTCGCATCCATGATCGACCCCGAGCTGGTGATCCTGGGCGGCGGGATCGGCGGCAACGGGGATCTGTTGCTCGATCCGGTCCGGACCCGCCTGCGGGAGATCTCGCCGTTCCATCCGAGGATCGAGGCGTCGGTGCTGCGCGAGGAGGCGACCCTGTACGGCTCGGTCTCGATGGCGTTGCAGGCCGCGCAGGACCAGCTGTTCGCACGAGGGGAGGTGCCGGCGTGACCGATCTTCGTGGCCGCGTCCGGTCGTACGAGTCAGGGAGAGGGCCGGAGCTTCGGTTCCGCGAAGGGAGGCACAGGATGAGACGAGGGTTGCTGGCGATCGTCATGTTCGCCCTGGTCGCGGCGGCGTGTACCGCCGGCGAGGGGGAGCCGGAACCGTCCGCGGTCGACACCGCTACCGGTGCGACGCATGAGCCGGTCACGATCGAGATGTGGACCGCGTGGACTTCCAAGGCGGAGATGGAGGACTTCAACAAGATCTTCCCCGCCTTCGAAGAGGCCTACCCCTGGATCACGGTGAAGACGGTGAAGAACGTCGACGACACGAAGCTGTTGGCCGCGATCAACAGTGGGACGTCGCCAGACGCGGTGCTGTCGTTCAGCTCCGACAACATCGGCAAGTTCTGCACGTCAGGTGCATGGCAGGACCTCACGCCGTTCATGGAGTCGACCGACTTCGACATGAGCGTCTTCCCGCCCGCAATGACGAAGTACATCAGCTACGAAGGGAACACGTGTGCCCTCCCGTTCCTCACGGACGCATACGGGCTGTATTACAACGTCGACATGTTCGAGAAGGCTGGGATCACCGAGCCGCCGAAGACGATGTCCGAGCTGGTCGACGTCGCGGAGAAGCTCACGGTCTTCAACCCCGACGGCTCGATAAAGGTCGCCGGCTTCGTGCCCTATGTCACGTACTACGAATCCAACCCGGTCACGCTGTCGACGATGTTCAACGCGAAGTGGTACACGGAGGATGGATCCGCCTCCGCCGTTGGAACGGACCCGGCGTGGAAAGAGCTTGCCCAATGGCAGAAGGATCTCGTCGACTTCTATGGGTACGACAACCTGCAGGAATTCGTCGCCGGGCAAGGCGATGAGTGGGGCGAGGAGCAGGACTTCCAGACCGGTCGGGTGGCGATGACCCTCGACGGAGAGTGGCGGACCTCCGAGAACTTCATCGGGGATCCTCCAGTGGTGAACTACATGACGGCGCCGTTCCCGGTGCCCGACGACCAAGCCGACAAGTACGGGATGGGGCAGGTTGGGGGCACGATCATCGGTATCCCGAAGGGCTCGCCGCATCCGGATGAGGCATGGCTGTTGGTCAGCTGGATGGCCACCGACACCGACACCCTGGTCTACATGGCGAACACGGTGCGCAATGTACCGACGACGTACGATGCACTTGAGTCCTCGGACCTGGATGTGACCCCACAGTTCCAGACGTTCCTGGACATCCTCGCCCACCCCGACTCGCACTACAAGGAGTCGTCGCCCATCGGACAGGCCGATCAGGATCTGGTGGCCGCGTTCTTCGCGGAGTGGCAGGCGGGGGCGGTCACCGATCTGGATGCGGCTCTCAACGACGTTGCCCAGCAGATCGATGATCAGCTCGCGCAAGCCCAAGCGCCATAGGGGGAAGCCGTAGCGTCAACGCAGATCGAAGACGCCTCCTCGGAGGCCATCGCGGCCCCGCGCCGCAGGCCTTCGAGGAGGCGGACCCATTGGGGCACGGTCGTGCTCTTCATGTCGCCTTGGATCATCGGGTTCGTGGGGCTCGTGCTCTACCCGATGGTCGCGAGCCTCTACTTCTCCTTCACGCACTACGACATCGTCGGGTCCCCCGTCTGGATCGGGCTCGACAACTACAGATTCATGTTCACGAACGACCCGTTCTTCTGGCAGGCGGTGAAGAACACCCTGTGGATCATCGTCGTCGGCGTCCCCCTCCGGATCGTGTTCGCGATCATCACCGCGACGCTGCTGACTCGACCTCGCAAGGGCATCAGGACCTACAGGACCATCTACTTCCTCCCGTCCATGGCCCCACCGGTCGCGGCCGCGCTGGCGTTCCTCTACTTGTTCAATCCGGCGTTCGGTCCTGTGAACGGCATCCTCACGAGCTTGGGGATGAAGGATCCGCCCCAGTGGTTCTTCTCCCCGGGCTCGTCGAAGTGGGCTCTCGTGTTCCTGGGTCTGTGGGGCGTCGGGGACGCGATGATCATCTTCCTCGCCGGGCTCCTCGACGTTCCGCGTCAGCTCTACGAAGCCGCGGACATCGAGGGCGCCAGCGCGTACCAGAAGTTCCGTTTCGTTACGCTCCCGATGCTCACCCCGGTGATCTTCTTCTCGCTGGTGATCGGGGTCATCAGCGGGTTCCAGTACTTCACGCAGGCCTACGTCGCGAGTACCACGAACCACCAGCGATCCGACCTGGGACAGCCCCGGAACTCGCTGCTGTTCTTCTCGATCTACCTGTACCAGCAGGGCTTCAACTACTTCCGTATGGGCTACGCATCGGCGATGGCGTGGGTGCTCTTCCTGATCACGATGGTCTGCACGGTGCTCCTGATCAAGTCGTCCAGTCGATGGGTCCACTACCAGGGAGGGATGTTCCGATAGCCACGACGGAGGTGGGAACACGGTACGTCTCGGCCGATGCCGTGGTCCGCCGAGCCGAGACCGCCGAGCACCGTCGGAAGCGGCGGCTCCGTGCCGTCGCCGAACACGCGATCCTGATCGCGTTCGCGGCGGCGTTCCTGTTCCCGGTCGTCTACATCGTTCTGACCTCCTTGATGAGCGGGAAGCAGGCGCTTACCTCGACGATCTGGCCAGATCCCTTCCAGCCATCGAACTACGCCGACGTCTTCAGCACGATCTCGCTCGTCCGCTACACGTGGAACACCACCCAGATCGCCGTCCTGTCGACGGTGGGGACGGTCCTGTCGTCGATCCCTGTCGCCTACGCGCTCGCCCGGCTCCGATGGAAGGGACGCCAGGTGGTGTTCGTGATCGTGCTGGCCACCTTGATGCTTCCGTTCCAGGTCACGATCGTTCCCCTGTATGTGATCTGGGTCCGCCTCGGACAGATCGGACACCTCACCCCGCTGATCCTGCCGTCGTTCTTCGGTGACGCGTTTTCGATCTTCTTGCTCCGCCAGTTCTTCATGACGATCCCGGAGGAGCTGTCCGACGCCGCGCGCGTCGATGGCGCGACCGAATGGCAGGTGATGACGCGCGTGATCGTGCCGCTCGCGAAGCCGGCGATCGCGGCCGTCGCGCTCTTCCAGTTCCTGTATGCCTGGAACGACTTCTTCGCACCGCTGCTGTTCGTCGGTAACAACCAGGATCTGTACACGCTGTCGGTGGGGCTATCGGAGTTCACCCAGCTCCACGGGACCGCGTGGGAGCTCATGATGGCGGCCTCGGTCCTGTTCATGTTGCCGGTGATCGTGCTGTTCTTCCTGGCGCAGAGGGCGTTCGTGGAGGGCGTCACGCTCACCGGCGTGAAGGGCTAGCGGCGCGGCGAGGACCTATCCTTCTCGCGACGAGCGGGGAGGGTCGGTGACGAGGGTCGCGCTGTTCGGCGCTGGCTGGATCCAGGACTTCCACGCCCGCGGGGTGGCCGCGCATCCCGAGGGGGAGCTGACCGCCGTCACGAACCACCGGGAGGAGCGGGCCCGCGCGCTGGCGGAGCGGTACGCGATCCCCCGCGTCACCACGGACTGGCAGGCCCTCGCCGGGGACCTCGGCATCGATGCCGCCATCGTGGCCACGCCGAACTCGCTGCACGCGTCGCAGACGATCGCGCTGCTGCGTGCCGGCAAGCACGTGCTGGTCGAGAAGCCGATGGCGACCTCGGTGGCCGAGTGCGACGCGATGATCGAGGCCTCGGCGGCGTCGGGCGCCTCGCTGATGGTCGCGCATTGCTGGCGGTTCCACGACGACGTGATCGCGATGCGCGAGCGCGTCGCCGCCGGGGAGCTCGGCACGATCGTGAAGACGCGCGGGTACGGCATCCACGCGGGGTGGGGACCCGGGGGGTGGTTCACGGACCCGGCGCTCGCCGGAGGCGGCGCGCTCGTCGACATGGGCGTGCACGCGATCGACACGGCGCGGTTCCTGCTGGGCGACCCCGAGCCCGAGCGGGTCTGCGCGACGGTCGGCACGCGGTACGCCGACGGCCGCTACGCCGTCGACGACGACGCGATCCTGCTGATCGCCTGGTCGAACGGGACGAACTCGATCGTGGAGTCGGGCTGGTGGCAACCGCACCTCGGCGGCCGGGAGGCGGACACGGAGCTGTACGGGACCGGCGGCTACGCGCGGATCTGGCCGCCCGAGCCGGGACCCGACGACGACGGCGCCAGCCTGCAACCGATGTACACGGCGCAGGTCGCGGCGTTCCTGGACGCGATCGCCGCCGGGCGGTCCCCGCGCCCGAGCGGCGAGGACGGCCGCGTGGTGATGCGGGTGGTCGAGGAGGCGTACCGGTCGGCGGGAGGCCGCGCGTGACGGTCGTGCTGGGCGTGGACGGGGGGGGCCGCAACACCGCCGCGGCGGTGGCGGACGCCTCGGGCGCGCTCCTCGGGATGGGGTTCTCCGGCGGCTCGAACTGGGAGATCGTGGGCCTCGCCGACGCGTTCGCCCACATCGCGTCGGCGTCCGACGCCGCGCTCGGCGAGGCGGGCGTCGCGCGTGCGGACCTGGACGCGTCGGCATTCGGCCTGGCCGGCATCGACTGGCCGCAGGACGTCGAGCGGCTCGAGGCCGGGATCGGGCCGCTCGGCTTCGGTGGGCACCGGCGGCTGGTCAACGACGCGTTCGTCGCGCTCCGGGCCGGGTCGCCGCAGGCGTGGGGCGTCGTGGTGATCGCTGGGACCGGGACGATCACGGCGGGCCGGAACCCCGCCGGCGAGGAGTTCCGAACGCTCGGACAGGGCCGCGTGTTCGGCGACTTCGGCAGCGAGTTCGACGTCTCCGAGTTGGCGGTCCGGGCGGTCGCCGACGCGTACACCGGGCGAGGGCCCTCGACGATGCTGACCGAGCTCCTGTGCGAACGGACGGGCGCGGCGACGCCGATCGACCTCCTCGAGCGGATCGCGCGCGCCGACACGCGCCTGCGGTCGCCGGAGGTGTCGAACATGGCGCCGCTGGTCCTGCAGGCGACCGAGGCGGGCGACCTGGTCGCCCGGGGGATCCTGGAGGAGATCGGACAGGCCCTGGGCGAGACCGCCGGGCTCGTGGGGTCCCGGCTCGGGATGCTCGACCTCGACTTCCCGGTCGTCCTCGCGGGGGGCCTGTTCCGCACGCCGAACCGGTACCTGCTGGATCAGCTGGAGCTCGGGGTCCGGCGCGCGGCGCCGCTCGCGCACACGATGTTGCTGGACGCGCCGCCGGTGGTCGGGTCCGTGCTGATCGCGCTCGAGCTTGCGTCCTCGACGATCGTCGCGGGCGTCGGCCACCTGCTCGCGTCGGCGATCAATCGGCGCCTGCTCGACGACCGCGGGTGAGGCCGCAGGATCCGGTCAGCGCGGTCCCGACAGGGCGTCGATCGTGGCGCGGGCTACCATCTCGTGCCGCATGCGGAGCTCCGCGTACGCGAGGACCTCGTCGTCGGGAGCGGTCTCCCGTCGCTCCACCGGATCGAGCACCTCGCGGTCGAGGTCGACCCCCGCGGCCCGGCCCGCGAGGAGCGCCGCGCCCACGGACGCCGCCTCGCCGTGCCGATGCGACGCGACCGGGCGACTGGTGACGCCGGAGAGCACGTGGCGCCACAGCGGCATCGCGGCTCCGCCGCCGGCCAGGGCGAGCTCGACGGCGTCCGGCGCCGAGCGCTCCAGGCACCGGGCAGCGTCGAAGGCCACGCCCTCCACGACCGCCCGCGCCAGGTGCGCCGGCGAGTGGTGAGGCGCGAGCCCCGTGAACGTCATCCCGACGCGCGATTCCCACCACGGGGCGCGGGCGCCGGAGAGCCACGGGAGCGCGAGCACCCCGTCGGCCCCCGGGTGGATCCGCTCGGCCTCGGCGGCGAGGGTGACGGAGTTCGCCTGCGTGAGCTCGGCGACCCAGGCGAGCGCGGCCCCGGCCGAGGACAGCCCCGCCTCCATCACGTAGCCGGAGACGGCTCCGCGCGTGACGAGGACCCCCTTCGACGGCGGCGGCACGTGCGGGACGGGGATCGCGACGCCCGCCGTCGTCCCCCACGAGACCATGGGTCGCGCGAGCGACGCGTCGACGCCGAGGATCTCGCACGCCCGGTCGCCGGCACCCACCACCACCGGGGTCCCGGCGTCGACCCCGAGGGCGCCTGACGGGTCGTCGAGCGACGCGCCCACGACGGCCGTCGATGCCTCGAGGTCGGGCAGGAGCTCACCGCCCTCGAGCCGCGCCCCGTCGATCGCGATCAGGCCGGTGCGCGAGGCCACCGAGGGGTCGGTGACGGCCCGACCCGTCAGGCGCAGGACCACCAGGTCGCGCGGCGTCAGGATCCACCGCGCTTGTTCGAGGCGCTCCGGCTCGTGCTGCCGGAGCCAGGCGAGGCGCGCCGCGGCGCACGCCGGGTCCGGCACCACGCCGGTGAGGACCTCGAACTCGTCGCCGAGGCGCTCCGCCTCCTCGATCGCGCGCCCGTCCTGGCGCGCGATCGCCGACCCGATCGGATCGCCCGCCGGGCCGACCGGGACGAGGGCCTCGCGTTGCGCCGAGAACCCGATCACGCCGACACGCCTCCGGTCGTTCGCGGGGAGCCGCTTGCACGCCGCGACCGTCGAGGACCACCAGGTGCCGGGATCCTGCTCGGCCCACCCCGCCCGCGGCGTGCGGGTCGCGATCGGCGCGCGGGCGATCGCCACGAGGCCGTCGGGGGCCCACAGGGCGGCCTTCGTCGCGCTCGAGCCGAGGTCGATCGTCATCACCAACGGGTCGTCCACCAGGTGCTCCCCGCGATCCGGTCTGGTCGGGACGGTAGCCTCATCGGCTCCCGACCGCCACGACGTGGAGCGGGCGCCCGAAGGCGGTCCGGAACCGGTCGGCCAGTCGTCGGGGCCGCCACCCGGTCGGCACGGGGGCGACCACCACGAACGCGCCGGGGTGCCACGACGTCGACAGCTCGGCCGCCACACCGGGGGGGATCCGGCGGTTGAGCTCGTCCGAGAGGGCGAGCACGGTGGCCGCGCGGAGCACCGCGGGCCGCTCGTCCCCGGGGACGAGGCGTGCATATTGGCCGAGCCGAGCGTCGTCGTCCGCCTGTCGGAGGATGCCCGTGAGGACGGCGAGCGACCCGTGGCTGAAGCCCGCCAGGTCCGAGGCGGTCGCGATCATCGCCGCGTGCTCGAACCGCTGGTAGTAGTCGATCGCGCGCCCGACGTCGAGGAGCCTCGCGGCGTGCTCCAGCATCTCCCGGCTGTGCTCGCGCGCCTCGGGCTCGAGCGATTCGAGCAGGCGGGCGGCGATCCCCGCGCGGCGCTCGGCCGTCTTCGGGTCCCACGTCGCGAAGCGCGCGGCCAGCGTGGCGAGCGAGATCGCGCGCACGAACCGAGGCGGCGGGATCACGCCGCCGCCCTCCGCCAGGGCCAGGCCCTCGCGCAGGCCGCGGCTCGACACCACGACGCGCGTCCCCTTCAGGTGCCGCATGACCTCTCGGATCGCGAGCGCGCCGCCGAGCACGGAGTCCGCACGGTCGGGGTTCAGCCCCGGGATCTGGGCGCGCCGCTTCATCGACCGCGCCGCGAGCTCCGCGATCAGCGCGTCCAGCCGCGCCGCCGTCAGGACGTATCCGTGCAGCAGGTGCAGCGGGTGCTCGGTCCGGCGCATGTCGACCTTCGCGAGGTTGCGCACCGTCCCCCCGATACCGACGAGGTCCTCGCCGTCCTCCAACGGTCGGACGCCGCCGGCCGTGAGCTCCGCGGCGACGTGCTTGCGGAGCTTCCGCAGCTCGGGGTCGGTCGGCGGGTCCCTCACGAGGAACCGGTCCGACAGCCGGAGGGAGCCGAGCTCGAAGCTCCACGATGCGTCGAGGACCCGGTCGCGGAAGCGCGTGAGCTCCGCGCTCCCGCCACCGACGTCGAGCGTGGCGCCGGAGATCACGGGCAGGTCGTGGACGGCGCCCAGGAACCCGAGGCGCGCCTCGGTGTCCCCGTCGATCACCTCGAGGGGGATCCCGAGCGCGTGCGCGTGCTCGAGCAGCGCCGGGCCGTCCTCGGCGTCGCGCACGGCCGACGTCGCGACCGCGATCATGCGCGTCGCGCCCGCACCGTCGGCCACGGCGCGGAAGTCGCGCAACGCCTCGATCGTGCGGTCGATCGCCGCCGCGCCGAGCTCTCGATCCTCGCGGAGCTCTCGGGCGAGCCGGAGCGGAGCGCGCGCGTCCTCGATCACGTCGAGGTGCTCCCCCTCGCGCAGGCGGAAGACGATCATCCGGGCGGAGTTCGACCCGACGTCCAGGACCGCGAACGGCCGGTCGTCCGGGCGCGGCAGGCGTGCCTGGGCCACGGGCGGATGCTCGCACACTCCCCGACCCGACCCAACCGGCGGTCGCGGCGCCGGTCACGCACCGGCTAGCATCTGCGCGACCGTCGAGGGGAGGACCCGTGCCCGGACGCCGAACGCCGCTGCTGCGCGCGATGCGCGAGCTCGCCGACGTGCATCGCGCGGTCGGCGAGGATCGTCCCGTCTCCCTGGACGAGGCGATCGCGCTCCGGGAGCGGCTGGTCTCACGCCGGCGGGTGCTCCAGGCGGGCGGGGCGGCGGCGGCGGCCGTGCTGATGCCGCCGTTCGCGCGACGGTTCGAGCGGCGCACCCCCGGCGACCCCCGGATCGTCGTGGTCGGCGCGGGTCTCGCGGGGCTGTCGTGCGCGTTCAAGCTGGCGCAGCACGGGCTCGCGGCCGACGTCTACGAGGGGCGCGACCGCGTGGGCGGCCGGTGCTGGACGGCACGGGGGTTCGCGGCCGGCCAGGTCGCGGAGCACGGCGGCGAGTTCATCGACACGCGTCACCACCAGCTGCGCCGGCTGATCGCGACGCTCGGGCTGGAGCTCGAGGACCTGTTCGCCGCCTACGACGAGGAGGCGCCGACGTCCGGGCTGCTGGTGCTCGACGGCGCGGTCCGCCGGCCGAGCGACGTGTACGCCGACATCGACCTGGTGATCCGGCGGCTGGCGCGCGCCGCCGACCGGATCGGCCCGTACCGCTGGGGCCAGGCGGGCCCGCAGGCGCGCGCGTTCGACCGGGTGACGATGCGCGCGTGGATGGACCGGCACGTTCCCGGTGGGAGCGGCTCGCTGCTGGGCCGGGCGATGGACGTCAACCTCACCGGGTTCTGGGGCATCGATCCCGACGACACGTCCGCGATCACGCTGCTCGACACCTACATCACGCCGTACCCGGGCGGCGCCGCCGACGAGCGCTACCACGTGCGCGGCGGCAACGATCAGGTGCCGGCGCTGCTGGCAGATCGCCTGGCCGCGGGCTCCATCCACCTCGAGACCCCGCTGCGGGCGATCGTCGAGCGCGCCGACGGGTCCTTCGCGCTGACCTTCGATGGGATCGCCGGCGACATCGTCGCCGACGTCGTGGTGCTGACGCTTCCCTTCACGACGCTGCGGGAGGTCGACCTCTCGAGCGTCATGCTCACCCGCAAGCGCCGGCGATCGATCGACGAGCTGGGGATGGGCACGAACGCGAAGGTCCTGCTGCCGTTCGACCGGCGGCTGACCCGGCTGTCGACCCCGTCGGGTCGCCCGTGGAACGGGTACTTCCTGGCCGACGATCCGCAGGGGGACAGCTGGGACAGCTCCCTCGGACAGCCGGGGTCGACGGGCCTGCTGACCGTGTACAGCGGCGGTGCACGCGGAGCCTCCTACCCGGCCACGGTCCCGCACGGGCCGGCGCCAGGGTCGGTGGTGGACGAGGCGCTCGGGTTCCTGGACCGATGGATGCCCGGGTCGGCGGAGGCCTACGGCGGCGACGCGTGGCTCGACTCGTGGGTCGACGACCCGTGGGTCCGCGGCTCGTACGCGGCGTTCCTCCCCGGTCAGTGGACGGCGTACTTCGGATATCTGGGCCGCCCCGCGGGGAACGTCCACTTCGCCGGCGAGCACACCTCGACCTACAGCCAGGGGTACCTGAACGGCGGCGTCGAGTCGGGGCTCCGGGCAGCGCGCGAGGTGCTTCGGGACGCGGGCCGCGCCTAGCCGGGTCCTACGCCGTCCGCGGGGGCGGTGGGATGTCGATCACGGTGGGCGCGGGCTGGTTCCGCTCCCAGTCCCGGATCACCTCGGCGAGCTTGATCAGCAGCGCGGCGCCGCCGGTGATCTCGACGAGCTTGCCGATCGGCGAGGCCCGGAGCCAGGGCAGGCGCATCACGAGCGGGATCGACAGGATCAGTCCCGTCCCGACGATCCGGCGCAGCCGACGGCCGCCGGGGGAGTCGAGGAACTCGAGCAGCTCCTCGCTCGTGGTGTCGATCCGGTCGGCGATCTCCTGCAGACGCTCGTTCATCGTCCTCCACGGTACCGTCCTAGGGCAGAACCGCGCGACCAAGGATGCGACCATGGATCGCGGCTGGCCCGTCCGTGTTGCGGGGCTCCTCACCCCCATCACGAAGCTCGTCTCGGGGGTCCCATGGGTTCGCACGTCGGAGGCGACGGATGCCCGGACCGATCGGGCGGAACGTTAGGGCGGCCCCATCGGCGAGCCGAGCATGAGGAGGGCCGGCTCGCTCGCCGCGCCGACGCCGCGGACCTCGTACGCGAGTCGACGCCGGACTGCCGGGCGGGCGTCGTCGATCCGCGGTGCTCCGTCCTTCGTGTCCTCGGCCCTCGTAACGCTCGCCCGATCTGAGGGGTTCATGGTGTCAGCATGCGCGAGGTGAGCCTTTCGACCGAGGCGCGAACGCACGCCATGGACTTCGAGTCGTTCTTCCGGGCGGAGTACCGGCCCCTGTGTCTGGCCCTCCTCCTGCTCGTCGGCGACGCCTTCGAGGCGGAGGAGATCGCCCAGGAGACGATGACCAGGGTTCTCGAGCGCTGGGACCGCGTCGGCGCGATGGAGTCACCGGCCGGGTACGCGTACCGGACGGCGCTGAACCTGCAGCGCAAACGGATCCGGAGGCTCGCCGTCCGCGCGAAGCGGCGGTTCGCCTCGGTTCGCGTCGAGGACATCGGACCCGAGGCGGACGAGCGCAGCGACGTCCGTCGTGCGCTCGCGGCCCTCCCCGAGGGTCAGCGAGCCGCGCTGGTCCTCGTCGACTGGCTCGACCTGGATGCGGATGAGGCCGCTCACGTGCTCGGCATCAAGCCGGCGAGCGTCCGCGTCCGCCTGCACCGGGCTCGCTCGGCGCTGCGCGAGGCGCTGGGGGTGACGGCATGAGCGACACGCGAGGGTTGCTGGAGCGGGGCGTCGAGGGCTTCGAGCCGATGCCGGACGCGTTCGAGCGCGTGGTGGCGCGACGCGACCGCAAGCGCAGGAACCAACGGATCTCGGCGGGGATCGTCGGCGCCGCCGCGTTCCTGGCGGTCGCGTTCTGGGTGGCGCGGCTCGTCCAATCGGCGCCCATGCCCGCCGATCAACGGCCGGAGCCCTCGCCGACCCAGGTCGTGACGCCTCGCAACGGGGACTGGGTCGCGGTCTCCGTCTCGAGCCTCGATCCCGATGCGCGACCGATGAGCAGGGGCAGGCCGGCGGACCT
>DATBLY010000071.1:0-29950 GCA_036555125.1 Actinomycetota bacterium | reverse complement strand
CCGAGCTCGGCGAGCGAGCCGGGCGAGACCTGTCGGAGCTCGACCCCCACCGCCCGTGGATCGACGAGGTGACGTTCCCCTGTCCGTCCTGCGGCGGGACGGCGACGCGCGTCCCCGAGGTGATCGACACCTGGTACGACTCGGGCGCGATGCCGTTCGCGCAGTGGGGCTACCACCCGGACCTCGGTCGTGGGATCCGCGAGTTCGAGGAGCGCTTCCCCGCCGACTACATCTGCGAGGCGATCGACCAGACCCGAGGCTGGTTCTACACGTTGATGGCCGAGGGCGTCCTGCACTTCGACGACACGGCGTACCGCACCTGCGTGTGCCTCGGCCACCTCGTGGATCGGGACGGCCGCAAGATGTCCAAGTCGGCCGGCAACGTGTTCGATCCGTGGGAGGCGCTCGAGCGTCAGGGCGCCGACGCCCTCCGCTGGTGGATGGTCACGAGCGGTTCACCCTGGTCGTCGCGCCGGATCGGCCACGAGGTGCTGGACGACGTCGTGCGACGGTTCCTCCTCACGCTCTGGAACGTCTATGCGTTCTTCACCACGTACGCCAACGCGGAGGGGTTCGACCCCGACGCCACGATGGCGCCTCCGGCGGCCGCGCGACCCGTGATGGATCGATGGATCCTCTCCCGGCTCGCGTCCACGGTCCGGCGGACGCGCGCCGGGCTCGATGCGTACGACGCGACGGATGCCGGCCGCGCGATCGGGTCGCTCGTGGACGACCTCTCGAACTGGTACGTGCGGCGGTCGCGGCGGCGGTTCTGGAACCCGGACGCGGAGACCGACGGCGACGCCGAGGCCGCGTTCGCGACCCTGCACTCGTGCCTGGTGACCGTCGCCGGCCTGCTCGCGCCGTTCACCCCCTTCGTCGCGGAGGAGCTGTGGCGCACCCTCGCGGCCGGACGCGGGACCCATCCAGATTCGGTGCATCTGACCGACTATCCGGCCGGCGACCCGGCCGCGATCGATGAGGCCCTCGAGGCGACGATGGCGACCGCGCGGGCGATCGTCGAGCTCGGTCGCCGGGTCCGCACGGAGACGAAGACCCGCACGCGTCAACCCTTGGACGAGGCCGTGATCCACGTCGCGGGCGATCACGCCGTGCTCACGCCCCTCCTGGCGGAGGTCGCCGGCGAGCTGAACGTCAAGCGGGTCGTGTTCGCCGAGTCGGTCGACGCGTTCGGCCGCTGGCGGGCGAAGCCCGACTTCAAGGTCCTCGGACCCCGACTCGGCCCGCGCGTGCAGGAGGTGGCCCGCGCGCTCGCCGCCGACGATGGCGCGACGGCCTCCGCCCTCGCTCGGGGCGATGCGGTCGACCTCGCCCTCGCCGACGGGGAGACGGTGACCCTTCAGCCGAACGACGTCGACCTCACGCAGGAGGTCCGCGAGGGCTGGGGCGTCGGATCGGAGGGCGGCGTGACGGTCGCGCTCGACCTGGAGATCTCGCCGGCCCTCCGGCTCGAGGGGGTCGCGCGCGAGCTGATCCGGGTGATCCAGGACGCCCGCAAGGAGGCCGGCCTCGCCGTGACGGATCGGATCGCGCTCGGGGTCGAGACGGACGGTGAGATCGCGGCCGCGCTCGACGCGCACGGGGGTGTCGTCGCGGGCGAGACCCTCGCGACGGCGCTCACCTCGACGCTCGATCCGGCCGGCCACCGCCAGGACGCCGAGATCGAGGGGATCCCGGTCGCGATCAGCGTGCGGCGCGTCTGAGGGGACTCATTCCTCGCCCCAGAAGAGCTCCCGGAGCGAAGGGTCGCCCTCGGCCTTCGCCGTGTCCTGCTCGTCGTCGCCCTCGCTCCGCGAGACGGAGGCCGGTGCCGGCTCCTCGACGCGGATCGGCTCCTCCCGCTCCGCGGCGGTCGTCGCCCCCCGGTCATCCGGGCGAGGCTCGGCCCGAGGCTCGCCCGCGGTCTCGGGCTCCGTGGTCGGCGGGACCTCTGGTGCCGCCGCCGGGGTCGCGGCCGACCCCGGCGCCGCGGCCGACCCCGGGGCCGGTTCCGTCGCCCCCGCCGCCTTCGTCGGGCGGGAGGCCTTGGCCATCCCCTTGATCGTCTCCGCGTGCCCCTGCACGAGTCCCGCCAGGCTCTGCAGGAACTCCCGCTCACGGGCGAGGAAGGCGGCCACGGCCGCTCGGTCGGCGGCGCCCGTCGGTCCGGCGGCGGCGGCGATGGCCACCTGATCCTCGGCCCCCTGGACGATGCGCGCCGCCTCGGCACGGGCCCGTTCGATGATCTGGTCCGCCTGACGCGCGGCGTCGGCGACGTCCGGTGCACCGATCGGCGGCGGGCCGACGATCGCCCCCGAGCGGAGTCGCTCGTTCTCCTCCGTGAGCCGCGTCATCGACGCCGTGAGCTCGTCGAGGAACTCGTCGACGTCGCGCATCCGGTAGCCACCGAAGCGCGAGACGCCGAACTCCTTGGCCTGCACGTCCGCCGGCGTCAGCACCTTCGGGGCCGGCAGACCGCTGAAGTCGTGTGCCTCCTCGGTTCGATCCTTCTTCCTCATCGTTCCTCCCACCCCTCGCCCCGGATCAGCAGAACGCGCTGCGCACCACGAAGATGATGATGAACGCCACCAGGACCGAGAGATCCAGCGGGCCGGCGGGCGGCACGATCCTGCGCAACGGGACCAACACGGGATCCGTGACGTCGAACAACAGCTCGTAGGCCGAGCGGAGTGGTCCCGTCACCGGGGGGCGCACCCCCGCGAGCTCGAGCCACGACAGGACCACGCGGATCAACAGGATCAGCGAGAACACGGTCAGCGCGAGGCACAGGAGCGTCAGGAAGGGGTTCGACGCGCAGATCATCGGGGGGAGAGGCTAGCAGCACGTTCCTCGCTCCCGAGGCTCCGACATGGGGCGGACGCGACGGGCGCTCCGCTCAGAACTGGTTGTAGAACCCCCCACCGGCGAGCCGCTCGCGCTCCTCGGCCGACACCTCGACGTCCGCCGGGGTGAGGAGATACACGCGGTTCGCGACCAGCTCGATCTTGCCGTCCAGGCCGTAGACCAGCCCGGACGCGAAGTCGACGAGACGGCGCGCGATCGTATCGTCGGTGCTCTGCAGGTTCATGATCACCGCCGTGCCTTCCTTGAACCGGTCGGCGACCTCCCGCGCTTCGTTGAAGCGCTTCGGCTCGGACTTGTAGATCGCGGACGACGCCGCCACCGGCCGGGGTGACGCGATGGTCCGCACGACGCCCTCGGTGTCGGACGGCACGTCGCGCACGGCCTGCGGGCGCATCCGGCGGACCGGAGCGGGCTCGGCGTCGGGCATCTCCTCCACGAACTCGTCTTCGTCCTCGACGAGCCCCAGGTAGTTGAGGGTCTTCTTCCACACGCCGGCCATCACTTCCTCCCTACGTCAACGGCGCCCTGCGGCCGAACAGCGCCGTTCCGATGCGGACCATCGTAGCGCCTTCCTCCACGGCGACCGGGTAATCCAACGACATCCCCATCGACAATTCCAGCATCTCCGGATGCTGGACGCGCAGGCGGTCGCGGATCGTCCGGAGCCGTGTGAACCAGGGCCGGGCGGCTTCCGGGTCGGGGTCGAGCGGCGGGAGGGTCATGAGACCGACCACACGCACACCTCCCAGGGCCGCCGTCGAGCGGGCGAACGCCGCGACCGTCTCCGGCGGAACCCCCGTCCCGCGCCCGGCCAGGTCCACCTCGACCAGGCCGTCGAGGACGCGTCCGGTCGACCGAGCCCGCCGGGCGAGCCGCTCGGTGGCCCGCTCGCCGGCCAGGGTCTCGACGACGTCCGCCAGGTCCGCCACGTGCTGTGCGGTGCCCGACTGCAGCGTCCCGATGAAGTGCCACCGCGCCGTCGGGAGCTCCGGCGCCTTGCGCCGGAGCTCCTGCACGTAGTTCTCGCCGAACGCCGTCACGCCGGCCTCGTGCGCCCAGCGGATCCGCTCGAGGTCGACCGTCTTGCTGGCACCGACGATCAGCACCTCGCCCGGGTCCCGGCCCGCGCGTTCGCACGCGCGCCGGATCGCCTCGGTGATCGCCGCGAGGTTCGAGCCGATCTCGTCAGCGGAGGTCATCCCGCACAGCCTGCCAGACGGGGAAGAGGGGGCGGGGAGGTCTCTCGGCCAAGAGGCGGGGGAAGGGCGCCTCCTCGCTCGGTACCTCCCCGCCCCCACGCCTGGGGCCGCCGCGGGGCGGGTCGTCCGTCGTCAGCTCTTCAAGAAATCGGGGATGTCCAGGTCCTCTTCCGCGTCGAACGGAACGCCGCCGGAGCCCTCCTCCGGCGACGACGCGAACACGTCGACGTCCTCGTCCACGTCCTCCGCGAGGATCGATGGGAGCGTCTCGTCCTCGCGCTCGCGCATCGGCTCCTCGAGCAGGCGCGAGAGTCGGCTCTCGAACCGGCTCGCCTCCGCCGGGGCGACCTTGTCGAAGCCGGCGGCGACGACGGTCACGCGGACCTCCTCGCCGAGGGCGTCGTCGACCACGGCGCCGAAGATGATGTTCGCGTCGGGGTGCGCCACGCGCGTGATGTGGTCGGCCGCTGCGTTCACCTCGTGCAGCGACAGGTCGGTCGGCCCCGCGATCGAGAGCAGGACGCCCTTCGCCCCGTCGATCGACGACTCGAGCAGCGGGGACGAGATCGCCGCCTTGGCGGCCTCGGTCGCCCGGTCGTCGCCGGCGCCGTGACCGATCCCCATCAGCGCCGAGCCGGCGCCCGTCATGACGGACTTCACGTCGGCGAAGTCCAGGTTGATCAGCCCCGGGGTCGTGATCAACGACGTGATGCCGTCGACCCCTTGGTAGAGCACCTGATCCGCCATCCGGAACGCCTCGACCATCGGGGTGCTCGGATCCGAGACCTGAAGCAGGCGATCGTTCGGCACCACGATCAGCGTGTCGACCGCCTTCTTCAGCTCGGTGATCCCGACGTCGGCCTGGGTGGCGCGCTTGCGACCCTCGAAGCCGAACGGCCGCGTCACGACGCCGATCGTGAGGGAACCGATCCCCCGCGCGATCTCGGCCACGACCGGAGCCCCGCCGGTGCCCGTGCCGCCACCTTCGCCGGCGGTGATGAAGACCATGTCGGCGCCCTTGAGGATCTCCTCGATCTCGTCCGCGTGCTCCTGCGCGGCGCTGCGGCCGACCTCGGGATCGGATCCTGCGCCCAGGCCTCGCGTGGTCTCGCGTCCGATATCGAGCTTCACCTCCGCGTCCGACATCAACAGGGTCTGCGCGTCGGTGTTGACCGCGATGAACTCGACGCCCCGGAGGCCTGCCTCGATCATCCGGTTCACCGCGTTCACGCCGCCGCCGCCGATGCCGACCACCTTGATCACGGCGAGGTAGTTCTGAGGTGCATCCATCATCTGCCGACCTCCGTGGTCCCGAGCCGACGACCCGAGCCACTACCTGGGGAAACGCCGTCCCTCACGTTCGAAACCTAACCGTCAAGTAGATAGTGATTGTTATATCTACCTCACGTGGAGGTGGCCACCTTACTGAGAAACCGCAGGTCCGTCAAGCCATCGGGCGCCTCGGGTTGTGTCGAGCGATGACAGTTCGCCGAGCGCGGGCACCGCCGATCAGGTGGGCTCCGACCCCCCGACCAACGTCCCGGCGGGAGCGGTCGGGACCGAGACGTCCATCGACGTGTACCGTCCGCCGGTCCGCTCCGCAAGGCGGAGCATCGCGGCGAGCGCCTGCGCCTTCGAGGCCTCGTCCTCGGCCGGACCGTACGCCACGGGCACGCCCGACCGCAGCTGCAGCGCGAGCTCCCCCTCGGGCAGGAGCACGACGAACGCGACGAGCCGACGGATCTCGGGACGCATCGCGGACACCGCGCGCGCCGCACCTCGGACCGCAGCGGGGTCGGTCGTGGTCGCGCCGTCGTCGGCCACGATCCGAGGCAGGTTGGAGGGAGCGCCGACGGCGAGGAGCTCGCCGTCGTCACCCACGAGCCGCTCGACCGACCCGTCGTTGACCACCGCCACGGGGACACGCTCGCGGATCGTGAGGATCACGGTCGACGGCAGGTCCTTCGTCACGGTCGCGCCGGCCACCCATGGGTCCGTCTCGATCCGGCGCTCGACGGCGGCCGGGTCGAGGTGGAAGACGTTGACGCCGCGCTCGAGCCCCGAGAGGCGGAGGACCTGCCCCTTCGTGAGGTGATGGATCCCGCGGACCCGGATCGCGTCCGCCGCGAAGAAGGACGTGAACGTGGCGGCGAACAGCCCGCCGGCGATCACCAACGCGGCCGCCACGACGAGCGTCGCCAGCCGGCGGGGCCGGACCCGGGCCGCCGGCCCCTGGCTCGCCTGGCCGTCCGTGACGGCCGCTGCGGCCGTGGGGGCCGTCGGCTCGAGCCCCGGAGGTCCGGGGGCGCCGTCGTCGTTCGCGCCGTCGTCGTTCGCGCCGTCGTCGTTCGTCGGTGGCGCCGTCGCGTCGTCCACCTCCGCCGGCCCCGGGGCGACCGCGGTCGGGCGCGGTGCGCGGCCCGCCCCCGCCTCGGGAGGGACCGGACCGACGGCCGGAGCCGGATCGACGGGACCGCGCCGCGGCGGCCCGACCGACACGGGGTCGGGGGTCGGATCATCGGTGGACACGATCGAACCTCCCCACGAGCCTCACCTCGGGCTCCACCCGGACCCCCGATGCCCGTTCGACGAGCCCTTGCACGGCTTCGATGAGGGCGAGGACATCGGCGGCCGTGGCACCCGGCTCGGCGACGATGAAGTTCGCGTGTTTGGCGGAGACCCGGGCTCCGCCCACGCGCAGCCCCTTGCCTCCGGCGGCGTCGATCAGCCGTGCGGCGTGGTCGCCGGGTGGGTTCGTGAACACGCTCCCGCAGTTCGGCTCCGCGATCGGCTGCGTCCTGCGCCGCCAGGCACGCGCCTCGTCCATGCGGGAGCGGATCGCCTCGGTCCGATCGGGCTCGAGCGCGACGACCGTCCCGACCACCACGGCGTCTGCAGGCAGCGCCGATCGTCGGTACGCGAACCCCGCCGCCTCCCCCGCGATCGCCTCCGAGCGCCCCTCGGCCAGCCGGTAGACGTCGACCCGGTCGACGACGCGAGCCATCTCGCCGTCGTGGGCGCCGGCGTTCATCCGGACGGCGCCGCCCACGGTTCCCGGGATCGCCACCCCGAACTCGAGCCCGCTGAGGCCGTGATGCAGGGCGATCCCTGCGAGCGCCGGCAGCGGCATCGCCGCGCCCGCGGTGAGTCGCGAACCGTCGCGAGCCGCCCACCGGAACCCCCGGCCCAACCGGAGGACGAGCCCGGGGAAGCCCTCGTCGGACACCAGGATGTTCGACCCCTTGCCGATCACGACGTGCGGCACGTCCGTCGCTCGGATCGCGGCGCTCGCCGCGGCGAGATCGTCCTCGGATCCGGGTTCGAGGAACAGGGCGGCCGGCCCGCCGATTCGGAAGGTGGTGAGCGGCGCCAGCGCGAACGCGGTCCGGACCCGGTCGCCGCACGCGGCCCGCAGGATCGTCTCAGCCGCGTGGATCGCCTCGGTCACCTGCCGTTCCCTTCGATCGCCGCGCGCGCCTCGTCGCCCAGCATCCACACGTCCCCGCACCCCATCGTCACCACCAGATCGCCGGCGCGCACCTCTCGTTCCAAGAAGGTGACCACGTCGCGCCGGTGCGGCAGGTACACGGTGCGACGGCCCGGCGAGGCCAGCTGCACGCCATCGACGACGAGCTTCCCGGTGATGCCCGGGATCGGGGGCTGCGCGGCGCCGTACACGTCGGTCACGATCACGATGTCGGCCCCGGCCACGCTCGCCCCGAGGTCGCGCCAGAGCGCCTGCACGCGCGAGTACCGATGGGGCTGCACGAGCGCGACCAGTCGGCGCGGGCCGTACCGGCGCGCGGTGTCGATCGTGACGGCCATCTCGGTCGGCGTGTGGCCGTAGTCGTCGAAGAACCGGGCCCCGCGCGCCGTGCCCCGCAGCTCGAAGCGGCGGTGCACACCTCCGAACGCCTCCAACGCCGCGGCCGCGGTCTCCGGCGCTACCCCGAGCCTGCGCGCGACCGCGATCGCCGCGGCCGCGTTGAGCAGGTTGTGCGGCCCATCGATCCGCAGGCGTACCGGGAGGGCGGGCCCACCGTCGACGCGCACCGTCCCCCGTGCGCCGTCGGGGCCGAGGTCCGTCACGGTCACCACGAGATCGTTGCCCTCGTCGAACCCGTAGGTCGTGGCCGTCACGCCGGCGCGAGCGAGCGCATCACGGACGGAGGCATCGTCCCCGCATGCCACGACCGAATCGCACCGACGAGCGAACGTGGCGAACGCATCCACGATCTCGTCGAGTCCGCCGGCGTAGAAGTCGACGTGATCGACCTCGATGTTCGTGATCACGCCGCACCACGGCTCGATCAACAGGAACGAGCCGTCGCTCTCGTCGGCCTCGAACACGAACGCGTCCCCGCCGCCGTGCCGGGCGCCGCTCCCGCTCTCGTTGAGGTCGCCCCCGATCAGGTAGGTGGGATCCGCGCCCGCGTCCTCCAGGACGGTCGCGAGCATGGACGTGACGGTGGTCTTGCCGTGCGTGCCGGCGATCGCGACCGCGCGGTGACCTCGCACGAGCGCCGCGAGCGCCTGCTGGCGTCGCCAGATCGCGAGGCCGCGGGCCTCGGCCGCCCGCAGCTCCGGGTTCCGCTCGGGGATCGCGCTCGAGACCACCACCGCGTCGGGGTCGCCGACGTTCGCCGCGTCGTGACCGACGCGGACCTCGGCGCCGATCGCCCGGAGCCCCTCGAGCGCCGGGCCGTCCTTCAGGTCGGACCCGGACACCGCCACGCCGCGCGCGACCAGGAGCTTCGCCAGGTTCCGCATCCCCGCCCCGCCGATCCCGACCAGGTGCACCCGTCGGACGCCGTCGAGCGACGGCACGGCGAGCGTGGGGATGGAGCCCGGCGGCGGGGTCCACGGAGGCCCATCGCTCATACGCCGACCTCCTCCACCACGTCGGCCAGACGACGATCCGCATCGGGCTTGGCCCACGCGATCGCGAGCCGGCGCATCCCGGCGCGTCGGTCCGCATCGTCCGCGAGCCGCTCGATCCGTCGCGCGAGCCCCGCGGGCGTGAGCGACGCCTCGACCGCGACCTCCACGGCGCCCGCCCGCTCGAGCTCGCGGGCGTTCGCCTCCTGGTGGTTCTCGGTGGCGTGCGGATACGGGACGACGATCGCGGGGACCCCGCAGACCGTGAGCTCGGCCAGATGACCGGAGCCCCCGCGCGACACGGCGAGGTCCGCGACCGCGAGCGCGAGCTCGATCCGCTCGAGGAAACCGACCGCGCGCACCCGCAACGGGCCGTCCCGCTCGACCGCCGGGCGCAGCAGCTCCAGGTTCGCCGGACCGGTGAGGACCAGCAGCTGCAGGTCCGCCCGCCCGGCGAGCGCATCGGCGGCGCCCGCGACCAGGCGATCGAGGGCCTGCGCCCCCTGGCTTCCCCCGAAGACGCAGACCGTCGTCCGGCCGGGCTCGAGGTCCAGCGACGCCCGCGCCTCCGCGATCAGCGCCGGGCGCCCTTCTGGCACCGCCGCGATCGCGGTCCGGACCGGGTTGCCGGTGACGACCGAGCGCGTCCGGCGCGGGAACCGCGACCCCGCGTCCGCGAACGACAGCGCCACGACCTCCGCGCGACGGGACAGCAATCGGTTCGCGAGCCCGGGGATCGCGTTCTGCTCGTGCAGCACCACCTTGGCCCCGGCCCGGCGAGCCGCCAGCACCGCCGGCGCGCTGACGTAGCCCCCGACGCCCACCACGACGCGCGCGCCGCGCACGAACGGCCGGGCGTCGCGGACCGAGCGGAGCGCCACGACGGGGGCGCCGACGGTCCGGATCGACGCGGTGCGGACCATCTTCTGCGCGCGGACCGCATGGAAGGGGAAGCCGGCCGCGGGGACGAGTCGTGCCTCCTGGCCGTCGGGCGAGCCGACGAATCCGACCTCGTGCCCGTCCTCGCGGAGGCGTTCGGCGAGCGCGACCGCCGGGAACACGTGCCCCGCGGTTCCGCCCCCGGCCACCACGACCTTCACCGCCGTCCTTCCCTCGCCGCGCGGTGGCGCCCAGGCCGCGGGCCGGCCGAGCTGCGCGCGATGTTCGACAGGACGCCGATCGCGGCCAAGGTGACGATCAACGCGGACCCGCCGAAGGACACGAGCGGGAGCGGCACGCCCGTGATCGGGAGCAGCCCCGTCACGGCGCCGAGGTTCACGATCGCCTGGAGACCGATCCACGCGGTGATCCCGGCAGCGAGCAGCCGCCCGAACGTGTCGGGCGCCCGCACGGCGATCCGGATCCCCGCGTAGATCAGCAGCCCGAACAGGGCGAGGACCGCGAGGCCGCCGAGGAACCCGAGCTCCTCGCCGATGATCGCGAAGATGAAGTCCGTGTGGGCGTTCGGGACGAACTCCCACTTCTGCCGGCTCGCGCCCAGGCCGACCCCGAACCACCCACCGGACCCGAGGGCGATGAGCCCCTGGATCAACTGGTAGCCCGTGTTCTGCGCGTCGGCCCACGGATCGCTGAACGACAGGAGCCGCGTCCGCCGGTACCCCTCGCCGAAGATCAGGTACGCGGTGCACAGGAGCCCGAAGGCGCCTGTCGCGACGAGGTACCGGAGCCGGACCCCCGCGACGAACAGCAGGAGGAAGATCGTGCCGACGAGGATCAGCGTGGTCCCGAGGTCGCGCTGCATGATGACGATGCCTGCCACCAGGGCGACCACGATCCCGAGCGGGATCAGCAGGTGCATCGGCTCGTCGAGCTTGTTCCATTTCTTCGTCAGGACCGTGGCCGCGAACGCCACCAGGCCGAGCTTCGCGAACTCCGACGGTTGGAGCGTGAAGGCGCCGAGGTCGATCCATCGTGATGCCCCGTAGGCGGAGGTCCCTGCCGCCGGGTGCAGCGCGAGGAGCAGGAGCCCGAGCGTGATCGCCAGGAACGGGAGGGAGAGCCGCTGCCAGACCCCGTACCGCATGCGGGAGGTCAAGAAGAGCAGGACGCACCCCACCGCCGCGTACAGCAGCTGGCGGTTGAAGAACCAGAAGCTCGACCCGTAGGTCGTGAAGGCCGAGACCGAGCTCGCGGAGAAGACCATCACGAGGCCCGTCACGGTCAGCAGCGCCGTAGGGGCGAGCAACAGGAAGCGGCTCACGCGCGCCGCGGTCGCCCGCTCCCGACGCTTGCGCTCCGCCTCGGACGGGACGGCGTGCAGCGCGACGGCTCCGCTCCCGTGCCTCGCGGCGTGGGCCCCCCGCTCACGATGCCCGAGCACGTCGGAGCCGGCCCCCGCCCCCGAGCGAGATCGGCGCCGATCGTCCCGCGGCGCCGACCCATGCCGCGGCGGGGCGATGCGGGCACCGCTCGCGGGCTGACGCCCGAGGGATCCCTCAGCCACGGGTCGCCACCTCGGCCCCGAGGGCACGCGCGGCCGCCGCGAAGCGATCGCCCCGTTCGGCGTAATCCCGGAACATGTCCCAGCTGGCGCAGGCCGGCGCGAGCAGGACGACGCCACCCGGGATCGCGAGGTCGAGCGCGAGCCGCGCCGCATCCTCGATCGACCCGGCGACGCGTGTCGGCACGAGGTCCTCGAAGGCGCCGGCCACCTCGGCGGCCGATTCCCCGAGCGCGACCACACCGACCAGCCGGTCGGCCCGGGACGTCAGTGGTGACAGGTCGACGCCCTTGGCCCGGCCACCGGCGATCAGCACGGCATCCCGCGTCGCGTCGAGGGCGGCCAGCGCGGCGTGCACGTTCGTCGCCTTCGAGTCGTCGATGAACCGCACGCCGCGGACCTCCGCAACGACCTCTCCCCGGTGGCGAGCGGGTTCGTACGTCGCCAGGCCGATCCGGACCGCGCCCGGGTCGACCCCGAACGCGATCGCGGCGGCGGCGGCGGCGGCCGCGTCGGCGCGGTAGCCGGGCCGGGGGTCCTCGACGTGCGCCAGCCCGACGTCGCCGTCGATCCGGGAGACCAGCTCGGTCCCTCGGTACCCGACCTCGCCGGCGGCCGGAGCGTCGAGACGGAACCAGACCACCCGACACCGCGCCTCACGCGATATCGCCGAGGACGCGGGGTCGTCGGCGTTCCCGACGTGCGTGTCGCCGTCGATCTGGTTGGCGAAGACCCTGCGCTTCGCGCCGGCGTAGGCCCGCATCGACCCGTGATGATCGAGGTGGTCGGGGGCGAGGTTCAGCAGCACGGACACCTCCGGGTGGAACGTCTCGGCCAGCCGGAGCTGGAACGAGGATGCCTCGACCACCAGCGCCTCGTGGCCTTCGCGTGCGGCGACCGGGAAGGGATGGCCGATGTTGCCGCAGGCGATCGCGTCGAGGCCACCGGCCCGAAGGATCGCGGCGAGCATGCCCGTCGCGGTCGTCTTGCCGTTCGTGCCGGTGACCGCCAGGCACGGGACGCGGCAGAGCCGCGCGCCCAGCTCGAGCTCGCCCCACACCGGGATGCCGCGCTCGGCCGCCCAGGTGAGCACCGGCGCCTCCGGCGCAACGCCGGGGCTCGTCACGACGAGCGTGGCCCCGTCGAGGTGGGACGGATCGTGCCCGCCCCCGTGGACCGTGATCCCCCGTGCGGTCAGCTCCGCCGCGCGAGCGAGCTCCGAGAGCGCCCGCGCGTCGCTCACCGAGACGTCGGCTCCCTCGTCCGCGAGCACGAGCGCCGCGGCCGCGCCCGCCGTCTCCGCGCCGATCACGACCACGCGCTCCCCCACGAACGCCCCCGTCATCCGAGGCCCCCGCGGACGATGAAGTCGTAGTAGAAGAGGCCGAGCCCCGTGGCGACGCACAGCCCGGCGATGATCCAGAAGCGCACGATCACGGTGAACTCCGGCCACCCCGCCAGCTCGAAGTGGTGATGGATCGGCGACATCCGGAAGATCCGCCGGTGGAACCCGCGGAACGAGATCACCTGCAGGATCACGGACATCGTCTCGATGACGAACAGCCCACCGAGGATCACCAGGAGCAGCTGGGTGTTCGTCGTGAGCGCGAGCGCCCCGAAGAACCCGCCGAGCGCGAGCGACCCCGTGTCCCCCATGAAGATCCGCGCCGGCGCGGCGTTCCACCAGAGGAACCCCGTGACGGCGCCCATCATCGCCGCCGCGGTGATCGCCGTGTCGAGCATCGCGTTCGGATCCACGGCGTAGCACGCGGCCGCCGGGCTCCCATCCGCCTGCGCCGGCAGGAGCTGGCACGTGTGCCGGTACTGCCAGAACGCGATGAACATGTAGGCGGAGGCGACCAGGATCGAGGAGCCGGACGCCAGGCCGTCGAGCCCGTCGGTCAGGTTCACGGCGTGCGACGACGACGTGAGGACGACGAACGCCCACACGAAGAAGAACGCCCCGAGGTCGAGCCCGGTGGGTCGCAGGAAGGAGAGCTCGGTCGAGCTGCCGGTCTCCCCGCTCGCGTGCGCGACGATCACGGCGAACGCGACCGAGACCACCGCGGTGCCCAGGAACTTCTGGGTCTTCGACAGGCCGAGCGAGCGGCGGCGGCGGACCTTCAGCAGGTCGTCGAGGAACCCGACCACGCCGAACCCCACGGCGGCGAGCACGAGCGCGAGCCCCGCAGGGGTCAGGCCGCGGAAGGTGGCCCGCGCCCCGATGAACCCCGCCACGAGCCCGAGCAGCACGACGACCCCGCCCATCGTGGGCGTGCCCATCTTCTCGAAGTGGGTGTGCGGCCCGTCCTCCCGGATCCGCTGTCCCCAGCCCCATACGCGGAAGGCGCGGATCGCGACGGGCGTCCCGAGCAACGTCACCGTCAGGCCGATCGCGGCGGCGACGAGGATCGAGATCACCGCAGCGCCTCCGCGAGCCGCTCGAGTCCCGCGACGCGAGACCCCTTCACCAGGACGACGTCGCCCGGCCGAGCCGAGCGGCGGACGTCCGCCAGCGCCTCGTCCGCCGCCTCGTAGCTCGCCACGTGGTCGGGCTCGACGCCCTCGCGGATCCCGGCGTTCGCGATCGGGCGGGCCCCCTCGCCCACCGTGATCAGCCGGTCGACCCGGATCCGGGCGGCGAGCTCGCCCACCCGCTCGTGCTCGGCGTGCGCGATCGGCCCGAGCTCGGCCATCGGGCCGAGCACGGCGATCAGGTGGCCCTCTCCGGCCATCCACCTGGCCGTCCGGAGCGCGGCGGCGACGCTCTCCGGGCTCGCGTTGTACGCGTCGTTGACGACCCGGACCCCGTCGCGGGTGGTGAACGACTCCATCCGCCACGGCGACACCTCCGCCCGGGCGAGCGCCGCGGCGGCGTCCGCGATCGGCACACCCAGGGCGACGCCGGCGGCGACGGCGGCGAGCGCGTTCGCGACCATGTGCGCGCCGGGCGTCCGCAGGGTCACGTCCGCGCGCTCCGGCCCATGGCGGATCGCGAACGAGGCGCGGCCGTCGGCGTCCAGCTCGATGCCCTCGGACCGGACGTCGGCCGCGTCGACCGACCCGAACGTGATCACCCGCCCGGCCGTGCGGGTGGCGTAGCCCGCGACGACGCGGTCGTCGGCGGCGAGCACCGCGACGCCGTCGGCCCCGATCGCCTCGACGGGCTCGGCGGACGCCTCCACGATCGCCTCCCAGCTCCCGAAGATCTCCATGTGCGCCACGCCGACGTTCGTCACGACGGCGATGTCCGGGCGCGCGACGCGACACAGCAGCGCCACGTCCCCGGCGTGACGCGCCCCCATCTCCGCCACGATCACCTCGGTCCCATCGGGAGCGCCGAGGAGCGTGACCGGCAGACCGATCTCGTTGTTGAACGACGCGGGGCTCGCGTGGGTCCGGTACCGCGTGGCCAGGACCCGGGCGGCGAGGTCCTTCGTGGACGTCTTGCCGTTCGCGCCCGCGATCGCGACGACGCGCGCGGTGAGCCGCGTCCGCTCGTCCGCGGCGAGGGCCATCAGGGCCTCCGCGGTGGAGCGCACCGAGACGGCGGGCCCGTCCACGTCGAGCCCGTCGCGGACCAGGACCCCGGCGGCCCCTCGTGCGAACGCCTCGGGGACGAACCGCGCCCCGTCCACCCGCTCGCCCGGGAGCGCGACGAACAACGAGCCGCGCACCACGTCGTCCGAGTGGATCGCGATCGACGTCACCTCGACGTCCGCTCCCAGGAACAACCCGTCGACGGCGCGGGCGACGTCCGACATCCTGCGCGCCTTCATCGAGTCCACCCCGCCTCGCGCAGCGCCGCGCGGGCGACGTCGCGGTCGTCGAACGGCACGGTGCGGTCATGGAAGGCCTGCACGGGCTCGTGGCCCTTGCCGGCGACCACGACGACGTCGCCCACACCGGCCTCGCCGACGGCCCTGGCGATCGCGGCCCGTCGGTCGAGCTCCACCACGAAGGCGCCGCCTCCGCGCTCTGCTCCGGGGAGGATCTCGGCGACGATCGCCTCGGGATCCTCCGAACGCGGGTTGTCGCTCGTGACGATCGCGAGGTCCGCGTTCGTCGTCGCGGCCTCACCCATCAGGGGTCGCTTGGCGCGGTCGCGATCGCCGCCGCAACCGAACACCACGATCACCCGACCGGTCGAGAGCGGCCGCGCCGCGCGCAACACGCTCCGGATGCTATCCGGCGTATGCGCGTAGTCCACCACCAGCAGGAATCCCTGCCCGGCGTCCACGGACTCCATCCTTCCAGGCACCGCGGCGAGGCTCCGCACGCCCTCGGTGATCGCGTCGGGCGCGAGCCCGAGCTCGCGTGCAGACGCGACCGCCACGAGCACGTTCTCCACGTTGAACGCGCCGAGCAACGGGGAGACGAACCGTTCGCCGTCGATCGCAAGCGTGATGCCGTTCCGGCCGACGGCGACGTCGGTAGCCCTGACGGCGGCGCCGGCCTTCAGCCCGCACGTGGTCACGGGGATCCCTGCGGTCGCAGCGATGCGCGCGCCTGTCGGGTCTTCGACGTTGACCACGCCGCGGCGAGCGAGCCCGGGCGTGAACAGCCGCGCCTTCGCGTCGGCGTACTCGTCCATCGTCCCGTGGAAGTCGAGATGGTCCTGCGAGAGGTTCGTGAACGCCGCGACGTCGAACGTGATGCCGTCCACGCGCCCGTGCGTGAGCGCGTGGGACGAGACCTCCATCGCGAGCGCCGTGACGCCGGCGTCGCGCATCCTCGCGAGCAGGCGTTGGAGCTCCGGTGCCTCGGGGGTCGTGTGTCCTAGTTCGACCGGTGACCCGGCGACGCGCGCGCCGATCGTGCCGACGACCCCCGGGACCAGCCCCGCCGCGCGGAAGATCGACTCGAGCAGGTAGGACACCGTGGTCTTGCCGTTCGTCCCGGTGATCCCGACCGTGGCCATCGCGCCCGCGGGGTGGTCGAACACCGCCGCCGACATCGGGCCCATCGCCCCACGGACCGACGGAACGCGCACCTGCGGGACGGGGAGCTCGAGCCATCGTTCGACCACCAGGGCCGACGCCCCCGCCTCGACCGCCTCGCCGGCGAACGCGTGCCCGTCGACCCGCTCCCCCGGGACGCAGAAGAAGAGGGCCCCGGTCGGGACGGCGCGTGCGTCGGACGCGACGTCGGTCGGGACGACGGTGGCCGCGCCGCGCACCTCGGCGCGGGCGACGGCGGCGACCACCATGGACAACGGGGGGAAGGAGCGGACCACCGGCCCGGAGCTTACCCGCGCCCCCACCCGCGGGTCCTCGTGGCTCATGGCCCGCCGAGCAGGTGGGGCGGCAGGGAGACCTCGTCGGCGGGCGCGATCCCGAGCCGCTGGATCGCGTAGCGGGCGACCTGCTGGAACAGGGGCCCGGCGGCGATGCTCCCGTAGATCGTGGTGGGCTCGTCGATGAACCCCGCGATCACGAGACGGGGCGCCGAGGCGGGCAGGAACCCGATGAACGAGGCCACGTATCGCTCGCCGTAGCCGCCGCCCGCCTCCGGCTTCAGCGCCGTCCCGGTCTTGCCCGCGACCTGGTAGCCCTGGACGCGGGCGGTGGTCCCCGTCCCGTCCGCGACGACCAGCGCGAGCATCTGCGTGAGCAGGTCCGCCGTCGCCTCGTCGATCACGCGGCGCGTCGTGGGCGGCGGCGCGGTGCGGACCTCGCCGTCGGGCAGGCGCGTCGCGCGGACCAGCCGCGGCTGGACCCACCCGCCGCCGTTCGCGATCGTCGCGTACACGCTCGCCATCTGCAGCGGCGTGACCGTCATCCCCTGCCCGTACGAGAAGGTCGCCACGCTCGTCGCGGTCCAGTCGTCGAGGGCGGGCAGGACCCCGCGGCTCTCACCCGGGAACCCGACACCGGTGTCCGCGCCGAACCCGAAACGCTGCAGGAAGTCGTCGAGACGGTCGCCGCCCATCCGCTCGGCCACCTTCGCGATCCCGATGTTGCTGGACTGCGCGATGATGTCGGCAAGCGTCATCGTCTGCACGGGGTGCGGGTGCGAGTCGTGGATCGTGAACTCGTCGATCTTCATCGCGTCGGGCACCTGGAACCGCTCCGTCATCGAGACCATCCCGGTCTCGAGCGCCGCGGCGGCGGTCACGACCTTCAGCACCGAGCCCGGCTCGAAGGCGTCCGTGATCGCGCGGTTGCGCCAGACGTCGGGGTCCACCTCGGCGAAGCGGTTCGCGTCGAACCCGGGCACCGAGGCCATCGCGTAGACGTCCCCCGTCTTCGGATCCATCACGACGATCGTGCCCGCCTTCGCGTGGTTCGCGTCGACGGCCGCGGCGAGGGCCTGCTGCGCCTGGAACTGGATCTGACGATCCAGCGTGGTGACCAGGTCGACCCCGTCCACCGGGTCGCGCTCCACGTTCTCGCCCTGGGCGATCGGTTGCCCGTTCGGTGCGATCTCGGCCGTGCGCTCCCCGGGGATGCCCGCGAGCTCCGTGTCCCACTCCTGCTCCAGCCCCGCGAGACCCACGCCGTCCACCCCGACGAACCCGAGGACCTGGGCGGCCAGCGGTCCGGCCGGGTAGTAGCGCTTCGGGACCCCCAGGAAGCCGATCCCGGGCAGCTGGAGCTGCTCGATGCGCCGCGCGACGTCCTCGTCCACCTGCCGGGCGACGTAGGTGAAGGTCCCGTCCGCCGTGAGATCCGGCAGCAGGCTCTTCGGCTTGACCTCGAGGATCGCGGCGATCTGCGCCGCCTCTCCGACCGGGTCGGTGACGAGGCGCGGGTCCGCGTAGATGTCGCGGGCGTCGAGCGAGATCGCGAGCGGGGCACCGTGGCGATCGCGGATCGCGCCGCGCTCGGCCGGGAGCGGGATCGTCCGCAGCCGGTGGTCGAGCCCGTACTGCGCGAGCGTCTGTCCGTCCTGCACCCGAGCTCCCTGCAGCGAGGCCAGCCGCACGACGATGCCGGTGAACGCGAGCAGCATCACCGCGAGCAGCGCGATCAGCCTGTGCGTGGGGAAGGGCCTCACCGACCGGTCACCCTCGTTCGGGTCTGGCCACGCCGGGAACGGACAGGATCGCCACCCGGTCGGGCATCACCATCCCTTGCGAGCGCGCCCAGTCCGCCAGGCGCCCGGGCGCCGACGACGTGGCGAGCTGCTTCACCAGGACCTCGTGTCGTTCCACGAGCTCGGCCAGATCGGCTCGTGCCGCGTGCGTCGCGAACGCCGTCTGGGCGAGCATCGCGTTCAGCGCGACGACCCCCACGATCATCGCGATGACCACCGTGGCCGAGAAGAGCCAGAACGCGGGGTGGGGCCCGCGGCGCGCCCGCCGACGGAGCTGGGGAGGGATAGCGGTCCGCGGGCGCGCCGCGGTCGTCCGCGCGGGAGCCGGCGGACGGATCGAACCCGTGACCGGCCGCCCGGCCGGGGCGCGCCGGGTGACGCGGGGCTCGGGCGAGGTCGCGGGGAGGTCTCGGGCCGGGACGCTCACGCCGCCTCCGGGAGCCGCTCCGCAGCGCGGAGCTTCGCGGCGCGCGCCCGGGGGTTGCGGGCGATCTCGGTCTCGGAGGCGACGAGCGGCTTCTTCGTGAGCCGCCGGAGCTCCGGGTCGTCGCGGAACACGCCCTTCGCGACCCGGTCCTCCAAGGAGTGGTACGAGATCACGACCACGCGGCCACCGGGGACGAGGAGGTCGACCGCCTGAGGCAGGGAGGCGGCGAGCTCCTCGATCTCCCGGTTGACCGCGAGGCGGAGCGCCTGGAACGTCCGACGCGCGGGGTGGGGGCCCCCCGGACGTCGTCCCACGGCGCCCACGACGATGGACGCGAGCCGGTCGGTCGTCTCGATCGGCTGAAGCCCACGCGCGTCCACGATCGCCCTGGCGATCCGCCGCGAGCGACGCTCCTCGCCGAGGCGGAAGATCAGGTCGGCGAGCTCGTCCTCGGGGAGCCCGTTGACCAGGTCGGCGGCAGAGGGTCCGGCATCCGGGGCATCGCCCTCCATCCGCATGTCGAGCGGTCCGGCGTTGCGGAAGCTGAAGCCGCGGTCGCCCTCGTCGAGCTGCATCGACGAGACCCCCAGGTCGAACAGCACCCCGTCGACGCGCCCCCCCACGACGTCTGCGTCGACCTCCGAGAACCGCGCCCGCAGCGGGTGGAAGCGCTCACCGAACGGCGCGAGGCGCCGGGTCGCGGACGCGAGCGCGTCCGGATCGCGATCCACGCCGATCAGCCGCTGGGTGCCGCCCCGGAGCAACGCCTCGGCGTGCCCGCCGGCGCCGAGCGTCATGTCGAGCACGCGGTGACGCCCCCCGAGGAAGCCCATCACCTCCTCCACCATGACCGGCGTGTGCCGAGCATCTCCAGGTGCCTCCACGTCAGCCCAGGTGCCCGGCCAGCAGGCCCACGCCGATCGACGCCAGGATCGTGAGCGCCGTGATGCCGATCAGCGAGAGCGTCTGGCGGACCTCGGTGGCGAGCTTGCGGGGTCGATCGATCACGGTTGCCTCCTCGGCTCGAGCGCGCCGGCGAGGTACGCGCCGGCGAACGTGTCCCGGTAGCGCTCGAACGCGTCTCGGTCCCAGATCTCCATGCGGTCGCGGACCCCCAGGACCACGACCTCCTTGGTGATCCCCGCCGACTCGCGCAGGCGCTGCGAGATGGTTACCCGCCCCTGCGCGTCGAGCTTCGCCTCGTCGGAAGAGCCGAAGAACATCCGCGCGTAGGCGCGGCCGTCCGCATCGGCCAAGGGAGAAGACGCGACCTCGTCGCTCCGCCGCTCCCACTCGGCCCTGGGGAAGCAGAACAGGCAGCCGTCCTGCCCGATCGTGAGCCACGCGCCATCGGCGAACGCCTCACGGAACCGAGCGGGCAACGACACCCTGCCCTTGGGGTCGAGCGAGTAGCTATGCGTGCCGAGCAGCTCGGCCACGCCTCCTCCCCTCTCCTCCACTGAGTCCCACGTTTATGCCACCAGTGCTCCACCGCGTCAATCGAAGATGCGGTCGAACTGCTGTTCGGTCACGCGGGTGCTTCGAGCGGAGTGAGGCCGGAGCGGAGCGGGTTAGAGGTAGGGCTCCCAGCCAGGTTCGAGCCGGCCGATCGTCAGACGGAACCCATCCGTCGGCGCGAACGGCAGCCGCCGCAGGCGGAAGCCCGCCTCCTGGGGCGTTCGGTTCTCCTTGCGGGCGTTGCAGCGGCGACACGACGCGACGACGTTGTCCCAGGTGTGGGTGCCGCCGCGGGAACGCGGGATCACGTGGTCGAGGTTCTCGGCGGGCGCGGCGCAGTACTGGCACGACCACTCGTCGCGGGCGAACACGGCTCGGCGCGTGAGCGGGGCGTGCGGGCGATACGGCACGCGTACGAAGCGGCGCAGACGCACGACCGACGGCGCCTCCATCGTGATCCGCTCGGCGTGGTAGACCATCCCGTTGGACGCGACGACCTCGGCCTTCTCCTTCAGGACGAGGACCACCGCCCGGCGTGCGGGAACCACCGCCAGGGGCGCGTCCGAGGCGTTCAGGACCAAGGCCCGTCCCATCGTGGAGGCAGTGTATCCGGCATCCCGACGCACGGGCCTCCGCCGCCCGCCGCGGCGAGGCCGATCGCCGGCGCTCGGTGCTTGCCCCCGGCAGATCACACCGGTGTAATACGGGGCGAGGGCGGCGGGCCGTCCCAGACGTGATGCCTGAAGTTGCGAACAGGGGCCGCGCGGGGCGTCCGCGATCGGGGCTCCGGCCCGCCGCCACCTCATCTCCTCGAGCCGACCGACGAGCCGACCGACGGTTGCGGGAAGTTGCCCTCCTTCGTCCAGGGACCGCCGCGGCGGCGGGTTCGCGGGAACCCTCGGCCGATGCCCGCCGTAAGATGGTTGCCCGTCCCGGCCGGAGGTGAGCGTGGAGGTCCGACAGCGTCCACAGGAGTGGCAACGGTTCGCCGCCCGCTTCCGTGAGATCGAGGAGAACGTCGAACAGGTCGTGCGCGGGAAGCACGGGGAGATCCGGCTCGCGCTCGTCGCGTTGGTCGCCGAGGGCCACCTGCTGATCGAGGACGTCCCCGGCGTCGGCAAGACGATGCTCGCCAAGGCGATCGCCCGCTCGATCGACTGCTCGTTCCGCCGGATCCAGTTCACGCCCGACCTGCTTCCGACGGATGTGACCGGCGTCAACGTGTTCAACCAGGAGCACGGCGACTTCGAGTTCAAGCCCGGGGCGATCTTCGCCAACATCGTCCTCGGCGACGAGATCAACCGGGCCAGCCCCAAGACGCAGTCGGCGCTCCTCGAGTGCATGGAGGAGCGGCAGGTGACGGTCGACACGATGACGCACCCGCTCGGGACGCCCTTCATGGTGATCGCGACGCAGAACCCGATCGAGCACGAGGGGACCTACCCGCTTCCGGAGGCGCAGCTGGACCGGTTCGCGATGCGGTTGTCGATCGGCTACCCCGACGCCGACGTGGAACGCGACATCCTCGCCACCCACACGAGCGGTGAGCCGCTCGGCGACATCGGACCCGTGACCGACGCGCCCGGGGTCGCCGAGATGATCGAGCAGGCCCGCCTGGTCCATGTGGCGCCCGCGATCCGCGCGTACATCGTGAGCCTGGTCGAGGCGACCCGGCGGCATTCGGACGTGTACCTGGGCGCCAGCCCACGCGCCTCGATCATGATCCTTCGCGCGAGCCGCGCCGTGGCCGCCGCGGACGAGCGAGACTACGTGATCCCCGACGACGTGAAGGCCCTGGCGCTGCCGGCCCTCGGCCATCGCATCATCGTCACGGCGGACGCGGTGATGACCGGCCGGTCCACCCAGGTGATCCTGCAGGAGATCCTGGACTCCACCCCGGTTCCGGTCCTGGACGGGCCCTGATGCTCGCCGGCCGCGGCGTCGTCGTCGCGGTGGCCGGGCTGGCGATGTGGCTCGTCGCGCGCCTGATCGGTTCGCCCGGTCTGGAGGTCATCGGCCTGGGGCTCGCGGCGCTCCCGCTGATCGCCGCCGTCTTCGTGCGATGGAACCGGCAGCGCGTGACGGTCCGCCGCCGGCTCTCCGACGTCCGGGTCCAGCCCGGGACGCGCGTGACCGTCGAGGTCGAGGTCGAGAACCGCTCCCCCGCCACCACGTCGTTCCTGCTGTTCGAGGATCGGTTGCCGAGCGCCCTCGGTCGCTCCGCCCGCTTGGTCGTGTCGGGGGTCCCGGGTCGCGGGGTGCAGCGCGCGAGCTACACGCTGATCCCGCAGGTGCGGGGGCGCTACCCGATCGGGCCGATGACGCTCGACGTGACCGACCCGTTCGCGCTCACGCGGCAGCGCCTCGAGTTCGAGGACCGGGACGAACTGCTGGTCACCCCCGAGGTCGAGGACCTCCTCGGCACGCCCGACTCCCCCTTCGGCGCCCAGGTCGGATCCTCGCGCGCGAAGCACCTGTTCCGCGTCGGCGAGGAGTACTACACGATGCGCCAGTACCAGGAAGGCGACGACCTCCGGCGGATCCACTGGCCGAGCGTCGCTCGGACGGGGCAGCTGATGATCCGCCAGGACGAGTCGTCGCGTCGCTCCACCGGGTTGGTGTTCCTCGACACCCGCGACTACGCCCTGGGCCAGATCCACGGCGCGGCGTTCGAGCGAGCCGTCTCCGTGGCCGCGACGCTCGGGGTGCTGCTCGTGCGCGGCGGCTTCACGCTGCGCCTCGCGACCGCCGGTTCGGCGCCGGCGCCGCTCTCGGAGGAGCGCTTCCTCGAGGCCCTCGCCGGGATCTCGCACGTCTCGGTCCGCTCGATCGGCCCCTCCCTCGCCCACCTACGGGCCGGCGCCTCCGCGGATACCACGCTCGTGTTCGTCTCCGGACCGCCGCTCCCCGAGGAGCTCACGTCGATCCTGCGCAGCGGTTCGGCGTTCGGCCCCAAGCTCGCCGTCCTGATCTACCCGGTCGACCCCGACACCCTGCCGCCCGAGCGACAGGCTCAGCTCGAGGGACGCGCGACCCAGGCCCGGCTCGCCCTCACGCGGGCCGGCTGGGACTGCATCGTGCTCCCCCCGTCCGTCCGATTGAGGGATCGATGGAACACGCCCAGGGAACGTCTCCTCGCACCCAGCGGCTGATCGCGCTGCTCGCGACGGTCGCCGTCGCGCTGGCGACGGCGTTCGCGTTCGGCCGGGTGTTCTTGGGCCACGGCTCCACGTGGCGGTTGATGCTGGTGGGGGTCCTGTCGGCCGTCGTCGCGTGCGCCCTCGAGCGACGCAGCCTCCTGCTCGCGACGCTCGTGTCGGCCGCGGGGCTCGCGTGCACGGTCGCGTGGATGCTGTTCCCGGAGACCCTGTGGCACGGGCTGCCCTCCCTCGACACGCTCCGGGCGGCACTGGACGCGGCCGGACAGGTCGGCGAGCAGGCGCGGGTGCAGGTCTCGCCGACGCCGCCGCTCGTCCCGCTCTTCCTGGCCGCCGTCACCAGCCTGTGGGCCGCCGTCTTCTCGGCCCACGCGCTCGCGTTCCGTGCCGGCAGCCCGCTGTTGGCGCTGCTCCCGCCCATCGCGCTCGTCGCGTTCGCGGACACCGTCCTCGAGGAGACGCTCAAGCCCTGGTACGGGCTCGTGTTCCTGGCGGCCGGCCTCGTGGTCGTGTTCGCGGACTCGCTGCGGCGCGTGCAGGGCTGGGGACCCGTCTGGGTCGGACCGGGGGCGCGCGCCCGGCTGTCCGCCACGGCCAGCCGTGGCGCGCGGCGCGTCGCCGTCGCCTCGTTGGCCGTCGCGGCCCTCGTGCCGATCCTCGTGCCGGGCTTCGGATCGGCTCCGGTGTTCGACCTCTCCTCGACGGACCCGGACGCGGTCGGCCTGAACCCGCTCGTGTCGATCGGCGCGAGCCTCTCGCGGCGCGATCCGATCGAGGTGTTCCGGGTCGAGACGGACCGGCCCTCGTACTGGCGGCTCCTCTCGCTCGCCGACTTCGACGGCACGACGTGGCGCCCGGACCCGACCCTCGAGGGCGACCCGATCACGCCCGAGAGCGCGCTGATCCTGACCACCCCCGAGACCGACACGATCGAGCAGACGTTCCACGTCGAGGCGAAGCTGCAGATCTCCGGGATGCCGCCCGTCGTGCCGATCGGCTACCCGCCGGTCGCGATCGACATGGAGGGGCTCGCCTACGACCGGGACTCCGGGACCGTCCTGGCGGACGGCCCGCTCGAGGAGGGGACCGAGTACCGCGTCTCGACGCTGCGGGTCAGCGCCACCCCGGCCGCGCTCGCCACCGAGGTGCTGCCGACCGCCGCACAAGCCTCCCGCTACACCGCCCTACCCTCCGACCTGCCGGCCGGGATCGCCGGGCTCGCCCAGGCCTGGACGCAGGGCGCGGCGAACGACTACGAGCGCGTGATGGCGATCCAGGACCACCTCACCGACACGTCGGTGTTCCAGTACGACGAGACCGTGCCCCGGCGCGACGACTCCTTCACCCTGCTCGACTTCCTGACGCGGGAGCGCCGTGGGTTCTGCCAGCAGTTCGCGAGCGCCATGGCCGTGATGCTGCGCACCCTCGGGATCCCGGCCCGGGTGGTCGACGGGTACACGACCGGTCACTGGGACCCCGAGACGCAGGTGGCCACCGTCACGAGCGACGAGGCCCACGCCTGGGTCGAGGTGCTGTTCCCCTCGTTCGGCTGGATGAGCTTCGAGCCGACGCCGGGCCGGTTGAACCCCGCGACCCTCGCCTACACGAACCCCAGCGTCCCGTGCACCGCGGTGCCGGGCGGCTGCGGGCAAACCACGACGACCCCCTCGGACCCCGGGGACGTCACCACCCCGACGGGCCGCACCGGCCTGCCCGGGCAGCTGAACAACCTGCTGACCCGCGAGAACCGCAACGGACCCCAGGTCGGCAGCCGCGCCGGGCCGTTCCCGGGCTTCGACACCGAGACCCACTACCTGGCGGTCTCGACCGGGCGGACGTCCGCCCGGGCGATCGTCGGATGGGTCCTGCTCGGCCTCGTCGCGCTGTACCTGCTCCTCATCCCCCCGTGGCGGATCCTGCGCCGACGGTCGCGGTTGCGGGGGGCGGGACGGGAGGCGCGGAGCCTGGTGCTCGTCGCCTACGACGTGTTCACCGAGCGGGCCGCCGACCTCGGGTACCCCCGAGCGGAGGGCGAAACCGTCGAGGAGTACCGACGCCGGCTCCAGGCGACCGCCCTTCCCGACGACGATCACCTGCGACGGCTGAGCGCCGTGACGCAGGGAGCCGCCTACGCCCCGGAGCCGCCCGCCACCACCGAGGCCACCGAGGCCGCGGCCGACGCGACGGCCGCGATCCGCGAGCTCCGACGGACGACGCCGTTCCTGCGGCGCCTGACCGGGCTGTACCGGCGCGGCTGACCGATCCGAGGGGCGCCGCTGGCTAGGAGCCGGTGGCGGTGTGCGCGGCCGCCTCGCGGAGCGCGCGGACGAACCGCTCGCGGTCTTCGGTGAAGCTCGTGACGTTCGTCCGGACGCCGCTCGCGATGTCGTCGATCGCGACGAAGAAGGCCATCTGGCCCTCGCGCAGGGCGTCCATCACCTCGCCGTCCCGGCGGCAGATCTTGAAGATGCTCTGCCCGTCGGTGACGAGCTTCACCTCGGACAGGTGGCGATCCATACCCGCCTTGCGGTTGAGGAACTCCCACGAGCGCCGGACCCGCTGCAGGGACATCCCGCCGTCGAGGAGGGACTTCACGACGCGCAGGGCGACCATGTCGCGGAACGCGTACAGACGGGGCACGCCCGGCCGTCCGCCGGTCCCCTGGACGGAGGGTTTCACCAGGCCGATCTGATCCCAGTACCGCAGCTGTCGAGGCGTGCAGCCCGTGAACTTGCATGCCTGGTGAGCCGTGAACCCCTCCATCGGACGCGCGCCCTTTCGCCTGACCTGACGGACCTCGGAACCGGTGCGTGATCGTTCGGCGGGGAAGGCTCAACCTTCGGTGAACGGTCACGCGCCCCTGGGGGAAGGGGCCCCTTTCTACAGCAGCGCGCCGAGCCGTGGCAAGCGCTCAGGTCAGGGGCGGCGCGGGATCGCGCGATGACCATCGTTGCGGCGCGTCGCCGGCGTTCAGGCGTCGTCGTCGGGCGGCGAGGGGGGCGGCGTGCGTCCGAACCGTCCGGCGATCCGACCGAGCACACCGGGGAGCGTCAGACGGCCCTGCGACTGCATCGCCCGGATCTGGTCGCGCCCGAGCTGTCCGAGGTAGCGGTAGATCAACAGCGACGACAGGACCATGATCACGAACCCCGCCGCCGCGACCCACACCGACACGACGAACAGCAGGAGCATCGCGAACCCCAGCCCGAATCCGAGCACCGCGAGACGGATCCGTCGCGCGAGGTGCGTGTAGAGGTCGGTGCGCCCGACCTGTTCGACGAGGCGCGGATCCTCCTCGGCCAGGCGGCGTTCGATCTCTTCGAGGATGCGCTGTTCGTGATCGCTGAGTGGCATGTCGTCTGCCTTCGCCGGGAGGTCGCCGTGCCAACCGATTATAGGTTCGCTCCGCCGGACACCGGAAGGCATCGGCCGAAGGGCGGTCGGAGATGAGGGTTCATCATCCGCTCCGATCGCGATCGAGCAGCGACGCCGGGGTCGTGGCCCCGCGCCCGAAGCGACGCTCGATGCGGTCCACGGCCCGCTCGACGTCGCCCCAGCGCTCCCCGCGCAGCATGGCCAGCTGCTCGGAGCCCGCCGGTACGAGCCCCGAGGCCTGCACCCCCAGCAGGCGGATCCGTCGGCGGGCCCCCGGGAGCGCACGGTAGAGCTCCGTGACCGTGCGGTAGAGGTCGGCTCCGACGTCCGTCGGGTCGGGCAGCGTCCGTGACCGGGTGAGGGTCGTGAAGGTCGCCAGGCGCGCCTTCAGCACGATCGTCCGCGCCCGGTAGCCGTCGGCCCGCAGGCGTGCGGCGACGCGCCCCGACAGCCCCAGGAGCTCGCGCAGGATCTCCGCCTCGTCGTCCAGGTCCCGCTCGAAGGTCTCCTCATGGCTCACCGACTTCGGAGCTTCGTAGGCGACGACGTGGCGATCGTCGACGCCGTGGGACAGGGCTGACAGGTGCCGGGCGCTCTGCTCGCCGAGGATCCGCTCGAGGACGGGCACCGGCGTCCGCGCCAGGTCGCCGATCGTCCGGATCGCGAGCCGGCCCAAGAGCTCCCCCGTCTTCTCCCCGACCCCCCACAGCCGTCCGACCGGGAGCGGCTCCAGGAAGGCGAGGACCCCCTCGGCCGGGACGTGACGCATCCCGTCGGGCTTGCAGTCGTCGGAGGCGAGCTTCGCGACGAATTTCGTGGGCGCCACGCCCACCGAGCAGGTCACGCCGACCTCGGCCGCGACCCGGCTGCGGATCGTGGCGGCGATCCGGACGGGTGGACCGAACAGTGCCGTCGCGCCGCCGACGTCGAGGAAGGCCTCGTCGAGCGAGATCGGCTCGACGACGGGCGTGAACGAGAGCAGGACCTCGCGGAACCGGTTCGAGTGGGCTCGGTACGCCTCGAAGTCGCTCGGGAGGAACACCGCGTCGGGACAGAGCCGCCGGGCCCGCACGGCCGGCATCGCCGAGCGGACGCCGAAGGCGCGGGCCTCGTAGGACGCCGATGCCACGACGCCTCGGGCCCCCGTCCCGCCGACGATGACCGGCCTGCCCGCCAGGGTCGGATCCTTGAGCGCCTCGACCGAGGCGTAGAACGCGTCGAGGTCGACGTGCAGGATCGGCTCGGGGGGCCTCGCCGGGGTCACGGGCGCCACCGTACCGCCTCGCGTCAGCCGGCGGAGCCCGGACTCGCGTGCCAGAGGCGGCGGTCCGGCGCCATCGGCCGGGTGGGGTTCGCCATCGCCTCGCGCAGGCGCCCCTCGCCCCGGGCACGGTGCAGCGCGGTGAGGTCCCAGACCTCCTCGGCCACCACGCTGATCCCCCGGACCCCGGTCCGCCGGAGCTCCCCCCAGACCGCCATCGCGTACGCGTGGAAGACGGTCCGGGCGACCTTCGGCTGGACCGACTCGAAGACCGTGACCTCGACCGGCCCGGTCGCGTCGTCGAGCGTCAGGAAGATGATCCGCTGACCGCTGCGGATCGCCGGCGTCTGCGAGGCCACCTTCACGCCTGCCACCATCACCTTGCTGCCCCCCCGGCAGCGGTGCAGGTCCCGCGTCCGCGTCACGCCCAGGTCGGCCAGCAGCGGCTCGAAGAAGCTCACGACGTGCCGGGTCGCGTCCAGCCCGAGCACCTCGAGCTCCGCCCGCACGACCTCGGCGTCGCTGTAGTCCGCGAACCGATGCGCCGGCGCCGCCGCGTCGGCGAGCGTCAGCTGATCCCCTTCCCGCGCCGCGACCGTCGTCATCGCCGCGTACAGGTGCGTCCGCCGGTTCGCGTCCGCCCGCGACAGCGCGTCGAACCCCCCCACGTGCGCCAACGCCTCGGTCACGGGCCGCGACACGCTCGTGCGCCGCAGGAAGTCACCCACGTCCCGGAACGCCCGGTCCGCGCGCGCCGCCAGGATCGACCGGATCTCGGCATCGGAGATCCCATGCACGTCCTGCAGGGCGAGCCGGATCCCGAACACCGGGGGTGAAGGGGGGTCGGCCGCTGGGACGGTCGGGGCCTCGACCCTCGCTGCTCGGATCGCCCGCCAACCTCCCCTCGACCCTTCCTGCGGGTCGGAGGGCCATGCGGCGGGCGACCTCGACGACGCTCCGGTCGGACCCCTCCCTCCCTCCGCGGTCGGCTCCACCGCTTCCGCGACGTACTCGCGCTCGGAACGATTGACGTCCAAAGGCAGGATGGGGATGCCTCGACGCCTCGCGTCCTCGAGGAGCAGACGCCGGGGGTACATCCCCGGGTCGTGGGTGAGGATCCCGGCCAGGAACTGGGCCGGGTAGTGGGCCTTGAGCCAGGCCGATTGGTAGGTCGGGACGGCGAACGCCGCCGCGTGCGCCTTGCAGAAGCCGAAGGACGCGAACTCCGCGACCGCCTGCCACGTGCGCTCGGCGGCCCCGCGGTCGACCCCGCGCGCGACGGCCCGCCGGACGAAGTCGGCGCGGAACCCCGGCAGGAGGTCCTCACGGTCGAGGTGCCGGCGGATGTGGTCGGCGTAGGTGAGGTCGTAGCCGGCGAGCGCCGCGAGCGTCCGGATCACCTGCTCGTGGTAGACGATCACGCCGTAGGTCCCCCGCAGCGCGGGCCGCAGGTCGGGGTGGATGTAGACCGGCGGCTCCATCCCCGCGCGCCGCCGCAGGTACGGCTGGATCATGTCGGACTTCACCGGCCCGGGACGGAACAGGGAGATGTCGACGATCAGGTCCTCCCAGCGCGTCGGCTGGAGCTTCTGGAGCAGCTCGCGCTGGCCCGGCGATTCGATCTGGAAGCACCCGAGCGTGTCCGAGGCGCGGATCAGCTCGAACGTCGGCGCGTCGTCCAGCGCGATCCGGTCCAGGTCGACCTTCTCGCCGGTCGTGCGCGCGATCTCGTCCAGGGCGTGGCGCATCGACGAGAGCATCCGGATCCCCAGGACGTCGAGCTTCAGGTACCCGAGCCGCTCGGCGTCGTCCTTGTCCGCCTGGATCATC
>DATBLY010000052.1:0-11276 GCA_036555125.1 Actinomycetota bacterium | reverse complement strand
TCCATCCGCACGAGCTGCTCCTGCAGCCGCAGGAGCTCGTGCTCGTACACCTTCTTCGGGTAGCGATCCGGCCGGGTGTCGTCCATGGGCGCAGTTCTACCCCAGCCACCGCAGGTCGGTCACGACGGGATGCCCGCCCGTGTCCTGCGGGGCGTCCTCGTTCGCCCGGAGCATCAACCGGGTCTGCTGGCCGATCGCCGCGGCGCCGTCGCAGTACGCGGGTTGATCGTCGACGAAGACGGAACGCGAGGGATCGTCGGCGCCGAGCGCGCTCAGGGCCGCTCGGTAGATCGCGGGATCCGGTTTCATCGCGCCGACCTCGAACGACAGGATCACGGCGTCGAACATCCGCTCGAGCTCCAGCCGCTCGACGACGGGCCGCGTGGAGTGGGAGCAGTTGCTGACCAGCGCCGTCGGGATCCCGAGCTCCCGCAGGGCGGAGAGGGCGGGGAGCGTGTCGTCGTAGAGGTGCACGCGATGCGTGAGCTCCTCGCGCTCGAGGTCGACCAGCTCGCGGATCAGGTCCGGGGCCGGATCGAGCCCGGCCGCCTCGACGACGGCCGCCATGTCCCCGAACGCGTCGGAGAACGCCCCGACGCCGCGGAGGGGTCGGGTCGCCTCGAACGCGCGTGCGAGCGCCAGGTCGTCGAGGCCGGTCCGAGCCGCGATCCGGTCGCGGAGCCGGAACCACTCGCTCCACGCGATCGTGTCGTACAGGTCGAGCAGGACGACGTCGAAGGCCATGCGGCCCAGGGTATCGGGGCTTCGCCCCGAGGGCCCACGACGGGTAGGCTCTGGCCGCGTCGGTGGCGCGACCGCCGGCCCGTTCCCGCCGGAGGGGGAAGGATTGACCGCGAACGTCGTCGCATCGCGACGCGGGAGGCTGCGCCGCCCCTCGGGCGAGCCGCCCCCGCTCCCGCGCGATCCCGGCTGGGCCCGGTGGATCTGGTTCGGCATCGCTGTGCTGATCCTCGGGCTCGTCCTCGGCGCCGTCTACGCGGTCGCCGGGTCGTCGATCGCGGACGTCGAGGACGAGGTCCTGCAGGCGTTCGCCGATCTGCGGTCGCCGGCGATGAACGACCTGTGCCGGATCGTGGCCGCGCTCTCCGGCGCGTGGGTGATCTTCGGCATGCGGATCGCGATCCTCGCGATCGTCGCCTTCCTCGGCCGGTTCCGTCACCTGGTGGTCGCGCTCGCCGCGTTCGCCGCGGTCGACTTCGTGGCCGGCATCGTCCGGGTCGAGCTCCCCCGGCCGAGCGTCGACGTGATCCTGCAGCCGGCGCTCCAGGGACAGGAGGGCTTCTTCTTCCCGTCGCCGGCGGTCTCGAGCCTGTCGATCACGCTCTTCGTGGCCTGCTACGCGCTCGCCCCGGCCGGCCGCCCCCGGTCGCTCGCGCGGATCGCCTCGGGCGCCGTCCTGCTCCTCGTGGTGCTCGCACGGCTCGTGCTCGGCGCCGGGTATCCGGTCCCGATGCTGTACGGGGCCGTCCTCGGCGGCACCGTGGCGTTCCTGGTGTTCAAGTGGCTCGCGCCGGACGCCTCGTTCCCGGTGTCGCTGCACCGCGGCGGCAAGGCCGCGCACCTCGATCTGTCCGGAGCGCGCAGCGAGGCCGTGAAGACCGCGATGCGTGAGCAGCTCGGGCTCGAGGTCACGGCGTTGAAGCCGTTCGGCGAGGAGGGCTCGGGCGGATCGACGCCGTTGCTGATGACGCTCGGCGACGGGACCCGGGTGTTCGGGAAGATCCTGGCGGTCTCGCACGTCCGCAGCGACCGGTGGTACCGCGTGATGCGCACGATCATGTACGGGCAGCTCGAGGACGAGGTGCCGTTCGGCTCGGTCAAGCGGTTGATCGAGTACGAGGACTACGCGCTGCGGGTGCTGGACGACCTCGGCTTCCGCGTCGCCCACAGCTACGGCATCGTCGAGCTGACGCCGAATCGCGAGTACCTGCTGGTCGAGGAGTTCTTCGAGGGCGCCGACACGCTCGGGCACGCCGAGGTGACCGACGCCGTGATCGACGAGGGGGTCGCGCTCGTGCGGAAGCTGTGGGACGAGGGGCTGTCGCACCGGGACATCAAGCCGGCGAACCTGCTCGTCGTCGACGGGCACCTCCAGCTGATCGACGTGTCCGGGCTGGAGCTGCGGCCGTCCGCGTGGCGCCAGGGGGTCGACCTCGCGAACATGCTGCTGGTCCTCGCGCTGCGGACGGATGCCGAGCGCGTGTACGCGCGTGCCCTGACGATGTTCAGCGCCGACGAGATCGCCGAGGCGGTCGCGTGCGCGCAGGGGATGGCGATCCCGACCGAGCTGCAGGCGTACCTCAAGCAGGACGACCGGGACCTGCTGGGTCAGCTGCGCGCGCTCGCGCCGCCGCACGCCCCGGTGTCGATCCAGCGATGGAGCGTTCCGCGGATCGCGCTCACCGCGACCGCGGGGGTCGGGCTCGTCGTCGTCCTGTCCCTGGCCTGGAACGCGCTGGTCGCCGGGCTTCCCTGAGCCCGGATGCGGGCGACGCGCGACCTGGGCGATGATGACCCTCCGCGAGCCCGAGCGACGAGGGGGAACCAGATGCAGCGGCTCAGTCAGCGCACGGTGATGGCGGTCGACATGCTGCTCCTGGCCTGGGTCCTGCTCTGGGTCTGGGTCGGGGTCGAGACGGCGCAACGGGTCGGCTCCCTCCGCAGCCTCGGGGACGGGGTGGTCAGCGCCGGTCAGGCGACGACGGACGTGGCGGACGCGATCGGCGGGTTGGCGGACCTCCCCGTGATCGGCTCGGCGTTCGACGCGGTGGCGAGCGCGATCGGGGGAGTGGGTGACGCGACGACCGACCTGGGCACGTCGGGTCAGCGGGCCGTCGATCGAGCCGCCGCATTGATGGGCTGGGCGCTGGCGCTCGCCCCGACGGTGCCGTTCCTCGCGATCTGGGTCCCGTTCCGCGTGATCCGGGAGCGCGAGCGATCCTCGATCCGCTCGGCGCTCGCGGCCGACGACGCGGCGGCGCTCGCGTACCTGGCCCATGCGGCGGTCACGAGTCGCCCGTACCGCGAGCTGCGGGCGGTGACGAGCGACCCGATGGCCGACCTCGAGGGGCACCGGTACCGTGCGCTTGCGGCGCTCCAGCTCCGGCGGCTCGAGCTCGATCGCTTCGTCCGCGACGACGCCGGGCACGTGGAGGGGGCGGCGTGATCGGCGCGATCATCCTGGGGCTGGTGGCGGGCGCGGTCGCGCGGCTGTTGATGCCCGGCGACGAGGACGTGTTCCTCGGGGGGATCGTGGGGGCGATGGTCGGCACGCTCGTCGTGCTGCCGGCGGCCACGTTCCTGCTGCGCCGTCTCGTCGGCCCTCGCGCCTGAGCGGGCCTGCTCAGTCGGCCCACAGGCCCGCGAGGAACGCGTCGACGCCGGCGGTCCCGGACAGGGCGAGCGGCGCGTCGTCGTCCACGCCGCGTTCGCGATCGGGACCGAGCAGGTCGAAGTGCTCGAGCACGTCGTCGGCGAGGAACCGGGAACGCTGCGCGTAGGCGTGCGGATCCTCCAGGCCGCGCGGCCGGCGGTAGTAGCGGAGCGGGTGCGTCACGTGCAGTGCGTCCCGGGCCCGCGTCAGGGCCACGTAGAGGAGCCGGCGCTCCTCCTCGATCTCGTCGTCGTCGCCCGTCGCCATGTCCGAGGGGATCATGCCGTCTGCCGCGTGGATCACGTGCACCACGTCGAACTCGAGGCCCTTGGCCGAGTGGATCGTCGACAGGACGAGCCAGTCCTCGTCCAGCAGCGGTGGGCCGGCCAGATCGCTCGTCGACGACGGTGGGTCGAGCGTCAGCTCGGCCAGGAACCGACCCCGCTCGGCGTGCTCGGTGGCGAGCAGCTCGAGCTGCTCCAGGTCGCGCAGTCGAGCGGCGGGCGCCTCGTACCGGCGCGCGAACACCGGACCCAGGAACGTCCGGAGCCGCTCGAGCTGGGCCGCCGGCGGGGCGGTGCCCTCGTCCAGGCAGTCGGCGAGCGCGTCGCGGAGCTCCTGGACCCCGTCGACGGCGGCGGCCGGCACGTGGACCGGGCGCGTGAGGAGGTTCACGAGCGGCTCGCGCGGATCCTGCCCTTCGTCGCGGACCGCCAGCTCGTCGATCAGCCGGCGCGCCGTGGCGGGCCCCATCCCGTCGGGCAGCTGCAGGACGCGGAACCAGCTCACCTCGTCGCGGGGGTTCTCCAGGACGCGCAGCAGGGCGAGCGCGTCCTTCACGTGCGCCGTCTCCAGGAACTTCAGCCCCCCGTACTTCACGAACGGGATGTTCCGGCGCGCGAGCTCGACCTCCAGCAGGTCGCTGTGATGGGCGGCGCGGAACAGGACGGCCTGTCGCTGCAGCGGCACGCCCTCCTCGCGATGGGCGAGGATCGTCGCGCACACGACGTCGCACTGCTCGGCCTCGTCGAGGCAGGTCCGAAGCGTGGGGCGGCGATCGCCGCGACGCGCCGACCACAGCGTCTTCTCGTGTCGCTGCGGAGAGCGCGCGATCACGGCGTTCGAGGCGGCGAGGATCGGCGGGATCGAGCGGTAGCTCTGCTCCAGGCGCACGATCGTCGTTCCCTCGAACCGCTCGGGGAACTCGAGGATGTTGCGCACGGTCGCCGCGCGGAACCCGTAGATCGCCTGCGCGTCGTCCCCGACGACGGTGAGGTTGCGCGGCGTGCCCGGCGGCCGGAGGCCCTCCAGGATGTCCGCCTGCAGCGCGTTCGTGTCCTGGTACTCGTCGACGAGGACGTGGTCGAAGCGCCCGGCGAGCGGCGGCCCGGTCGCCGACGAGGTCACGAGCGCCTTCCAGAACAGCAGCAGGTCGTCGTAGTCCAGGACGTTCTGGGCCCGCTTGCGCTCGGTGTATGCGCGGAAGACCTCCCGGATCGGGTCGAGGTCGTCGCGGCACCAGGGGTAGTGGCGCGCGACGACGTCGCCGAGCTTCTCGCCCGCGTTGACGGTGCGCGAGTAGATCGCGGCGAGCGTGTCCTTGCGCGGGAACCGACGGTCCCGAGCGGCGAAGCCGAGGTCTTCGCGGATCAGGTTCATGACGTCGGCCGCGTCCGCCTGGTCGAGGACGGTGAAGTCCGGCGAGAGGTCGAGCGGCCGGCCCGCCAGGCGCAGCAGCCGGTTCGCTACCGCGTGGAAGGTCCCGCCCCACACCCGCTCGGCGTCGGGTCCCGCGGTCAGGTGAGCGGCCCGCGCGAGCATCGCGCGGGCCGCCCGTCGGCTGAACGTCAGCAGGAGGATCCGCTCCGGCGGCACGCCGGAGCGGATCAGGTGCGCCACCCGGGCGGCGAGCGTCATCGTCTTGCCGGTGCCGGCGCCGGCCACGATCAGCAGGGGTCCGTCGCCGTGCGTGGCGGCCGCGCGTTGCTCTGGGTTCAGATCGGCATCGAACACGTGTTCGAGAAGGATAGACGCTGGGACCGGCCGGGTCGAGCAGGCGCCAGGGCGGTCGTAGGATGCGCCGCGTGTCCCGGCGGGGTCGTGGTCGGCTCGTTCGGATCGACCTGGTGGTCGTCGCCGGGTTCGCGCTGTGGCTGGCGGGGATCGCCGACGAGCGGTTCGACGAGGTCGCGATCCAGGCGCAGCGGTTCGATCTGCGCCTGTACCTCGCGACGATCACCCCGGTCGTGATCGCGGGCGCGTGCGCCACGGCGGGGGTCCGGTTCCCGTGGCGGGCGGCGGCGTTCGCGTGGCGGTTCCTGTGGCTCGTCCCGGTCGCGCTCCTGCCGGCGCTCCACGTCGCGCTCCTGCGATGGGCGCCGCAGCTCGGATGGACCGACCCGGGCTGGTTCTTCACCTACCGGTGGTTCGATGACGCGACCACGGTCGCGATCGGCGCCGCGCTGGCGGGCGCGACGATCGGCTGCGCCCCCGGCGCGGGGCGCGCCGACGCCGGCTGAGGGCGGCCCTCGGTATGCTCCTCCGCATGGCCGACGGGGCGAAGATCCGGGTCCTGCGGGACGGCCCCTACGAGGTGATCGGCGTGCCGCTCGCGCGCACCGCGCAGGTGGAGACCGAGTACGGCGAGCCGATCGACTGGGAGCCGCTCGAGCCGCTCGAGGTCGGGAAGCGGTACCGCCTCTGCCGCTGCGGGAACTCCTCTACGAAGCCGTTCTGCGACGACACGCACGACGAGGGGTTCGACGGCACTGAGGTCGCGGACCGCGGGCCGCGATCCGCGCGCGCCTCGGAGTGGCCGGGCGAGGGCGTCGTGATGACCGACGACTACTCGCTCTGCACGCACGCGGGCTACTGCGGCGACCGGTTCACGCGCGTCTGGGACATGATCGACGAGACCGCGGATCCGGCGATCCGGGAGCGCTTGCAGCGCATGGTCTCCTTGTGTCCCTCCGGCCGTCTGGCGTACGCGCCGGCTCCGGGCGCGCCCGACGTGGAGCCGGGGTTCGAGCCCGTCGTGGCGATCTGCCGCGCCGGGCCGCTCCTCGTGCGCGGCGGCATCCCGGTCGAGTCCGAGGACGGGCGGCCGTACGAGGTCCGCAACCGCGTGACGCTCTGTCGCTGCGGGCACTCGCGGAACAAGCCGTTCTGCGACGGGACCCACGACCAGATCGGCTTCCGCGAGGGCTGACCGTGGGCCGCCCGTCGTCAGACGGTGAGGCCGAGCTCCTCGAGCACCCCGACCGGGACCACGTGGCAGTACGGCGTGTGGCCGTTCCGCCCGTAGTAGTCCTGGTGGTAGTCCTCGGCCGGATAGAACTGCGCGAGCGGTCGGATCTCGGTCGCGATCGGGCGGTCGAAGCGCGCCTGCGCGCGATCGCGTGAGGCCTCGGCGGCCACACGCTGCTCGTCGCTGTACGTGAAGATCGCACTGCGGTACTGGTCGCCCACGTCGGGGCCCTGCCGATTCACCTGGGTCGGATCGTGCATCGCCCAGAACACCTCGAGGAGCTGGTCGTACGTGACCCGCTCGGGGTCGAACGTCACCTCGCACACCTCGGCATGCCCGGTCGTATGGGAACACACGTCCTGGTAGGTCGGGTTCGGTGTGATCCCACCGGCGTAGCCGACCTGCACCGCCGTCACTCCCGGCACGCGCCGGAACACGTACTCCACCCCCCAGAAGCAGCCCGCACCCACGGTCATCGTCTCGGTCGACATCGGACCTCCTTCGCAGCCGTTGTACCTCATCGTGTCCGTGAGGGCCTCGAACGTTGCACCCCCGCGCGTCGTCGGTTCGGGCGCTGCGCTTCCCTCGTGCGCGTTCGCGCTGGTAGGCTGCGCTGCTCGCGAGTTTGAACGGGGATTCAACCATGGCATCGAACAGCATCTACGACGCGATCGTGGTCGGTGGCGGGCACAACGGGCTCGTCGCCGCGGCGTACCTCGCGAAGTACGGCGCCCGGGTGGTCGTCCTCGAGAAGCGCCACAAGACCGGCGGCGCCGCCGACACGATGGAACCCTGGCCCGACGAGCTCCCCGGCGTGAAGGTCAACACCCTCAGCTACACGATGTCGTTGATGCCCCCGTCGGTCCGGCGCGACCTCGAGCTCGAGCGGCACGGGTTCAAGCTCCTGCCGCTCGGGCAGGGGTACCTGCCGATGCGCGGCGGCGGCTCGATCGTGCAGGCCGACGACGACGCGAAGACGCGCGCCTCGATCGAGCGGCTCTCGAAGCGCGACGCCGACGCGTACGAGGCCTTCTACGCGTGGATCGCGCGGATCGCCGACATCCTTGGGCCGCTGCTGATGCAGACGCCGCCCCGGTTGGGCTCGACGAAGCCGAGCGACCTGAGGGACGTCGCGCAGCTCGGGTGGACGCTCCGCAAGCACGTCGACGAGCGGACCGTCGCGGACGTCACGCGCTTGTTCACGATGAGCGCGACCGACCTGTTGGAGCGGTGGTTCGAGACGCCCGAGATGAAGGGCTTCATGGCCGTGAACGGCATCATCGGGACGTGGGCGGGTCCCGACGCGCCCGGCACGGCGTACGTCCTGATGCACCACTCGGTGGGTGACATCGGCGACGGCGAGGTGGCGAGCTGGGGCTTCGTCGAGGGCGGGATGGGCGCCGTGGCCGCGGCGTGCGAGGCCTCCGCCCGGGCGTTCGGCGCCGAGGTCCGGACCGACGCGGCCGTCGAGCGCGTGCTCACGGTGAACGGCCGCGCGCGCGGCGTCGTGCTCGCGAGCGGGGAGGAGCTCCTGTCGCCGATCGTGATCACGACCTGTCACCCGAAGATCGCGTTCCTGCGGCACCTCGACCCCGCCGAGCTGCCTGCGGACTTCGTGCACGACATCGAGCACTGGAAGACGCGGAGCGGGACCGTGAAGATCAACCTCGCGATCAGCCGGCTCCCGACGTTCACCGCGGATCCGGACTTCGACCCGGAGATCCACGGCGGGGCGATCCAGATCCTCGACGACATCGAGCAGCTCGAGGAGGCGTACCAGGATGCGCGCTTCGGGCGCGCGGCCCGCCGCCCGTTCAGCGACACGGAGATCCCGACCGTCGTCGACACGACCCTCGCCCCGGAGGGCATCCATACGGTGTCGATGTTCAGCCAGTGGGTGCCGGCCGCGTGGGCCGAGGACGACGACGACCACACCGCAGAGCTCGAGGCCTATGCGGACCGACTGATCGCGCGCTTCGACGAGGTCGCGCCAGGGTTCGAGGGATCCGTGCTCGCGCGTCAGATCATCGGGCCGAAGCAGATGCAGGAGGGCTGGGACCTGATCGGCGGCAACATCTTCCACGGCGAGCTGACCGTCGATCAGCTGTTCCACATGCGGCCCGCGGTGGGGTACGCGGACTACCGGACGCCGATCTCCGGTCTGTACCAGGCCTCGAGCGCCACCCACGCGGGGGGCGGCGTGACCGGGATGCCCGGCCACCACGTCGTGCGAGAGATCCTCGAGGACAAGCGGGCGCGCAAGCGCCGCGCCTGAGCGCCGACCGCGAGCGTCGCAGCGCCTGGACCACCTCCTGCGGTAGCGTCCGTTCCGGCCGCGATCGCGGCGCCGGGGGGGAGCGATGACGGAGGTCGAGCGTGCCGGCCGGGTGCCGTCCCCCCCGGCGCGAGGGGTCTGGCGGTGGCTCCCCGGGCTCCACACCCTGGTGCACTACCGCGCGCCCTGGTTGCCGCACGACGTCGTGGCGGGGATCGTCCTCACGGCGATCCTGATCCCGGTCGGCATGGGGTACGCGCAGGCCGCGGGGCTGCCGGCGATCACGGGGCTCTACGCGACGATCCTCCCGCTCATCGCGTACGCGGTCGCGGGACCGTCGCGGGTCCTGGTCCTCGGCCCGGACTCGTCGCTCGCGCCGCTCATCGCCGCGGTCGTCCTGCCGCTCGCGGCGGGCGATCCGGATCGGGCGCTCGCGCTCGCGGGGATGCTCGCGATCCTCACCGGCCTCCTGTGCGCGGTCGCGGGCCTCGCGCACGTGGGATTCGTTACCGACCTCCTGTCCGTACCGATCCGCTACGGGTTCCTGAACGGCATCGCGCTCACGGTCATCGTCGGGCAGCTGCCGGCCTTGTTCGGGTTCTCGACGGATGCGGACGGGCTGCTGCCGGAGACGTGGGCGTTCCTCCGCGGCGTGTGGAACGGGGAGACGGTCCCGGAGGCGCTCGCGATCGGTGTGAGCGCGCTCGTCGTGATCCTCGCGACGCGCCGGTTCGCGCCTCGCGTTCCGGGGGTGCTGATCGCCGCGCTGATCGGGATGGCCGCCGTGTCGATCTTCGACCTCCGCGGCGTGGTCGAGGTGGTCGGCGTGCTCCCGAGCGGCTTCCCGCCGTTCACGGTGCCCTCGGTCCATCTCGCCGACCTGTGGGACCTGTCGCTCGGCGCGTTCGGGATCGCCCTGGTCGCGCTCGCCGACACGAGCGTCCTGTCGCGGACGCTCGCCGCCCGGGAGCGACGGGAGGTCGATCCGAACCAGGAGCTGGTGGCGCTCGGCGTCGCCAACGCCGCCGCCGGGCTCTTCCAGGGGTTCCCGATCAGCAGCAGCGCCTCGCGGACACCCGTGGCCGTCTCGGCGGGCGCGCGGACCCAGCTCGCGCCGCTCGTCGGCGCCCTCGCGATCGCGCTCATGCTCCTGTTCGCCCCGGGGCTCGTGCGGAACCTCCCGCAGGCCGCGCTCGCGGCGATCGTGATCGCGGCCGCGACGACGCTGATCGAGCTCCGGGCCGTGATCCGCTTGCTGCGCGTCCGACGGTCCGAGTTCTTCCTGTTCCTGGGGGCGTTCCTCGCCGTCGCGCTGCTCGGTGTGCTGCGGGGGATCTTCGTCGCGATCTTGCTGGCGCTCGGCAACTTCATCCGGCGGGCGTGGCGTCCGCACGACGCCGTCCTCGGTCGCGTGGACGACCTGAAGGGCTATCACGACCTCGATCGGTTCCCTCGGGCGCGCACGATCCCGGGCCTCGTGATCTACCGGTTCGACGCGCCCCTGTTCTTCGCGAACGCCGCGAACTTCCGTCGCCGAGCGCTGGGCCTGATCCGAGCCCAGGAAGGCGTCCGTTGGATCCTCGTCGCCGCTGAGCCGATGACCGACGTGGACGTCACCGCGGGGACCGTGCTGCGGGACCTGCTGGACGAGCTCGACGAGGCGGGGGTGGAGCTGGCGTTCGCGGAGATGAAGGACCCCGTGAAGGACCGGTTGCGTCGCTACGGGCTCTACGACCGGATCGGGGCGGACCGGTTCTTCCCCACCCTCGGGACCGCCGTGGACGCCTACGTGCGGGGTTCGGGGATCGACTGGGTCGATTGGGAGGAACGGCGCTGAACCGGCGACCGACCTAGGTCCTCCGACGGCGCTCGTCCGGGGGACCGCACCCCTCACCCGGGGGCCGGGAGCGAATCGGCCGGCCCCCCGATGGACCCGCCCGCTCGGGCTCCCTAGCGTGGGGGCACCCCACCGGGAGAAGGGGAGCCTGGATGCGGCAATGGGAGTTGGTCGGGATCACCGACCGGGAGTGGACCCCGCCGAAGGAGCCGCCGGCGTCGACCGAGATCGACGCGGCGGACGTGCCGACGGTCGGAGCCGATGAGCCTCGTCGGCTGCCGGAGGTCCTGTGGTCCACCGACGCCGCCCTGCGGATCACGTCCGCCGGTGGCGCTGCCGCCGCGTTGCTCGGCTCCCCCGCCCCGCTCGAGGGGCTCAGCCTGCTCGAGGTGTTCGGGCTGGAGGGGACCGGAGCCGGCGTCGTCGCCGCGCACGTGGAGGCTCTGTGCGGGAGGCAAGCCGCGTTCACGGTGGACCTCGACGACAGCACCATCCGCTGCCGGGCGGTCCCACTCCGCGGCGA
>DATBLY010000051.1:0-24991 GCA_036555125.1 Actinomycetota bacterium | reverse complement strand
CTCGAGGGCCCGCCCGCGCCTACGCGATAAGTACGAGGGTGCTGCGTCCGAACAGCGTCGTGGTCGACATGGTCGTGCCAGTCTACGAGCGCTCCCGACGCTGTCAACCCACGGACGGGTGACCGCCGGTCGACCGACCGGCGGTCACCGCCGGCTCCCTTGTGATCGACGCCGCGACGCGCCTACGGTGGCCTCGAGGACCGCCGTCCCAAGCGCGGCCGGCACGGTCCGATGGCCTCGGACAGAGGAGGAGCCACATGGGAGGGAAGCGTCGTCGAACCCTGATCCTGATCGTCTCGTCCGTCGCGATCCTGCTGCCGATGGGCATCGCCGTTGGGCGCGCCGCCACCGAGTCCGTCCCTGGATCCCGCCTCTCGTGCGTGGACTGGAGCGCCCGAACCACGTCGGCATCGAGCTCGTCGAGGCGGTGGGCCGACATCCCGGGGATGCGGGTGAGCGACCGACTCGCGCTCAACTTCATGGTCCAGATGAGCGCCACCCTGGACGGGAGCGACGTTCAGCTCCGCGTGGTCGACGACACCGTGGGCGGCACGAGCCCGCTGCTGCCGGGGCCGACGACGTTCCGCGTCGGGGCGGTCTCGGAAGGAGCATCCTTCGCGTGGGTGGGTTCGAACCCGTCCGAGCATCGACACGTGTTCCGCCTGCAGTGGCGCGTGCCGAACGGCGGTCGCACGACGATGTTGAACGGGAGCCTGACGCTGCTGTACCAGGGGGCGCCGACACCGGCCGCCTGCTAGACGGCACGTGATGGATCCGGCGCCGGGCCGGCCGTCAACGAGCCTCGGCGCGCCGGAGGTACGCCGCGACGGCGCTCATGTCGCGGCCGGAGAACCCGGCCGCGAGCGCCCGCCCGACCAGCTCGCGGTTGCGCTCGGCCTGGCCCATCGGGGCATCGACCTCGTGAGCGAGCGACAGGATCAGGTCGAGGTCCTTGGCCATGAGGTCGAGCGTGAACGTGAGCGGCGCGTCGTCCGGATGCTCGAAGGCAGGACGCTTGTACAGCACGAACGGCGCGGCGGCCGCGCCCGCGGCGAAGACATCGTAGGCCGCGGAGCGATCGACCCCCGCCTTCTCGGCCAGGACGAGGGCCTCGGACAGGGCCACGTCGATCGCGTGGACCATCGCGTTCACCGCCAGCTTCACGGTGGCACCCGCCCCCGTGCCGCCGACGTGGAACACCTTGGCCGCGAGCGCGTCCATGACCGGGCGGGCGCGTTCGATCGCCTCGGCGTCGCCGCCGACCATGATCGTGAGCTCGCCCTTCTCCACGGTCGGGACGCTGCCGGAGACCGGCGCGTCCAGGAAGGCTGCCCCCGTGGCCGCGACCGCCTCCGCGACCCGCCGAGCCGTGTGCGGCGCGATCGTGCTCATCTCCAGGACGATCTGACCCGGGCCGCACGCAGCGGCCGCGCCGTGCTCCCCGAGGTAGGTGGCCTCGACGGCCGCGTCGTCCGCCAGGCTGCTCAGCACGACGTCCACCTCGCGGACCGCCTCCACGGCGGTCCCGGCCGACGCCGCGTCATGGGTCCCCGCGACCGCCTCGGCCCTCGCCGGCGTCCGGTTCCAGACCGTCACGTCGAGGCCCGCGCGGCGGAGCGTGCCCACCATCGCCCCGGCCATGTTCCCGGCGCCGAGCACCGCGACCCGCGTCATGTGAGCGACCAGCCCCCGTCGATCCGGAGCTCGGTCCCGTGCATCGACGGGTTCTCCAGCAGGAACACCGCGGCGTCGGTGACGTCGCGCATCCGCACGAGCCGGCCGGTCGGCGTCTTCGCCTTCGTCGCCTCCAGCGCCTCGGTCTTCGGCGCCCAGAACGGGCTGTCGGCGACGATCCCGGGGTGCAGCGCGTTCACGCGGATCGGCGGCAGCTCGAACGCCATCGTGCGCACGAGCCCGTCCACGCCGTGGTTGATCGTCGTGATCGTCGTGGAGCCCGGGTAGGGACGCTCCTTCGCGAGCCCGCCGTAGATCACGATCGACGCGTCGGGGGTGAGGCGATCCAGCAGGGCGTGGATCGTCTCCACGTAGCCGACCAGCTTCAGCGTGACCAGCCGGATCGCCTTCGCGACGTCGTACTCCCTCACGCTGTTGAGGTCCCGGTCGAGAGCCGCGAGCGCGAGCCGGTCGACCGATCCGATCCCCGCGAGGGCCGGTCCGATCGTCTGCGGCTCGGAGAGGTCGAACGCCGCTGTCCCGACGTCCGTGCCCAGCTCGGCGGCCGCGGCGGCGGCGCGCCCCGCGTCCCGGCCCGAGATCACCACGCGGCGGCCGGCCTCGACGTAGTGACGCGCCAGGTCGCGGCCCAGGCCCTGGGTCCCGCCGATCACGACGACGGCGTGCTCATCCATCCGCGCTCATCCTTCCTCCGAGAGCCTATCGGTGAGGTACTCCCAGTCGCGCGCGAACCGGTACGAGTGGCGCGACGGGGGCTGCGGGGCCTGGGTCTCCAGCCAGCGCACGATCCCGGGCCCGGTGTTCGTGAAGGCGTGGACGCACCCGACGCCGGCCCACGCGACGTCGCCGGGGACGAGGTGATACCTCTCGCCGTCGAACTCCGCGTCGACCTCGCCCTCGAGGATCAGGTACGTCTCCTCGTACGCGTGGTCGTGCCGCCCGGCCAGGCCGTTCGGCTCGTACTGGACCATGAACGTCGTGAGCAGGTGCGCGCCCAGGTCGGAGTCGATCATCATCTTCACGGTGATCCCGCTGTACACCAGCAGCGCCGTCCGCATGCTGGCCGAGACGGCGAGCATGTCCTGCGTCTGCCGGTCGACCTCCATGTTCCCGGGGTCGATGTGCCCGAACGACCGCGTCCGCGGGTCGCGCACGTCGATCGGCGTCGGCTCGAGCTCCGGGAGCGCCGGCACCGCGTAGGTGTCGCCGCCGACGCGCGAGCGCGGTTGCGGCGCGAGCATCTGCGCCCAGCGCACCGGGACGTCGCCGACGTTGCGCAGGGCGTGCGGCTGGCCCACGGCGCTCACGCCGTAGTCGCCCGGCCGCAGGAGGTTCGCGCGGTCGCCCGTGTCCACGACGACCTCGCCCTCCAGCACGTAGAGGCTGTCCTCGTAGCTGTGGACGTGCCAGGGGACCCGGCCACCCGGTGCGAGCTCGACGATCCCGAAGCCCGTGTGCACGGCGCCGGGCACCGTCTCGTCCACGATCGACCACCGGCGGAGCCCCTCGGCCCCCAGGCCCATCGTCTGGGGGATCAGCTCCAGCTCGCGTCCCGGGCGGACCAGGTGGCGGGAAGCCGTCACGAGGCGTCCCCCTCAGCCTTCGCCCGCGCCAGCGCGTCGCGCAGGTAGGCGCTGGACGCCTCGACCTTCGCGAGCGCCGAGCCCCAGTCCCCGGTCAGCTTCCCGTCGCGCTTGTGGACGCGCCCCCCGACGATGACCGTGTCGACGTTCGAGACGTCGGCGGCGAGCACCACGGTCCCGACCGGATCGATCACCGGCGCGGTCCCGGGGGCCTTGCCGTCGATCACGACGATGTCGGCCTGCTTGCCGGGCGTGAGCGACCCCGTCCGGTCCTCGAGCCCGGCCACGTGGGCGCCGTCGAGGGTGGCCATCGTCAGCATGTCGCGGGCCGTCAGGCCGTCGGCCGGGAACGGCTCCTCGCTCTCCCAGACGGCGTCGTTCGACCTCCACCGCTCCTCGGCGAAGCCGCAGCGCATCTGCGTGAACATGTCGCCGGGCACCGTCGTCACGACGTCGATCGACAGCGCCGGGCGCAGGCCGTGGGCGCGCGCCTTCATGAACGGCGGCCAGCCGTGTCCCATCTGCATCTCGACCTGCGGCGCGATCGAGATCTTCCCCTTCGACCGCGCCACCAGCTCCCACTCCTCCTCGCTCAGGTAGCAGGAGTGGATGTACGTCGTGTCGTCGCCCAGCAGTCCGAGCCCCTCCAGCTGCTTCACCATGCTCCACTTGCCCGCCAGCTTGCCCATCGCGAAATGGGTCGTGATCGGGATCCCCAGGTCGCGCGCCATCCCCCATTCCTGGCGCACGACGTCGTCCTGCGTGAACCCGGGGCCCCTCGTCGCGAGCGCCATCGTCAGCAGCTGGTCGCTCGAGGACATGTAGACGTCCCGGATCCGCTGGACGTCGTCGCGCGGGATCGCGATCGAGCTGTTGAACCAGTAGTCGGCGAGCGACGTGTTCGCGCTGCCGTACGCGTACACGGCCCGGATGCCCGACTCGAGCAGCCCCTCGATCGCGGCATCCGGATGCTCCGGCGTGTTGTTGATGTGCGACCAGTCGAGCAGCGTGGTGATGCCGGCGTTCAGGCACTCGAGGGCGCCGGCGAGGTTGCTCGCGTACACGTCGGCGGCCCGGTACAGCGGCGCGAAGCTGTCCAGCACCTCGACGAAGTAGTCGTCGAGCGTCGCGTCCGGCGCGCAGCTGCGGATCGCCGTCTCCCACGTGTGGCGGTGGGTGTCGATGAACCCGGGGATCACGATGTCGCCGGTGCAGTCGATCACCTCGGCGTCGGCGGACAGGCCCGCGCCGACCTCCGCGATCATGTCGTTCTCGATCAGGACGTCGCCGCCGGGGATGTCCCCGATCGCCGGGTCGACCGAGAGCACGTGCCCGCCCTGCAACAGGATGCGATCGGCCATGCCTGCTCCCTCCGTCTCTGGCTCTGGTCCCTACGACACGGCTCGCCGGACGCCCTCGACGATCCGCTCGACCGACGGGATAGCCGCGTCCTCCAACACGTCGGCCGCCGGGAGCGGGAGGTGCGGCGTCGTCACCCGCGTGATCGGCCCGTCGAGGGCGAAGAACCCCTCGTCGGCCACGATGGATGCGACCTCCGCGCCCCAGCCGCACAGACGCGGGTTCTCCTCGACGGTCACGAGGTGACCCGTCCGCTCGACCGAGCCGAGGATCGAGCGCACGTCGAGCGGGACCAGCGACCGCAGGTCGATCACGTCGGCCGAGATCCCCTCCTGGGCGAGGTGCCCCGCCGCGTCGATCGCCTTCGGCACCATCGCGCCGAGGGCGACGACCGTGACGTCCTCGCCGTTCCGGACGGTCCGGGCCACCCCCAGCTCGTCGACGACCTCGCCGTCGGGTACCTCGCCCTTCGTCGCGTACAGCACCTTCGGCTCCACGACGATCACCGGATCGGGGGCTCGGACCGCGGCCGCCATCAGGCCGATGAGGTCGACGGGCGTCGACGGGACCACGACCTTCAGGCCGGGGATCGCCATCATCCACGTCTCGACGCTCTGCGAGTGCTGCGCGCCGAACCGTACGCCGCCGCCGTTCGCCGTGCGGATCACGAGCGGCAGCGCGACCTGGCCGTTCGTCATGTAGCGCGCCTTCGCGATCTGGTTCGCGACGAGGTCCCAGCAGACCGCGAAGAAGTCGCTGAACATCAGCTCCGCGATCGGCCGCAGGCCGTTCATCGCGGCCCCCATCGCGGCGCCGATGATGGCCTGCTCGCTGATCGGCGTGTCGCGCACGCGCTCGGAGCCGAACCGCTCCAGCAGGCCCTCGGTCGTCTTGAAGACGCCGCCGGCCGCCGCGACGTCCTCGCCCAGGAAGAAGACCGTCGGGTCGCGCTCCATCTCCTGGGCGATCGCGCGTGCGACCGCCTCGCGGTAGGTCAGTTCCGCCATGCGGACCCCCCGTCGGCCCAGAGCTCGGTGTCGAGCGTGTCCGGATCCGGGAACGGCGCCGCCTTGGCCTCCTCGGTGGCCGCGTCGACCGCCGCCTGCACGTCGCGATCGATGCCCTGCACCGTCTCGCGGTCCGCGCCGTCGGCGATCAGCCGCTCGGCGTACGCCGGGACCGGGTCCCGTGAGAGCCAGTCCGCGACCTCCTCGTCCGGCCGGTACTTGCCTGGGTCGGCGCGCGAGTGGCCGCCGTGCCGGTAGGTGACCGCCTCCACGAGCGACGGGCCACCGCCGGAGCGGGCGCGCTCGATCGTGCGGACCGCCGTGGCGTGGACCACGTCGGCGTCGTTCCCGTCGATCAGGATCGACTCCAGGCCGTACGCGGCGGCGCGGTCGGCAGCGGGATGCTCCACCGCCGTCACGTCGGCGATGGCCGTGTACTCCATGTACAGGTTGTTCTCGCAGACGAAGACGACCGGCAGCTCCCAGATCTTCGCCAGGTTCAGCGCCTCGTGGAACGCCCCGATGTTCGTCGTCCCGTCGCCGAAGAAGCAGACGGCGACCTGGCCCGTCCCCCGGGCCTGCGCGGCCCACGCCGCGCCCGCGGCGATCGGCATGTGCGCGCCGACGATCGCGTAGGACCCCATCGCGTGGTGCGCGACGTCGGTCAGGTGCATCGAGCCGCCCTTGCCGCCGCAGATCCCGGTGGCCCGCCCCAGGAGCTCGCCCATCAGGGCGGCCATCGGCGCCCCGCGGAGCAGGGTGTGGACGTGCCCGCGGTACGTGCAGAACACCATGTCGTCGGACCGCATCGCGGCCGCGAACCCGGCGGCCACCGCCTCCTGCCCGATCCCGAGGTGCGAGGTCCCCTTCACGAGGCCCTCCAGGAACAGGTCGTGGGCCCGCTTCTCGAACAGGCGCCCCTCCTGCATCATCCGGTAGATCGCGAGCCGGGTCTCGAGGTCCGCCACCGTCATCGTGTCCGCCATCGCCTCCACCTCAGTATTCGTTCGCGACCATCAGCTCTTCGCACGGGAACAGCGTGATCACGCGGCACCCGTCGGCCGTCACCACGACCTCCTCCTCGATCCGCGCCGCCGACCGCCCATCTTCTGCGGGACAGTACGTCTCGAGCGCGAACAGCATGCCCTCCTTGATCTCCAGCGGGTCCACGAACGAGTTCAGACGCGTGATGATGGGCCGCTCGTGCAGGCTCACCCCGACGCCGTGGCCGAACTGCAGCCCGAACGCGTCCATCTCGTCCTTGAACCCGAACTCCTCGGCCTTCGGCCACACCGCCGCGATCTGGTCGGTGGAGGCGCCGGGCTTCACCAGGTCGATCGCCACGTCCATCCACTCGCGCGACCGCTTGAACGCGTCCCGCTGCGCGGTCGTCGCGCGCCCGACGACGAACGTCCGGTAGTAGCAGGTCCGGTAGCCGTTGAAGACGTGGATGATGTCGAAGTACGCCTGGTCCCCGGGCCGGATCAGGCGGTCCGAGAAGACGTGCGGGTGCGGGCTGCAGCGCTCGCCGGCGATCGAGTTGATCGCCTCGACGAACTCCGAGCCCATCTCGAACAGGCGTGCGTGCGCGAGCGCGACGATGTCGCTCTCGCGGACACCGGGCTTGAGGGCCTCGAAGATGTCCTGGTAGACCCCGTCCACCATCGCGCAGGCCTGCGTCAACAGCGTGATCTCGTCGGGGCTCTTGATCTCCCGTGCGTCGGCCATCACCTGCTGACCGTCGCGGACCTGGACGCCCGCCTCCGCGAGCGCCAGGAAGACCGACGTCTCGGCCACGTCCACCCCCAGGGGAAGGTCGCCGACGCCGTCCTCCTTCATGATCGAGCGGATCTCCCGCGCGGCACGCGCCTGCAGGCCGACGCGCGGGTGGATCGCGCCCTGCAGGCCCGTGTTGCCGCCGACCGCGTTCGTCTCGTCGTACAGGTGCGGCAGCTGCAGCCGGTGGGCCTTCGCGGCCGAGCCGAAGTCGAAGATCCTGGGGCGGCCCGTGCGCGTGAGCAGCGCGTACCGCTCGCCCTTGTTGAACGCCCAATATCCGATCTGCGTGGCGGTCACGTAGCGGATGTTGCTGGTCTCGAACAGCAACAGCGCCCCCAGCTCCGAGGCCTCGAGCGCCTGGCGGGCGCGGTCGAGCCGATAGGTACGCAGGCGTTCGAAGTCGACCCGGACCTCCCAGTCGACGCCGGCGATGCCTGGCGCCGGGGTGGTCGCCACCGGGAAGCCGTACGAGCTCATCAGCGATCCCCTCTCTCCCGTTCCGTGTCCGCCCATCAGATGCTCGGAACCTTGAACCCCGAGCGCTGCACGACCGCGTCGCGCGACTCGGAGGCCATGCGCTTGGCGGCGGGCCAGTCGACGTGCAGCAGTTCCCCCTTCCGCTTCATCACGCGCCCGGCGATCAGCACCGTGTCCACGTTGCCGGTATCCATCCCGGCGACCACGGCGGTCGCCGGGTCGTTCAGCGGGGTCACGTTCAACCGGTCCGTGCGCAGCAGGATCACGTCCGCCTGCTTGCCCGGCGTGAGCGTCCCGACCTTGTCGTCCAGCCCGACCGCCTTCGCGCCCTCGATCGTCGCGCAGGCCAGCACGTCCCGCGTCGACATCGGCGCCTTCCCCTGGGCGGTCGCCGTCGCCCGCTGCAGCGCAAGCACCGAGCGCATCTGGTTGAACATGTCGTTCGGGACGTTCGTCTCGACGTCGACGGACAGGCTGGGCGCGAGGCCGCGGTCCAGGAATTTCTGGATCGGCGGCATCCCGTGGCCCATCATCATCTCCACCGGCGACGCCAGCGAAACCGTTCCCCCCGTGTCGACGATCATCTGGATCTCGGTGTCGTTCAGGGTCGTGCAGTGGATGTAGGTCGTGTCCGGACCGAGCAGGCCCGCCTCGCCCATCTCTTGGACCTTCCCGTCCATCCCGTAGCTGCCGACGCCGACGTGGGTCGTGATCCGCGCATCCGCCTCGCGGGCGAGCTTCCAGTGGTCGCGCGAGACCTCGAAGTCCGTGAACTCGGGCCCCGGCGCGGCCAGCGCCAGCGTGAGCTTCTGGTCCTTCGTGGAGAAATGCTCCGTCGCCGCGCGGACGAACCAGCTCGGCTGGCGCTCCTCCCATTTGCCCCACCACGGGAACCCGTAGGCGAAGATCGCGCGCAGGCCGGAGTCCTCCAGCGCCTGGATCACCGCGTCGGTGTGGGCGGGCGAGCCCTGGATGTGCGACCAATCCAGGAGCGTGGTGACGCCGGCGTCGATCGCGCCGAGCGCCGAGATCAGGTCACCTATGTACGCGTCCTCGGGCCGGAAGGCCGGCGCGAGCTTGTGCAGGACGAACGAGATGTAGCTCGAGCGTCCCTCGAGCGGAACGTCCGTGCCGATGTTGCGCAGCAGCCCTTCCCAGATGTGGCGATGCGTGTCGACGAAGCCGGGCATCACGATCATCCCGGTCGCGTCGATCACCTCGGCGTCCGCTGCCGACAGGCTCGGCGCGACCGCGACGATCCGATCTTCGTCGATCAGCACGTCGCCGGTCCGGAAGTCGCCGACCCCGGGGTCGAGGCTGAGGACGATCCCCCCGCGGACGAGCGTCCGCCCCGTCGGCGCGACCGCGAAGTCGACGTCCGAGGGATAGAGCTCCGGGATATCCGCGGCCTTGGGTGGACGGCTGCCCACGACCATGCGCCGCGCCCGCTTGTAGTTCCGCTTCACGAGCTCCTTCAGGTCGCCCAGCTGGAACAGGACGATGCCCAGCAGGACGAGGACGCCGGTGATCATCAGCCCGTACTCGGCGGACAGGTTCAGGAACGGCAACGCCGTGATGATCAGCGCGAGCAGCACCGACGCGACCGAGGCGCCGATGAACGTCGCTCGGCCCCCGGAGAGCGCCGCCCCTCCCAGCACGGCGGCGGTGATGCTGGCGAGCGCGTAGCTGTCGCCGATCTGTGCGTTGCCGATCCCGGATCGCGCCATCACGAAGAACGAGGCCAGCGCCGCGAACAGCCCCGACAGCACGAGCGCCCGCGCCCGCTCCCACGTCGTGCGCACGCCGCCGCGCTTCGCCGACCGTTCGTCGAACCCGGCCGCGCGTAGCTGCAGGCCGGAGCCGCTCGCATGGAGCCAGTAGTCGAGCGCGATCGCGCCGACGATCACCGCGATGAACGCGACCGGGATCGGGCCGATCGCGGCGGAGAGCCAGGAGGTGAAGGCGCGGTCGATCTGTCCGCCGGGCGTCTCCCGGAGCGTCAGCGAGATCCCGCTCAGGATGCTGAGGGTCGCCAGGGTCGCGATGATCGACGGGATCTTGAGCCCGAGGACGATCCCGCCGTTCACGAGGCCGAGCGCGCTCCCCGCCAGGACGATGACCCCGGCGCCGACCACGATCTCGCCCGTCGTGGACCCGGGGCCGATCAGGAACGAGGCGATCACCACGCCGAGGGTGACCATCGCCCCCACCGAGAGGTCGAGGAACCCCACGAGCAGGGCATGCGTCTGGCCGATGGCGACGATCGCGAGCGGCACGGCCAGGAACAGCACGTTCTCGACGTTGCGGCTGTTCATGAAGCCGGGGAATCGCGTGTTCGTGTAGACGATCACGGCGACGATCAGGAGGATCTGCAGGACGACCGGCATCCAGAGGCGGAACCGGACGATCTTGCGCCACTTGTTCTTGTCCCGCGCGTTGCGCAGGACCTTGCGGACCGCGAGCCGGGCCGACTCGGCGCGGCTCATGGGGCTCCTTGCGCCGACGGGCTCTTCGGCATCGCGATCCCGAGCGGCGACCGGCCCGCCTTGGACAACCCCGGTCCGCGGACGATCGCCTCCACGATGCGATGCTCCTCCAGCTCGTCGCCCGGGATCTCCTCGATGATCTGCCCGCGCGACATCACGAGCACGCGGTCGCAGAACCCGACCAGCTCGAGCGGGTCGCTCGACTTGACCAGGATCCCGGCGCCGGCCTCCGTGCGCGAACGCAGCGCCTCGTAGATGTCGAAGCGCGAGCCGACGTCGACACCTTGCGTCGGCTCGTACGCGAGGATCACGGTCGGCTCCCGCAGGAAGGATCGCGACACGGCGACCTTCTGTTGGTTCCCACCCGATAGGAACTGCACGGGCTGCTCGAGGGACGGCGTGCGGATCCGGAGGCGCTCGATCAGCCCCTCGACGGAGCGACGCTCCCGTCGCCGCCGCAGGAGCCCGAGCACGCTGAACCGCCTCAGGGTCTGGACGGTCGCGTTGACGCGGACGCCGAGGACCGGCATCAGCGCCTCGACCTTGCGGTCTCCCGGCAGCAGCAGGATCCCCGCTCGCACCGCCTCGTGGGTCGAGATCAGCATCAGGTCCCTGTCGGCAACCGCGACCCGGCCCGCCTTGGGCGGCGTCCGTCCCGCCAGGCAGTCGAAGAGCTGGGGCTGGCCGTTGCCCTCGGCCCCGGCGATCCCGACGACCTCTCCTGCGGCGAGCGTGAAGCTCACGGGACCGAACGACTGCCCCTGCAGCCCGTCGACGACCAGCACGTCGTGCGCCTCGCCCGCTTGCGGGGTCGCCGGCGGGAAGGCCGCCTCGAAGGGACGGCCGACGATCAGGTCGACCAGGGCCGCCTCGGTCGTCTCGCTGGCGAGGAACGTCCCCCGGTTCCGGCCGTCCCGAAGGACCGTGATCCGGTCGGCGATCTCCAGGACCTCGGGCAGCCGGTGGCTGACGTAGACGACCCCCACCCCGCGTCGCCGGCAGGCCGCCACGGTCCGGTGCAGCGCCTCGACCTCGTTCGGACCCAGCGCCGTGGTGGGCTCGTCCAGCAGGAGCACCTTGGGATCGGTGACGAGCGCCTTGGCCACCTCGAAGAGCTGTCGCTCCGCGAGGGTCAGGGACCCGGCGGGCGCGTCCGGGAACAGCTCGAGGTCCAGGTCGAACCCTCGCAGGACCGAACGAGCCCACTTCTTGCGACGCCGGAACGGGGGCCGCTCCTCCGGCGGCGCCGCCAGGTACAGGTTGTTCTTCACGGGCTGGGCCAGGATCAGCGACGTGTCCTGGTAGGCCATCGCCAGGCCCAGCTTCCGCGCCTCCGCCGGGGAATCCCGGCGGAGGCGCACGCCCCCGATCGTGACGGTGCCCCGATCGGGGTCGACGAAGCCGCTCGCGACCCCGAGGAGGGTCGACTTGCCCGAGCCATTCTCGCCCACGAGCGCGTGGACCTCCCCGGCGCGGCAGTCGAAGCCGACGTCCGTCAGCGCTCGGACCGCGCCGAACTGCCGGGAGACCCCGCGCAGCTCCAAGACGAGCCCGTCGGGCGCCGACCCTCCTCGACGATCACCTTCGGTCATGCAGGCGGATACATCAGCGCCAACACGCTGTCCGGCACCAACGACGTCCCCGACACCGTCGGCGTCACCCGGTCCGGGTTGCAGTCGTCGGCCGTGACCTCACGCATCACGTGCGGCACGACGATCTCGGCCGGGACCTCCGCGCCCTGCAGGTCCAGCATCGACGCGGTGACGGCGGTCCGGGATTGGAAGTTGCCGCCCGCCGAGTACCAGATGTGGAGGTCGGGGTCGTTCATCTTCTTCGCGGTGCAGAACAGGGTCTGTTCATCGGTCCGCAGCGCGATCGTCAGCGCGGGGATCGGGATCCCCAGGTCGTCGTACGCCTGCAGCGCCGTGTTCAGCCCGTCCGCGTACTCGTAGGCGTACCCCGCGATGTCGGGGTCGGTCGACAGCCAGCCGCTCACGGTCTGGAGCGCGACGTCGTTCGACCAGTACGTGTCCGCCGGACCGAGCGTCTTGATCGACGGGTCGAGCGCCTGCTCGTAGCACTGCTGCCAGCCGAGCGACAGCGCGTTGCCGGGCGTGCCACCCATCAGGCCGACCTTGCCCGACCCGACGCCGTCGTTGATCACCTCGGCGAAGCTGTTGCCGAGCGCGCAGAGATCCTCCCCGACCACCGTGAGGTAGTCCTGGCCGGGGACGAGCGCGCCCTCTTGACCGGGCAGCCCCACCCAGCCGGCCGAGTACGTGGAATACGGGATCCCGGCCGCCTGCGCGTCGAGGATCGCGTCGGCGATGTTCGTCCCCTGGTCCGGGTAGCCGATGATGAAGTCGACCCCGGCCTGGATCAGGAACTCGATGTCGCCCGCGGCCACGGCGGGATCCGGGTTCCACTGCGCGTCCCGGAACATCATCTTGCCGATCTCCGGGTAGGTCAGCGCCTGGAGGATCGCCTCCATGCGCGTCACCTGCCGCCACACGTTGAGACCCCCACCGTCGGCGTACCCCATCACGATGTCGCCACCGGTGCCCGTGTCGCATTCGGTGTTGCTCCAGCACTCCATCGCCTTGTCGATCGTGGCTTGGTCGAGGTCCTGATCGGCCCGCGCGATCGAGGCCAGGACGATGTCGTCGTTGACCTCCTCGGGCGTGACGCCCAGGGCCTTCTCGACCAGCGCCGGATCGGCGTCGGTGCTCTCGCCGTACTGGGCCAACGGCCCGGTCGCGCCCGTGTTCCCCGAGGCGCCCGTCGCCGCCGTCGCGCCGCCGGTGGTCCCCGTCGGCTCCGTCCCCTCATCGTCACCGCCACCGCACGCCGCCGCCACCAAGGCGAGCACCGCGACGATGCCGACGATCTTGATCCGCTTCATGTTCCTCCCCTCCTGGATCGATGGTTCCAGCTGTCCCGGTTCGGGGGACCCGTCAGCTCCCCTCCTTCCTCACGTCGTCCCGTCGCCGGGAGCGGCGGTCGTCCGTCCGTCCACGGGATCGGCTCGTCTCCGGTCGCGGAGCACCTGCTCCACGGCACGGATGATCCGATCCCCCGACACCAACATGCCGCCGACGATGACGAGGCCGAACACCACGAACTGCAGCGCCGTGGGCAACCCCATCACCCGCATCATCTGGTTGAGCCCGGCCAGGAAGAAGGCGGCGGCCCACGTCGAGAGCGGGCTCGCGAGGCCCCCGGTGAGGGAGGCCCCCCCGATCACGACGGCGGCGATCGGCCCCAGCAGGTACGGGGCCCCGATCGTGATGCTGATCGTGCGCAGGAACGCCGCCATCAGGATCCCGGCAACCGCGTAGAGCAGGGCGGCGACCACGTAGGCCGTGACCTGGTTCAGGTTCACCCGGAGGCCGGCGATCCCCGAGGCGGTCGGGTTCGCGCCGACGATCTGGAACCGACGCCCCAGCGTCGTGTACCGGAAGAGCACGATCAACAGGAGGGTGACGAGCACCCCCAGCCAGAAGGTCCGTGTCACGCCCAGGAACCGCGTCGACGTCCACGATGACAGGCCCTCGGGCGCCGGCGTCTGGATCGCGACCCCCGTGTAGTACCGGATCGCCAAACCCATCACGATCTGCCCGACCGCGAGCGTGACGATCAGCGCGTTCAGCCCGAGGCCGCCCACCAGGATCCCGTTCACGAGCCCGACGAGCGCGCAGAGCACGAGCGCGACCCCGATCGCTGTCCAGATCTTCTCGTCGCTCGCCCCACCGACCCCGACCGTGACCGCGGCCGCGAGCGTGAAGGTGCCCGGGACGCTCAGGTCGATGCCGCCGGTCATGATCACGAGCATCTGGCCGAGCGCGGTGAGCGCCAGGAACGTGCCGAACGGCGCGATCGAGCTGAGGGCCGGGCCGCTCAGCGTGTCCGGCGCCCAGATCGCGGCGACCACGATCAGGAGCAGGATCGCGACGTACACCGGTAGGTAGCGGGACGCCACCACGAAGGTGGTGACCGCCGAGGACGGAGCGCGGGTCGCGCGCGCGCTCATGCGGCTCCACCCGACACGGCGACGATGCCGCCGGTCGGTGCGATCCGTACGCGCGCCGCCTCGGCGAGCGCGCGGGCGCGGGCGACGTCGGCCTCGAGCAGGCCGTTGCGCATCATGACCCGCCCACCGACGAGCACCCAGTCGACGTTCGACGTGTCCATGCCCCACACGACGGCGCCGATCGGGTCGTTGATCGGGAAGACGTTCGGGCGATCGGTACGCAGGACGATCACGTCGGCCTGCAGGCCCGGCTCGAGCGAACCGCTCACGCCGGCCAGTCCGGCCACGCGCGCGCCGTCCGAGGTCGCCGAGCGGATCACGTCGCGCGTGCTCATCAGCTTGGGGACCCCGGCCTTCCCGGCGAGCTTGCGGTCGAACACGGTCGCGTGCTGCAGCGAGATCGTCTCCCGCATCTGCGCGAACAGATCGCCGGGCGCGACCCGCTCGTCGTCGACCCCCAATCCGGGCCGGATGTCGCGGTCGATCAGCTCCTGGATCGGCGGCGAGCCACGGCCGCCCGCCATCTCGCTCGACGGCGCCAGGGAGATCGCCGCGCCCGACGACGCGATCGCTTCCAGGTCCGCATCGTCTACGCCGGTCGGATGGACGAGCGTGACGTCCTCCCCCAGGAGTCCCCGTCCCGCCACCGCGGCGATCGCTCCACCGGACGGCGGGCGCCGCCGGGCATGCGCGTGGATCCGCAGGCCGAGCCCGCGTGCGCGGGCCCAGGCATCGGCGACGTCGTCGTCTCCCGGCCCGGGCACGGCCGACCCGAACGCGATCGTGGTGGCGGGCCCGGCGTTCGCGCGGAGCAGGGACAGGGCCGTCTCCCACGACGCCGCGGGCCCGTCGGAGCCGAGCCGGGGAGCGTGGACGAACACCGTGCGCAGACCCGAATCCGCGTGCGCCCGCAGCGCCGCGGCCGCGAGCCCGCCCTCGGCGGGCAGCGGCGACCAGTCGACCACCGTCGTGATCCCCGCCTCGGCCGCGCCCAACAGGCCGATCAGCGTGGCCGCGTAGACGTCGTCGGGCCCGTAGCGTTCGTCGAAGCGCGCCGGGTCGGCCGAGACGTCGTCGGCGATCCCGGCGTTGCGGAACAGGCTGGTCCAGGCGTGCCGGTGCGTGTCGACGAACCCGGGCATCACGATCGCATCGGTGGCGTCGACGGTCTCGGCGTCGCGCGCCCGGAGCCCGGTCCCGATCTCCGCGACGACGCCGTCGTCGATCAGCACGTCGGCACGGAGGAAGTTCGGGGTCTTGGCCCCGAGCGTGAGGACGCAGCCGCCGCTCAGCAGCAGCTTCGACGTCACGCGCGCGCTCCCACGTTCGGAGCCGTCGTGCCCGACCGGCCCGCGCCGATCACCGTCACTGTTGGACGCGTCCCCCTCACCGTTCAGGGACACTACATACCTCGGCCGCGCCGCGCCAGGCAAGCCAGGTAGCTGCGTGAGGGGATCGGGAGCGCACCCGGGGTCCGTGAACAGCGAGGCTGCACACCTCGCGCTCCTTCGGGTAGGCTCACCGCGCTGGGCGGTTCCCGAGATCGGACGGACGCAGGCGAGGTGCGGATGGCCGGCGAGCTCGAAGACATCGGCTCCAGGCTCCGGGAGGAGCGCGACCGGGTCGGCATCAGCCAGCGAGAGCTGGCCCGCCGGATCGGCCTGTCGGCCAGCCTGATCTCGCAGATCGAGTCCGGGCAGTCCAAGCCCTCGGTGAGCACCCTGTACGCGATCGTCACGGAGCTCGGCGTCTCGGTCGACGACGTCTTCCGAGGCCACGGCGACCCGGCGGACCACGGTGCGGTGCCCGACGCCGAGCCCAGGGAGAACGGCGTCGGTCACGACCCGGTCGTCCACCCCGACGACCGGCACGTGATCGACCTCGCGTCGGGCGTCCGGTGGGAACGCCTCACCACGCACCTGCACGAGGACGTCGACTTCCTCCACGTGATCTACGACGTGGGCGGGTCCTCGGCCGGGGACGACGTGATGATGCGACACCCCGGCCGGGAGTACGGCTATATCCTCTCGGGACACCTCGGGGTCCAGCTCGGCTTCGAGCAGCACAAGCTCGGGCCCGGCGACTCGATCGGGTTCGACTCCACGACCCCGCACCGCCTGTGGAACCTCGGCGACGAACCGGTCCACGGGATCTGGTTCGTGGTCGGCCGGGAGGGCCGCGGCCACGGCGACGCGCCGCACGGGTGATCGGTTCCGTTCGAGCTTGACCGTGATCGATCACCGCGCGTAGCGTCCGCGGCGTGGGAGGGGCAGGGGATCCGCAGCTCGCGGCCGCCCTGGCCGACGTGCCCGGATGGGCCGGTCGCGACGTCGTCGCGGAACCGCTCCCGGGGGGGCTCCAACGATCCCCCAGGCTCGCGTGAACGAACGGGAGCGAGTCTGTTGCTTTCCGATCGGGAACGCAAGCCGCGGGTCAGGCTGGCTCGCGTCCCGGCCCGATTCGCGGCCGGGACCGCTGCGTGGCAGACTCCGGCCGTCCGTCGATGAGGGGAGGGTCAGGTGAAGCGGACCATGACGATCGTGGCGGTCGCCGCCGTCGCGCTGTTGGTGGCCGGGCTGGTCGCGCAGGCGGGCGCGGATGCGCGACGCACCGTGACGATGACGGTGATCGAGCACGCGACCACCGACAAGGTGATCGACACGGGCAAGACCGGCGACTCGGCCGGCGACCTGCTGACGTTCCACAACAAGGTCTACGACGAGGCCGACGCGGTTCAGGTGGGCACGGACATCGGTGACTGCATCCGGATCAACCCGAAGCGCGGCTCGTGGGAGTGCCGGTGGACGACGAACCTCGAAGGCGGCTCGATGACCGTGGAGGGGCCGTTCTACGACACGAAGGACTCCACGATGGCGATCACGGGCGGCACGGGCGTCTACGTCACAGCGCGCGGATCCATGGACATCACGGCGGTGGACGGCGGCTTCGCGTTCACCTTCAACATCGAGCCGTAGGCGGCGGAGCCAACCCCCCGCGGGGAAGCGGGCGAGAGTCTCTAGTCTGTTTCAGACTAGAGACTCTCCCCCTCGAGCTCGTCGATGAACGCTTGCGTCAACGCCGAGGCCGGGAGGTTGCCCTTGCGTTCGTAGAACGCGAGGGCGGTCCGTGCGGCATCACCCGCCTCGGCGGACTCGCCCGCCGAGGCAAGTACCCGCGCCAGGTCGATCCATGCGTCGCCCTGTTGGTTCGGAGACTCGGCCTCCGAGAACCCATGGACCACCTCCCGGGCGAGTTGCTCAGCCTCGGGCCAGGATCCCCTCGAGGCGAGGACCGATGCCTGCGCCGATCGCGCAGGCAGCTAGCGAGGTCGTCTTCCGCTGCGACCTCCATGGCGATCCTCGCGTTGACATTTGATGCACAATGTTCGATCCTAGTTAAGCCCCGCATCCCGAGATCCGTCCGTCTGGACCAGACGAGGCCTGTGTACTATGTCTCGTCCGCGCGTCGATGGGAAGGGAGAAGCCCAGGTGAGAGCGGCTTTGCTCGTCGAGCCCGGTCACATCCGGATCGACGATCTCTCGCGACCCACGCCGTCGGAGGGCGAGGTGCTCGTGGCCACCCGGGCCCTCGGGATCTGCGGCACCGATCGCAAGATCTACACGGGGGCGATCGCGGTCGAGTACCCGCGCGTCATGGGTCACGAGATCGTGGGCGAGGTGCTCGACCCCTCCGGCCCCTTCACCGCGGGGACCCGGGTCATCGTCGATCCATCGATCACGTGCGGTCGCTGCGCCCGGTGTCTCGAGGGGCGAGGGAACATCTGTGAGGCGGGTTGGCTGCTCGGCCGCGACCGAGATGGCGGCTTGCAGGAAGCGATCGCGGTCCCGGCGACGAACCTCCACGCGCTCCCCCCCATGGTCGAAGATGACGTCGCGCCCCTGATCCAGGTCCTCACGACGTGCGTGCACGGGCAACGCAGGATCGAGATCTTCCCGGGAGAATCCGTCGTGATCCTGGGCCTCGGCGTGACCGGGCTCCTCCACCTGCAGCTCGCCAAGCTCCGCGGGTCATGGCCGGTCGTCTGCGTGACCCGCAGCGAACGGAAGCTCGAACTCGCTCGCGCGCTCGGGGCCGACGAGACGGTCCGTGCGGACGAGCACGCCGTCGACCGCGTGAGGGAGCTCACCGGCGGCGGCCCTGACGTCGCGATCGAATGCGCCGGCCTCGTCGCCACCCTCGGCGAGGCCGTGCGCATGACCAGGGGCGGCGGACGGGTCCTCGCCTACGGAACGATCGCCGGGACGGAGGGTGCGTTCCCCTACTACGACCTGTACTACAAGGAGCTCTCGATCACGAACGCCAGGGCGGCTCGACCGGAGGACTTCCCGGTCGCGATCGACGCGACCGCCTCCGGGAAGATCCGGCTGGAGCCCCTCGTGACCCACCGGTTCCCGCTCCTCGACGCGGACGAGGCGTTCCTCACGGACGGAACGCCCGACGCCCTGAAGGTCATCGTTCAGGTCTGAGACGACGATGCGTGCGATGGCGGTGACCGCCTACGACCGGCCGCTCGAGCCCTTCGACGCGCCCGAACCCGAGGTCGCTCCCGGGTACGCGCTGCTGGAGGTCATCACCTGCGGCGTCTGCTTCACGGACGTGAAGACGGCGACGGGCCAGATGCCTTACAGCGCAAGCCTCGCGCTACCACATATCCCAGGACACGAGATCTTCGGCCGCGTCGTGCGTTCGGAACCACCGGGCCTGATCCCCGAGGGAACGCTCGGGACCGTCTACCAGTATTGGCCCTGTGGCCGATGCGCCGCCTGCCGGCGAGGCGACGAGCCCCTATGCGACGCCCTCGAGGGGTGGATCGGGTTCATCCACCACGGCGGCTTCCGTGAGCGCCTCGCGGTCAGAGCGGACCGGCTGATCCGGATCCCGCCCGGGATCGATCCGGTGCTCGCAGCCCCGATGTCGTGCGCGCTCGGAACGGCGTACCGCTCCGTGATCACACGGGGCGGTGCGCGGGCCGGCTCGTCCGTCGCCGTGATCGGGCTCGGGGGCGTCGGGATCCACGCGGCCCAGATGGCGAGGGCGGCGGGCGCCACCACGGTCGGCTTCGACGTCCATCCGCCCACACTCGGGTCGGCCAGGTCGCTCGGGATCGAGGCAGATCGCGGCGATGACGCCGGCGCGGAGGAGCGACATCGATCCCGGTTCGGCGGGTTCGACGTGGTGGTGGACACGGTGGGGCATGCGGACACGTTCGCCAAGGCCGTTCGCCTGGTCCGGACCGCCGGACGGATCGTGGGCGTCGGATACGCACCCGACAGCTCGTTCGCGATCGCATCGCCTCGGCTGGTGCTCGGCGAGATCGAGGTGGTCGGTTCGCGGTACGCGCACCGGGACGATTTGGAACGCGCGGTCGCCATGGTGGAAGCGGATGCCGTGCGGCCGATCGTGGGGATGGTGCGGCCGCTCGAGGCCGTTAACGAGATCTTCGAAGCGCTCAAGGCCGGTGCGGTCGTCGGGCGAGCGGTCCTCGACGTCGCCGGCGTGAGCGAGACGAGGGGCCCCTGATGCCCGATCTACGTGGTCGCATCCACTATCGTGGCCGGCGGTCGGCCGAGGGAGAGGCGTGATGGGGCGCAGGCCCGAGACGCTGGAGCGCGACACGACGGCGAAGGTCGTCGCCGGCCGTCTCCGGGACGAGATCCAGGGCGGGACGCTCAGCCCCGGCACGCGGTTGCGGCAGAACGACGTCGCGAAGCGGTTCGGTGTCAGCACGACGCCGGTGCGCGAGGCGTTCGCGCAGCTCCAAGCCGAGGGGCTGGTCCGGATCGATCCGCATCGCGGGGCCGTCGTGTTCCACCCCACGGTGGAGGACCTGATGGAGTTCTACGAGATCCGCGAGGTCCTGGAGGCGCTCGCGGTCGCTCAGGCGATCCCTCACCTCGATCCGGACGGCATCCGCGAGCTCAACGCGCTGATCGACAAGATGCGCAAGACCGAGGATGCCCGGCGTTGGATGAAGCTGAACGACGAATTCCATCTACGCCTGTACGAGCGTGCGCATCGCCCTCGGCTGAGCGCGATGATCGAGAACCTCCGGGACGCATCGACCCCGTACATCCACATGTTCGTGGCGGGCCGGTCGCCTGCTACCGGGGCGAACGAGGAGCATCAGGAGATCCTGGACGCATGCATCCGCGGGGATCGAGAGGCGGCCGAGCGCGCGGTCCGGGAGCACCTGCGCTCGGCATCTGAGGCCCTCGCCGCGTTCCTGGATCGCTCCTCGGAGGCCGGCTGAGCCGCGGGCTCAGCGAGCGGACAGCGCCTCCGGGTTGACGGCGTACCTGGGAAGGTCGCCGGCGAGTGCGACAACGACCTGCTCCGCCGCCTTCCGCTGCTGCTCGGCCGTCGCCTCCTCGCTGTAGAACGCCGCGTGCGGCGTGATGACGACGCCGGGATCGCGCAGGAGCGGGTCGTTCGGCGCGGGTGGCTCCGATTCGAGGACATCCAGGCCCACCCCGCCGAGGTGCCCCTCGGCGCGGATCGTCCGGAGCGCGTCGAGATCCACGAGCGGCCCCCGTGACGTGTTGACGAGGAAGGCATCCGGCTTCATCGCGCGGAGCTCCGCGTCCCCGATCAGGTGGCGGGTGGTCTCCATGAGCGGCGCGTGGATGGATACGATGTCGGACTCCACGAGGACGCGCTCGAGATCCCCTGCCTCGCAGCCGGCCTCCGTGATCGCCTCTACCGGGACGAACGGGTCGTGCGCCAGCCTTCGAAGACCGATCGGGGCCACCTTCTCGGCCAGACGACGCGCGATCCGACCGAACCCGACCAACCCCAGCGTGCGGCCGCGCAGGCGGTGCACCGGGCGGGCGGGCGCCAGGTCCCAGCCGCCGGCACGGACATCCCGGTCCAGGATCGCGACCCGCCGGACCAGCGACAGGATCAACGCCAGCGCGTGGTCGGAGACCTCGTCGATGCAGTAGTCGGGGACGTTGGTGACCACGATCCCGCGCGAGCTCGCCTCGGCGATGTCGATCGTATCCAGCCCGATCCCGTACCGAGCGATCACCCGACACCGAACGAGCCCCTGGATCGCCTCCGCAGGGATCGGCGCATAGCAGTTCAGGACGCCGTCGGCCTCGGAGGCGGCCGCGATCACCTCGTCTGGCGTCCGGAGGTTGCCGTCGAAGCGCAGCCGGTGTCCGGCCTCCTCGAGGATGCGGGTCTCGGCGTCGAGGTCTGGGAAGACGTGGTCCGTGACGACGACCAGGCCCATCCGGTCTCAGCTCCCGTCCGGCCCCGCGGCCGCGAGCGACGCCGGGGGTGTCGCCCGGCGGTAGCGCGACGGATCGATCCGGAGCAGCCGCGCGGCGTTCTCCCCGAGGACGCGTCGCCGGTCGTCGGTCGACAGACCGGCGACGCCCATCACGAGACCGACCGGGTCGTCCTCCCCCATGTCGTAGGGGTAGTCGGTTCCCAGCAGCACGTGATCCGCCCCGTAGCGCTCGATCAGCCGCCCCAGGTCGTCGGCGTCGAAGAGCATCGAGTCGAAGTGCAGCCGGCGCAGGTACTCGCTCGGGGGGCGGGAGATGTGCTCCCGACAATCGTCGCGAGCGTGGTACGCGTGATCGAACCGCGCCGGATACGACGGCAGGTAGCCGCCACCGTGGACCACGCAGATCTTCAGCCCGGGATGGCGCTCCAGGACGCCTCCGAAGATCATCCGTGCGATCGCGACGGTGGAGTCCATGGGCATCCCGACCGTGTTGATCAGGTAGTAGTCCGCGAGCCGCCGCCCCTCCGAGTAGCCGTTCGGATGCATCACGATCAGCAGGTCGAGCGCCGTGGCCCGCTCGAGGAACGGAGCGAACCGCGGATGGTCGAGGTCGTCACCGTTCACGCTGGTGCAGATCTCGATCCCCGTGAACCCGAGATCGCCGACGATCCGGTCGAGCTCCACGATCGACGCGTCGACATCCTGCAACGGCACGGTCCCGAGCCCGACGAAGCGATCCGGGTAACGCCCCACGATCCCCGCCAGGTTGTCGTTCTGCATCCTCGCCAGCCGAGCGCCGAGCTCCGGCTCCGCCCAGTAGAAGTACTGGGGCGGCATCACCGAGATCGCCTGAACGTCGATACCCATCCGGTCCATGTCGGCGAGCCGCACCTCGGGATGTGTCAGTTTCGGGACGATCTCCTCGAGGTGACGGCGGTTGTAGTCGACGGTGGTCGACGATTGATACCGCGTGAACGGGTCGAGATCCGGGGTGAAGAGAGGCCGGACGAGCTCCTCGCACTCGGGCGTCATCACGTGACAGTGGATGTCGATCGTGGTCGCGTCGGCCGGACGCTCGACGATCACGCCGTCCTCCGTTCGAGCGAGGATCGGCCGGGTGGGCTTCGGTCGAGGCGCCAGGCGAGCGACGATACAGACACGGTGCCGCGATCACCGTCGACGGCGACGATCATCTCGGATCGCGGATCGAGCTCGACGCCGAGGATCGCCGGCACCCCGAGGGATCGGGCAACCTCGAACAGGTGCGCCCCCTCGCTCCCGGACCGGGCGACCAGGCCCGCCGCCCCCCACAGGAGCGATGCCAGCTGCGGCGTTACCGTCCGTACGATCAAGACGCTACGCGGGGGCGGCGAGGTGTCGACCGACGCGCCGATCGCCACCGCCCGGCCGGCACCGAGGCCCGGGGACGCCGCCCGGCCCGCGAACGTGCGACCGCGATCGCGTACGACCGAGAACACGAACGGCTCCCACCGGTCGGCCCCCCGTCGGATGGCGACGGCTCGCCCGCGGACGACCGCGCGGAGTTCCTCCGGCGAGACCCGCCACACGTCGTCGGGCGACCCGAGGGAGCCGTCCGCGTGGAGTCGAGCGCCGACCCCCTCCAACAGCCCGAGCAGACGCGCCGCGCGGGCCGGCTCGGGAGGTCCGAGCGTCGAGAGCCGCGCCAGCTCGGCGGACGGCTCCGGACCGAGGAGGGTGCGGAAGCTCGGCCCGACCTCTTCGGCCAGCCGCCCGCGAGGGAGCCCCCACACGAACGCCGTGAGGTCAGCGGCGAGCGCCGCCGCCTCATCGACCGCGCCGGCGACGTGTCGGACGTCGAGCGGCTCGGCGGGCGGCAGGGCGTCGACCGCGAGCGCCCATGGGAACACCCAGCGCTCGGCGAGCCTTCCCGGGTACGTCGCCGCGGCCGTCGCCAGTCGTTCCGCGACGGGCGGGTACCTCCGACGGCGCGGAGCGACGACCGTCGCGACGGGCTCGGCTGGCGCCGCACGGCGCGCCTGGAGCAGCGTGACCCGGCCGTCGCAGGAGGCTCCCCACTCGATAGCGTCGTCCCCCAAGGCCGCGACCTTCCGGGCGAGCTCGAGCGCCGCACGCGCGGTTGGCGCGCTCACGCCGTCGGGCAAGGACGCATCCTCGAGGGGAGCGCCCGCGTCGAGTCGGAGCGTGACCCCGGACGCGCGGCCCGACAGCAGGTCCGCCGGCGACCCCGACGCGACCGACAGGCGGATCGATCCGTCGGGTGCCCGCGCGGCGGCCCCGCCGCTCGCGAACGGGACCCATGGCTGGATCAGCACGGCCAGCCCGGCGGGGTCGACCCCCACGTGCGCGGCGCGTGCCTGCGCATCCCGCGTGAACGCCGACGCCCAGCACCCGCGGACGGCGGCCTCGATCTCCCCCGCCCCGACATCGAGGTACGAGGCGAACGCGCCCGCCCACCGAGCATCCCCCTCGAGCGGCGAGGACGAGCGGACCACGACGTGGCCGCCCAGCGCCCGCACCGCCTCGCCGAGCTCGTGCCGGAGCCCCGGATCGAGCCCGACTGACGACACGGCGAGGACGGCCGCCGCGGGCGAACCGGAGCCCGAACGAGCGGCGGCGATCGCCGCGGCGGACTCCCCGAACGGGAGGACCCACCCGGGGAGCACGGGCATCTCCGCCGCGGCCGCCCGAGCGAGCTCGGCCGCCTTGTCGCCGGCGACCTCGGGGTCGCGGGCACGGGCGTCACCGAGCGGGATCAGGCGTTCCATCGCTCAGTCGACCACCGTGATCTCTTCGAGCGGGAACGACGTGAGCAACTCGTGCCCGTCGTCGGTCACGACGAGCATCTCCTCGAGCCGGACCCCGAAGTCGTGCACCTTGCCGTGCTGGGTCTCGAGCGCGAAGACCATCCCGGGCTTGATCTCGACCGGGTGGTCGAGGGACCAGATCCGCGAGATCACCGGCTGGTCGTACTGGGCGAGGCCCAGGCCGTGCCCCCAGAGGTTCGCGGCGGCCTCGTCCTCGTCCTCGTACCCCCAGGTCTCCATCGCCGAGGGCCACTTCGACGCGATGTCGGCCGTGGTCACGCCGGGCTTCACGGCGTCGATCGAGTCGCGGAGCCAGGTCAGGGCCAGGTCGTAGTACTGCTTCATCTCGGCGGTGGGCTTACCGCCGACGCAGTACGTGCGGTAGACGCACGACTTGAACCCGTTCCACGTGAGCGCGGCGACGTCGATGATCACCAGCTCGCCCGGCCGGATGATCCGATCGGAGAAGTTGCGCCAGTTCGGCCAGGCGTTCGGACCGGACGAGACGATCAC
>DATBLY010000043.1:0-4784 GCA_036555125.1 Actinomycetota bacterium | reverse complement strand
GATCCGCGACCTGCACGTGTCCTTCGCCGGACGCGTGGGGGTCTTCGAGGGCTTGTTCGGCAAGAAGGCCGTGATCTCGCGGGCGGTCGACGGCGTGAGCTTCGAGGTCCGGCGCGGGGAGGTCCTGGCGATCGCCGGGGAGTCGGGCTGTGGCAAGACGACGACCGCGCGGGCGATCATGGGCCTGTTGACGCCGAACTCGGGCCAGATCCTGCACGAGGGACGGCCGCTCGGGCGCAACCTCAAGGCCTACCGTCGGCGGGTCCAGATGGTCTTCCAGGATCCGACCGGGACGCTGAACCCGCGCAAGACGATCTACGAGATCGTGGCCGAGGGCCTGCGGATCCACGGCGTGGACAGGGGCGACAAGGGCGAGAGCGAGGAGCAGCTCGTCGCGCGCGCGCTCTCCCGCGCGGGGCTCCGTCCGCCGGAGCGGTTCTTCCTCCTGTATCCGCACGAGATCTCGGGCGGTCAGCGCCAACGCGTCGTGATCGCGGGAGCCCTGGCCCTCGAGCCGGAGGTGATCGTCGCCGACGAGCCGGTCTCGAACCTGGACGCCTCGGTCCGCGGCGAGATCCTCGAGCTCCTGCTCCGGCTGCGCGACGACCTGGGCTTGACGATCATCATCGTCACGCACGATCTCGGGCTCGCGTGGACGGTCGCGGACCGGGTCGGCGTGATGTACCTCGGACGCATGGTGGAGATCGGTCCCGCCGAGGACGTCCTGCTGCGCCCGCTGCATCCCTACACGAAGGCCCTGCTCGACGTCGTCCCCGAGGCCGGGGGGATCGAGCGCCCGATCCTGCAAGGGGAGCCGCCCGATCCGACGAAGATCCCGCCGGGCTGCCGGTTCCATCCCCGGTGCCCGGTCGTCGCCAGCGGTCGCGCCGCCGAGCTCGGGATCGAGGCGCGCTGCACGGGCGAGGACATCCTCCCGATGGAGCTCGGGCCCGGGCACCTGGTCGCCTGCCACGCCGCTCTCCTGCAGTCGCCGGCCGGGTAGGGGGAGCCGGCGGGGTTCGGGCGATGGCCAAGGGGTCGTTCGAACCGACGGGGCTCGAGCCCGCGCCACCTCCGGTCGAGGGCGAACCGGTCATCCGCGACGGGAACCCGGCGTGGGTCCGCCGGAAGCGCTCGCTGCTGGGTCTGTGGCACACCTACCGGCGGAGCCCGATGGGGATGGTCGGTCTCGCGATCATGATCGTCTTCGTCCTGCTCGCGGTGTTCGGCCCGATGCTGGTCGATCCGGCGAGCATCGACCCCTCCACCGCGCCTGGGGAGCCGTTCGAGCCGCCCCCCGCCTACGTGCTCGGCACCGACAACTTCGGCCGACCGGTCCTGGCGCTGCTGATCGACGGAGCGCGCGTCTCGCTCGTCGTCGGGTTCGCCGCGACGGTGATGACGATGGTGATCGGCGCGTCCGTCGGCATCGCGGGCGGGTACCTCGGGGGGAAGGCCGACGGGGTCCTGAACGCGGTCACGAACTGGTTCCTGGTGATCCCCTGGGTGGCGCTCGCGATCGTGCTCGCGGCGGTCCTCGGACCCACGCTGCTCAACATCATCATCGTGATCGGGATCACCTCGTGGGCCGGCACGGCGCGGCTGGTCCGGGCCGACACGTTGTCGGTCAAGGAGCGCCCCTACGTGGAGCGCTCGCGCGCACTGGGGGCCGGCCACTGGCACCTCGTCTCGCGCCACATCCTGCCGAACGTGTTCCCGGTGATCTTCGCCAACACGATCCTCGTCGTCGCGCTCGCGATCCTGTCGGAGACCACGCTCTCCCTGCTGGGCCTGGGCGACCCGACGCGGGTGTCCTGGGGCAGCATGATCGACGAGGCGTTCAGCGCGGGCGCGCTCTCCGCCGGGTACTGGTGGTGGCTGATCCCGCCCGGCGTGATGATCGTCCTCGTCGTCCTGGCCTTCACGATGTGCGGATACGCGCTGGACGAGGTGATCAACCCGAAGCTGCGGTCGCGCTGACGGATCAGGCCGGGCCGTCGGACACGGGGGCCGGATCCTCGTCCCCGGCCTTCAGGACCCCGAGGATCGCCTCCATCTCCGAGTCCGCCACGGCGGCGTCGCGGGCGGCGTCGCGGCCCCGGACGGAGGCCAGGAGCGTTCGGAGGTTGGACTCGGCCATCTCGGCACGGGTCTCCAGGTCGCGCAGCCGGGCCGCGAGCGCGTCGGCCCGGTTCTCCGCCTCGACGCGGGCCTCGCGCGACGCCCGGGCCTCCTCGCGGGCGCTGCGCTGGCTCGCCCGGAGCGTCGCTACCTCCCGCGATAGCTCGACCAGCCGGTCGACCGCCGCCCGCCCCACGTCGGAGTAGGTCGGCGTGGACGCCGGCGGCGTCGACGAGCGGGGGGACGGCGACCGTCGCGGCCGTCGCGCGATCGACTCCTTCTCCCCCGGGTCGAGCGGCCGGGCGTCGAGCAGCCGGTACGACCCGGACGCCGGCTCGAGCCGACGCCGGGCGATCAGGGCCCGCACGGCCCGGGCCGTCGAGAGCGGATCGGGCATCCCGAGCTCCCGTCCGAGCTCCGCCGGGGTCCCGTCGAGGACGGCACCCACCTCGGTGCGCGCCGCGACGGCCGCCAGGAACGCGTTCGCCCGATCGAGGCTCTCGGGATTCACGGCCCAATCATGGCCCAATCACGACTGGCCTGTCGATGGCGGAACCGCAGGTCGAGCCCCCTCCGAAGAGGGCGCGAACCGAAAGAGTGACAAGATCGTGTCCGCGGGGTTGACGGGGAGCGACCATCCGGGGTACAAATCCCTTGGAACCGCTGGAGCCCTCGGGTTTCGGCGGTTCCGCTTTTGTACCCCGGTTCCCGGGATGCCAGGGACCCCTCCGCGTGCGAGGCTCTGGCTCGATGGAGCCGTCGCCCGCGAACCCTCGGACCGCCCCCACCCCCGCACCGACCCCGCTCGCCGGCCTGCGTGTGCTCGACCTCTCGCGCGTCCTCGCGGGCCCGCTGTGCACGATGATCCTGGCCGACCTCGGCGCGGACGTCATCAAGGTCGAGCGTCCCGGCGACGGCGACGACACCCGCCACTGGGGACCTCCCTTCGCGGGAGGAGACGCCGCCTACTTCCTCTCGCTCAACCGCAACAAGCGATCGATCGCGGTCGACCTCGGCTCGGCGGACGGCGCTGAGCTCGTCCGGCGGCTGGCGGCCGGCTCGGACGTGCTGATCGAGAACTTCCGCCCGGGACTGATGGCCCGCTTCGGTCTGGAGCTCGGCGATCTCCGGCGAGCGAACCCCCGGCTGGTCACGTGCTCGCTCACCGCCTTCGGGCCGGAGGCGCCCGGAGCCGCGACGCGTCCGGGCTACGACATCATCGTGCAGGCGCTCTCAGGACTGATGAGCGTCACCGGACCGCGGGGCGGCGAGCCGGTCAAGGCCGGCGTCGCGCTCCTGGATGTGATCACCGGCCTGTACGCGGCGACCGGGATCCTCGCCGCCGTCCGCGAGCGCGACGTCTCGGGCACCGGGCGCCACGTCGAGGTCGCGCTCTTCGACGCCTCCGTCGCCGCGATGGTCAACCAGGCGGCCAACTACCTGATCGGCGGTGTCGTCCCCGGGCCGATGGGGAACGAGCACCCGAACATCGTGCCGTATCAGGTGTTCCACGCGAGCGATCGCCCGTTCGTGCTCGCCGCGGGGAACGATCGGCTGTTCGCGCGGACGTGCGAGGCGATCGGCCGGCCCGAGTGGACGACCGACGCGCGGTTCGCCACGAACGGCGCGCGCGTCGAGCATCGCGCGGAGCTGATCCCGTTGCTGCAGACCGAGTTCGAACGGCGCCCCGCACGAACGTGGATCGGGGCGCTGGATGCGGCGGGTGTCCCCTGCTCACCGATCCTCGCGATGGACGAGGTGTTCGCCTCGACCGAGGGGCGAGGGCTCGTCCAGGAGGTCGACGACCCGGTCCACGGTCCGCTCCGGCTGGTCGCGAACCCCGTTCGGATCGACGGCGCGCTCCTGCCCACCCGGATGCCGCCCCCGCGGCTGGACGAGCACGGCGCGCAGATCCGCCGGGAGATCGAGGAGGGTGGGCCGCCTACCGCGGGCCCGCCCACCGGAACCGGAGGAGGGACGTGAGCCGGTGACGGCCGCGGACCGCTGGCGGGAGCAGCTCGGGTCGTGGGCCATCCCCGAGGAGATCCTCGCCGCCGCCCCCGAACCGCCCTGGGGCTTCGCATCCGAATGCTTCCGACGGCGCGGGGCGTCGGGCGCGAAGCTGGACACCCCCACGACCGTGCGCGCGCTCGAGGCCCTGCCCGAAGGGGGCGTGGTGCTCGACGTGGGCGTCGGGGGCGGCGCCACGTCGTTGCCGCTGGCGTCGCGGGCGGGCCTGATCGTCGGCGTGGACGCGCAGGCGGACATGCTCGCGGGGTTCCTGGAGAACGCGGCGGCGGCGGGCGTGCGGGCCGAGGCGGTCGAGGGACGTTGGCCCGACGTGGCCGACGGGGTCGAGCGCGCCGACGTCGTGTTGGCCGGGCACGTCTTCTACAACACGGCCGACCTCGCCCCGTTCGCGGGCGCGATGCAGGCGCACGCGCGCCGCCGCGTCGTGGCCGAGCTGACCGAGCGTCACCCGCTCGACTGGATGCGCGACCTCTGGCTCCGGTTCCACGGCCTCGAGCGCCCGACCGGCCCCTCGGCCAAGGACGCCGAGGCGGTCCTGCGCGAGCTCGGGTACGCGGTGCACCGCGACGACCGCACGCCGTCGGCGGAGGAGGGGGGTGGCGGCTTCGCGGCCCGCGAGGGTGCGATCTCCA
>DATBLY010000037.1:0-4609 GCA_036555125.1 Actinomycetota bacterium | reverse complement strand
TCACCCTCACCGGATCGGGGTCGTGAGGGGGCGCCTCCCCGCGGAGCGTCGCTTGCAGCTCCATCACCTCGGAAACCACGTCGTCGTGCGCGCGCTCCCCGCTCATCCCCATCCCCCTCGATCCGGACCCGGTCGGTGCGGCTCCCGGCCCGCCGGCGGATGGTAGGCCCCGCCGCGTCGCACCCGCAAGTGCGCTGGCGGCGTGGCGCGCCCGGTAGGCTCTTCGGCCATGCCGTCCGTCGCGCGCCTGAACGTCACCCCCGTCAAGTCCACCCGGCTGAACCATCCCGACGCGCTCCGGATCGAGCCGTACGGGCCCGTCGGCGACCGCGACTTCTTCTTCGTGGACGACTCCGGGAGACGGTTCACGGCGAGGGCGAAGGCGCCGATGCTCCTGGTCTCCGCGAGCTTGGACGCGGACGCCGACGAGCTCACGTTCCGATTCCCGGACGGGCGGACGCTGGTCGGCCCGGCGGCCGGCGACGGCGAGGCCCTCACCGTCGACTTCTACGGGCGACCCGTCCCCGCGCACATCGTCGGCGGTCCGTGGGCGGCCGCGTTCACCGCCTACTCGGGCGCGCCGACCCGGCTCGCACGGGCCGATCGGCCGGGGGCCGGGACGGACGTCGAGCCGGTGACGATCGTGTCGCTCGCGTCGGTCGAGGAGCTGGCGCGCCAGGGCGAGCGGGGATCCCTCGACGCCGGGCGGTTCCGGATGACGATCGAGCTCGACGGCTGCGAGCCGCACGAGGAGGACACCTGGGAGGGCAACCGCGTCCGGATCGGCGAGGTGCATCTCGCCGTCGGCGAGCAGGTCCCTCGATGCGTCGTCACGACGCTCGACCCCTCGACCGGGGTCCGCGACTTCCCGACCCTGTCCGTCATCTCCCGCTACCGGGGTGTTCCGGCCAGGACCTCGCCGCCGTTCGGCGTCTACGCGCGCGTGATCACGCCGGGCATCGTGCGCGTCGGCGACGACGTGACGATCCTGGATCACGAGCCCGCTCGTCCGTGAGCCTCAGAATCCCTCCGCGTACTCGTCGTCGGTGACCGGAGCGCCCCACTCCGGGGCGCCGCCCACGTTCACCGCGACGTGGACCATCGGGCAGTCGAGCTCGGCGCCGTGGAAGTGCCACTCCCCTGCACCCACGAACACCACGTCACCGGGCTCGAGCACGTGCCCGGCCGCACCGCGCGAGCGGACCCGCCCGCGGCCGGTGACGCCGAAGAGCCACTGACCGCCGGGATGCTGGTGCCAGTGCGTCCGGGAGGCCGGCGAGAAATGCACGACCCCGATGTTCGTGCCGTCCGGCGCTCGCGCGCTCCCGCCACGGAGCCACACCTCGCCGGCGAACCGCCCGTCATCGCCTCGCTCGAACGTCGCGTCGCCGCCGCGGTCCACGTCCATCGATCCTCTCCTTCGGTCGAGGGCTCCCGGTCGGGCGCACCCTAGTCGAGGTCGACGTCGGCCGCCCCGGGGAGGGTCCGGCCCGGCGACGGCCAGACGTCGGCGCGGACCCACGGTCGGACGACTTCCTGTAGAACTCACCCGATGCGGGGGAGGCGTCGGGTCCGAGCGTCCGGGAGCGCTCGCTGGCTGCTGTGCTTCGTCGTGCTCTCCGCCTGCGGTACCCCCGCGACCGTGGCCGGGTCCCTGCCCGTCCTTCGACCCGACGCGATCTCGACGATCACGGACACGGGCGCCGACCTCATCGGTCGGGCCCTGGGAACCGCGGCCGGCTCGATCTCGGGATCGGCGGCCCCGCGGACGCCGCTCGAGGCCGCGGTCTGCGCGGTCCCGGAGCGGTTGCTCCGCCGGACGGCCCACGGGTTCCGCCCGGACCGGTCGGGGGACATCCAGGTCCTGACGTCCGAGCCCGACTACCTGGGGCACGGTGGCTTCCCGCACTCGGGTCCGTGGGACTACGTCGCGGACGTCCCCCTCCTGTTGTACGGACCCGGGTACGTGCCCGGACACGGGCGGGTCCTGCGTCCGGTCACGCTCGCGGACATCGCGCCCACCCAGGCCGAGCTGCTCCGGTTCGACTTCGACGCCCCGGACGGCGCCACGCTCCATGAGGCGCTCGTCCCGCGAACCGAACGACCGACGCCGCCCCGGTTGATCGTGGTCGTCGTGTGGGACGGGGCCGGTCGCGACGTGCTGGACGCCCACCCGGATGCCTGGCCCGTCCTGCGGTCCCTGATCGACGAGGGCACGTTCTACGAGCACGCCGAGGTGGGCTCGTCCCCGCCCAGCACCGCGCAGATCCACGCAACGATCGGGACGGGCGCCTTCTCGCGCACCCACGGGATCGTCGCGATGCGGTTCCGGGTGGGCGATCGGCTCGTGGATCCGTGGCGGAACGGTCCGCGCTTCCTCGAGCTCCCGACGCTCGCCGATCGGTACGACCGAGCCATGGGCAACGAGCCGCTCGTGGGCGCCATCGGCACGGTGGCGATCCACCTGGGGATGCTCGGGCACGGCACACGGTCCCCAGGAGGCGATGCGGACCTGGCGGTCCTGCGCGACATCTCGGCCGTGGCGTCACGGGGTTCGGACGGGATCCGCTGGCGCCTGCCGGAGAACCTCCGCGGCCTCTACCGCTTCCCGGGGTACGTGAACGACCTGCCGTCGCTCTCCGGGTACCTCGATGAGCTCGACCGGATGGACGGGATGCTCGACGGCCACTGGCGCGAACACGACATGGCCGGCCCGGAGACGCTCGCCGGGTTCCACACGCCCGCGAGGATCCCGTTCCAGACGCGATTGGTCGAGGAGGTCGTCCGACACGAGGGCTTCGGCACGGACGACGTCCCCGACCTGCTCTTCGTGAACTACAAGCTGATCGACGAGATCGGACATCTCTACTCCCTGAACAGCCCCGAGATGGGCGACGCGCTGCGTGCCCAGGACGGCGACCTGCCGGAGCTGATCGGCTTCCTGAACGGGATGGTCGGCGTCGGGAACTGGGTCATGGCGCTCACGGCCGACCACGGACACACGCCGAGCCCCGCGGTGACGGGCGCGTCGGTGATCTCGCCGGGTCGCGTCGCCGATGCGATCGAGGCCCGCTTCGATCACGACGGAGACGGCGTCGGCGTCGTGGAGTCGGTCCAGCCGACGCAGATCTACCTCGATCGCGCGGAGCTCCGGCAGCAGGGGGCGACGCTCGCGCAGGTCTCGTCGTTCCTGAGGACGCTCACGAAGCGCGAGGTCGGCTCCGACGCCTGGCCGATCCCGGCCGCCGAGCTGGGAGACCCGGCGTTCCTCGTCGCGTATCCGTCCGCCCTGCTGGAGGAACTCGCCTGCGTGCCGGACGATCGAACGGACACATGAGGCCGGTCATCGTTTCAGGATCAACAACGCGCCCGATCCGAGCATGATCAAGCCGGCGAGCCGGTAGCCGGTCATCCGGATCGCCTCGCCGCCGAACCACCCGTTCGCGTCGATCAACAGTCCCGCCGCCAGCTGCCCGACGATGATCAGCCCGATCGCCGCGAACGTCCCGATGCGGCTGGGGGCGAACGTGAGCGTCGTCAGGATCAGCGCGCCCATGACGGCGGTCGTCCAGAGCCACGGGGGTTGCCGGAACCCGGAGAGGATCCCCGAGGCTCCGCGGCCGAACACGATCGCCATCGTCGTCATGATCGCGGCGCCGAGGAGCGCCCCGAAGGCCGTCGCCTCCAAGACCCCCATCCGCCGGCCGAGCGCGCTGGAGAGACCGGCCTGGGCCGCGCCGGCGATGCCGGCGATCAACGAGAGGACGATGGCGAAGGTGGTGGAGGACATGCGCGAAGCCTATCCGGCCGGCTGGCGTCGACCGCGCAGCGAGACCCCGAGTCTCGAGATGCCCTCGGCGGGCGTCTCGGAGCCTCGGTCCTTCGGCCTATGGACACGCCCCGAAGACCCAAGCAGTCTACGTGGCAACCGTGGTGGCAGGCCCGCATCCTCTCCTGAGGAACCTGCGACCGGCGGTACCGGGGGTCCAACTGAGCCACGTCACGATCTCGGTCGACTTCGTTCGCGGTAGGCACTTCGATCCGATGCTCAACGACTTGAGGATCGTCGCGGACGTGGAGAAGGTCGGAGCTCGCGGCTACCGGGCCACCTTCGATCTGCATCCCGACGGTCGGGGGTTCGGAACGCTCGCGAACCTGCTCGACCGGGTCGCCGGCAAGCGATCCACGGCGGTGACGGTCGACGGGTCCAGGGAGATGAGCGTCCTGGTCCAGGCGATGGCCAGGTGCGCGCGACCGTTCGCCTACTCGGCCGGGCGCTGCGGATTCGAGTTCTTCGGCGCGGTTCCAGCCCGCTGTCGCGCGTGCCCCCTGTACGACGAAGAACGAGCGATGACGATGATCGCCGCGACACGGGACGATCGGATCGGATCGTCCGGCGACGCGAACGTTCCGTGACCCCTCGATAGACCGAACCCGACCCGGCAGCGAACGACGCCCGCGCTCGCCTCGTGGGGCGTACCCTCGTGGGGCGTGTCAAGTTCCACCTGATGCCTGACGCTTGGTATCCGGCTGATCCTTGACGTGCAGGGCGTCGGCCCTGACCTTACGGACGCGACCTGTCCTGATCCGCGCCACCGTCTTGATCAGG
>DATBLY010000020.1:0-18696 GCA_036555125.1 Actinomycetota bacterium | reverse complement strand
CCCGGAGGACGACCTGTACAAGGCGTTCAACGCGGACCTGCAGACGAAGGCGCCCGCCGCGTTCGCCTTCCTGTCCGCGATGAGCTGGTCCAACGAGGATCAGAACTCGGTCACGGTCCAGATGCAGGGCGACGACGAGGTGGATCCCGATGTCGCCGCGCAGAACTGGGTCGACGCGAACCAGGCCACGTGGCAGCCGTGGGTCGATGCCGGCCTGGCGGCCTCGTAGAACGGAGCCTGGATCGGACGAACGCCGCGCGGGGCGGCCCCTGAGGGGCCGCCCCGCGCGCGTCGGAGGTGAGCGCGGTGGCCGAGCACGTGGAGCTGTTCATCGGCGGGGCCTGGGGGCCGTCCGAGGGCGGAGCCGTCTCCGATGCGCTGAGCCCCTCGACCGGCGAGGTGATCGGGTCGGTCGCCGAGGGCACCCGCGCCGACGCGCAGCGGGCGATCGATGCCGCGAACGCCGCGGCGCCGGGGTGGGCGGCGCGCTCGGCGTTCGATCGGGCGGCCTCGATGCGGCGGGTGGCGGAGGCGATCGACACCCGCCGGGACGACCTCGCCCGCACGCTCACGCTCGACCAGGGGAAGCCGCTGCGCGCCGAGGCCAACGACGAGGTCGAGGAGCTGATCGCCTACTTCGAGATGGCGGCGGCCGACGCCACGCGGGCCGAGGGTCTGCTCCCGCCGTCGGTCGATGCGGGCAAGCGCGTCCTGCTCTACCGCGTGCCGCGCGGCGTCGTCTCGGTGATCAGCCCGTGGAACTGGCCGTACACGATGCCCGGCGAGATCCTCGCTCCAGCGCTCGCCTACGGGAACGCGGTCGTGTGGGCACCGGCGCCGACGACCTCCGTCTGCGCGGCGCGGCTCGCCGCCTGCATCGAGGACGCCGATCTGCCTCCGGGGGTGTTGAACATGGTCACGGGCCCGGGTCCCGTCGTGGGCGACGAGCTGGCTGGGAACCCGGGGACGCAGGCCGTCGGGTTCATCGGCTCGATCGCCACCGGGCTCACGGTCGCACGGCAGGCGGCCGGCAAGGACCTGCTGCTCGAGATGGGCGGCAACGGCCCGCTCGTCGTGTTGGAGGACGCCGACCTCGAGGCGGCGGCGGCGGCGACCCTCGTGGCCTGCTTCCTGAACGCGGGCCAGAGCTGCACGGCCGGCGAGCGGGTCATGGTCCACGAGGACGTGAAGGACGACTACCTCGCGGCGCTGACCACCGCGATCGACGGGTCGATCCGCCTGGGCGATCCGTTCGACGACGCCACGACGATGGGGCCCGTCAACAACGCGCCGACCGCCGACAAGACGGAGCGCCACGTGCGCGAGGCGGTGGATCGCGGCGCCAGGATCGTCGCCGGCGGTCGTCGTGCACCCGAGCACGGGAGCGACCTGTTCTTCGAGGCCACCGTGCTCGACGGTGTCACCGACGAGATGGCGGTGGCGCGCGAGGAGACGTTCGGGCCGGTCGTCCCGGTCTCGACGATCCGCTCCGAGCAGGAGGCGATCGATCTGGTCGACCGCTCCGAGTACGGGCTGCTGTCCGCGATCTTCACGCGCGACCTCGGGCGCGGGCTGCGGTTCGCGGAGGCGGTGCGGACCGGCTGGGTCAACGTCAACGAGGGGACGAACTACTGGGAGTCGCACCTCCCGTTCGGTGGGCGTGCGGGGTCCAACAGCGGCGTCGGACGGGTCGGCGGCCGGTTCTCGATGGAACGCCTGACGGAGCTGAAGACGGTCGTCGTGAACCTGGGCTCCTGACGGTGGCCTCCGCGACCCCGCTGATCGGCCGGCGGGTCGTCCTCCGCCGCGGGGTCGCCGCCGACGTCGACCCCCTGACCGCGATCCTCGCTGAACCCGAGGTGGCCGCGCGCTGGGGGAGCTTCACCCGCGAGGAGGTCGCGGAGCAGTTCGTCGACCGCGACGGTCATCTCACGATCGTCGAGGGCGTCACGGTGGTCGGGGCGATCCAGTTCCACGAGGAGGAGGACCCGATGTACCGGCATGCCGGGATCGACATCTTCGTGAGCACCCCGAGGCAGGGGCAGGGGCTGGGGAGCGACGCGATCCGCACGCTCGCCCGCCACCTGATCGACGTCCGGAAGCACCATCGCCTCTCGATCGATCCCGCTGCGGACAACGAGCGCGCGATCCGTGCGTACGGGCGGGTCGGGTTCCGGCCCGTCGGGGTGCTGCGCGCCTACGAGCGTGGCCCCGACGGTCGCTGGCACGACGGCCTGCTGATGGACCTGCTGGCGGACGAGCTGCTCGACGAGCCGAGCTGATCCGCCCCGTCCCGGGGACGTCGTGCTCGCCGAAGGAGCCGGGCTTGACTGGCCCAGCCCGTTGCGTCTACCGTTCGCATGTTGCGCAACAAGCATCAGGAGTTGCGGGATGAGCAACGGGAATGGAGAGGGCGCCGCGGTTCAGTCGGTCTCGCGCGCGGTCAGCATCCTCGAGCTGCTGGCCGACGAGGGCGAGCTCGGGGTGACGGAGCTCGGTCGACGGCTCGGCGTCCACAAGGCCACGGCCTCGCGCCTCGTCTCCACGCTGGGCGATCACGGGCTCGTCGAGCGGAACCCGGCGACCGAGAAGTTCCGCCTGGGCCTCGGGCTGATGTACCTGGCGGGGGCAGCGGTCGCCGGCGTCGACCTCGTCCACCACGCCCGCCCGATCCTGGAGGAGCTGGCCGAGCGGTGTCGCGAGACGGTCACGCTCGGCGTGCTCGATCGCGATCAGGTCGTCTACGTCGACCAGGTCTCGAGCAGCCGGGCGATCGTGTCGGTCAACTGGGTCGGGCGCCGCACGCCGCTGCACTGCTCGGCCTCGGGCAAGGTGCTGCTCGCCTGTCTCGGCGGGCCCGAGCGTGAGCGCCTGCTGGCCGGCCCGTTCGAGGTTCGGACGCGCGCCACGGTGGTGGATGCCGACACGCTGCGCCCTCAGCTGGTCGAGGTCCTCGCGAAGGGCTACGCGCAGACGCTGGAGGAGCTCGAAGAGGGCCTCAACGCCGTCGCCGCGCCGATCCACCGCGCCGACGGCGAGGTGGTCGCCGCCCTGTCGGTGAGCGGACCGGCGTTCCGGCTGCCCCCGATCGAGGTGCCGCGCGTCGCGCGGATGACGATCGACGCGGCGAACGCGATCTCGCGCCGGCTGGGCTTCAGCGAGCGGAGGCGATCCCTTGCCTGACGTCACGCGGATCGGGGGCGGCGACGCGCCGGACCTCGCCTCGGTGCTCGAGCGCTCGCGGCTGGAGGTGATCCCGATGGGCGGGATCGAGGGCCGCGTGGAGGCGCACGTCGCCCCCGGGTCGACGTTGACCGTCACGTGCTCGCCGGGGAAGGGCCCCGACCGGACGCTCGGGATCGCCGAACGGCTGCACGTGGCCGGCTACGAGGTCGTGCCGCACGTGTCGGCGCGCACGGTGCGGAGCCGGGGCCATCTGCAGGAGATCCTCGGACGCCTGGGCGCGGGCGGCTTCCCGAGGGTCTTCGTGATCGGGGGCGACGGCCACGACCCGGTCGGTCCGTACGCCTCGGCGCTCGATCTGCTCGAGGCGATCGCGGCCGAGGCGCACGAGCCGCTCGAGATCGGGATCGGCGGTTATCCGGAGGGTCATCCCCTGATCGCCGACGCGGTCCTGATGGACGAGCTCGCCCGCAAGGCACCGTTCGCGCACCACGTCGCCACCCAGATCTGCTTCGACCCGGCGGCGATCGCGAGCTGGATCGCCCGGATCCGCGAGCGAGGGGTGGGGCTGCCCGTCTACCTCGGGATGGCGGGCGCGGTGAACCGCCGGAAGCTGATCGAGGTATCGCTCCGGGTCGGGGTCGGTCCGTCGGTGAAGTACGTCAGCAAGTACGGAGGGCTCGTGGCGCGCCTGATGAAGCGCGGCGGCTACCGCCCGGACGCGTTCGTGACGCTGATCGAGCCGTACCTGGCGAACCCCGACTACGGCATCGAGGGGTTCCACCTCTTCACGTTCAACCAGGTCGAAGCCACCGAGGCGTGGCGTCGTGGCGTCGTGGCCGCGTATCGGGGTGCGGCTCGTCCGATCGGCGAACTCGCCGACGAGGACACGGCGTCGTAGGAGGTGGAGATGGCCGAGCCGGAGCGCGCGATGCAGGGCGGAGACGACCAGGAGATCGACCTCGCATCTCTGCCCGACGACGAGCTGACGAAGCAGATGCACGACGATCTCTACGACGGGCTCGCCGACGAGATCGTCGAGGGGACGCGGATCCTGCTCGCGCGGGGCTGGTCCGCCGATCGCGTGTTGAACGACGCGCTCGTCGAGGGGATGCGGATCGTCGGCATCGACTTCCGCGACGGGATCCTGTTCGTGCCCGAGGTCCTGCTCGCCGCGAACGCGATGAAGGCGGGGATGGAGATCCTCCGGCCGCTCCTGGCCGAGACGGGGGCGGTGCGCGTCGGCAAGGTCGTGATCGGCACCGTCAAGGGCGACATCCACGACATCGGGAAGAACCTGGTCGCGATGATGCTCGAGGGCGCCGGGTTCGACGTCGTCGACCTGGGGATCAACAACCCCGTCGAGAAGTACCTGGAAGCGCTCGAGGAGCATCGGCCGGACATCCTGGGGATGAGCGCGCTGCTCACGACGACGATGCCGTACATGAAGGTCGTGATCGACGAGCTGATCGAGCGCGGGATCCGCGACGACTACATCGTCCTGGTCGGCGGCGCGCCGCTGAACGAGGAGTTCGGCAAGGCCGTCGGCGCGGATGCGTACTGCCGCGACGCCGCGGTGGCGGCCGAGACGGCGCAGGCCCTGGTGATGGCGCGTCGTGCAGCGACTGCTTGACGACGAGGTGCTGTTCGAGGCGTCGCCGGAGGCGCGCGCCCCCAACCTGTTCGTGCTGGCGTGCGGCGCGATCGCGCGCGAGGTGCTCCGGGTGATCGAGCTGAACGGCTGGACCCACGTGACGCTCCGCTGCCTCCCGGGGAAGCTCCACAACACACCGAAGCTGATCGCCGGACTCGTCGACGAGCGCCTCACCGAGGCGGAAGCCTCGGGCGCGTTCGACGCGTTCTTCGTGGCCTACGCCGACTGCGGGACCGGCGGCGCGCTCGACGCGGTGCTCGAGCGTCACGACGTGGGACGCCTGCCGGGAGACCACTGCTACGCCTTCTTCGCGGGGGTCGAGGACTGGCTCGCGATGCACGGGGCGGAGCCCCGCACCTTCTACCTGACCGACTTCCTCTGCCGCCACTTCGATCGGCTCGTCGTCCGCGGGCTCCGCCTGGACGATCACCCCGAGCTCCTGCCCGCGTACTTCGGGAACTACGTCCGGGTCGTCTACCTGGCGCAGACCGACGATCCGGCGCTCGAGGACCGCGCGGCGCGGGCGGCGGCGTTCCTCGGGCTGCGGCTCGAGGTCCGCCGGACCGGGCTGGGCGATCTCCGCCCCTCGCTCGAGACGTTCGAGGAGGCCGCGCGTGCCGGCTGAGCTGACGGTGATCTGGTGGCGTGACATCCCGGCGCAGGTCGTGGCCGGACAGGGGCGAGGCGCGGTCCGGGCGGTCCTGTCGGACCGCTTCCAGGAGGCGATCGACCTGGCGGCGACGCGCGCCGGGCTGATCGGGACCGACGACTACCTCGACGCGTGGCGCAAGGTGTCGTCGCCCTGCGAGGGCGACCTCGACACCGCGGTCGCCGCCGAGGCCGAGCGGCTCGAGGCCGCCTACCCGGACGACGTGCTGGATGTGCTCGCCCGCGACGGGGGGGTGGCGGGATGACCGACACGATCCTCAGCTCGGCGACGAAGGAGGTGGCGATCGGGTTCGACCGGCCGTTCGTGATCATCGGCGAGCGGATCAACCCGACCGGCCGACCCCGCCTGGCGGCGGAGATGCAGGCGGGCGACTTCTCGACCGTGGTGGCGGACACGCTCGCGCAGGTCGAGGCCGGCGCGCGGATGCTGGACGTGAACGCCGGGATCCCGCTCGCCGACGAGCCGGCGATCCTCGCCCAGACCGTGAGGCTGGTCCAGTCGCTGACCGACGTCCCGCTCTCGATCGACTCGTCGATCGTGGCCGCCCTCGAAGCCGGGCTCGACGCGTACGAGGGCAAGCCGCTCGTGAACTCCGTCACGGGTGAGGAGGACCGGCTGGAGTCGGTGCTCCCGCTCGTCGCCAAGCATGGAGCCGCGGTGGTCGCGATCACCAACGACGAGACCGGGATCAGCGAGGACCCGGATGTGCGCTTCGCGGTGGCGGAGCGGATCGTCCGGCGGGCCGCCGATCACGGGATCGGACGGGAAGACGTCGTCGTGGATCCGCTCGTGATGCCGATCGGCGCGATGCGCACGGCCGGACGGCAGGTGTTCGCGCTGGTCCGGCGGTTGCGCGAGGAGCTCGGCGTCAACACGACGTGCGGGGCGTCGAACGTGAGCTTCGGGCTGCCCAACCGCAACGGCTTGAACGGCGCCTTCCTGACGATGGCGATCGCGAGCGGGATGACCTCCGCGATCACGAGCCCGCTCCACGAGGAGGTCCGTCGGGCGGTCATGGCCGCCGACGTCCTGATGGGGAACGACGCGCACGCCGAGGCGTGGATCGGCCGCTACGGCGAGCGGCCGGCCGCCGCCGACGGCGGCGGCCGGCGGCGGGGAGGCCGGGCCGCGCGCCTGGGGGCCGAGGCCGCGTCGCCGTCCGGCGACGCGGCGCCGGCGGGCCCGTGAGCGCGGGCGAGGCCCTCGTCGTCTTCACCCCCTCGGGCAAGCGGGGCCGGTTCGCCGCCGGGACGAACCTGCTCGACGCGGCCCGCGCCCTGGCGGTCGACCTCGACTCCGTGTGTGGCGGCCGTGGGATCTGCGGCCGATGCCAGATCGTGGTGAGCGAAGGGACGTTCGCGAAGCACGGGATCGCCTCGAGCGCGGAGCACCTCACCCCGCTCTCCGCGCCCGAAGCCCTGTTCCGCGAGCGGTCCGGGCTGGCCGCGGACCGGCGTCTCGGGTGTCACGCGCGCATCGCGGGAGACCTGGTGGTCGACGTGCCGCCCGAGAGCCAGGTGCACCGGCAGGTCGTGCGCAAGGAGGCCGACGCCCACCCGATCGAGGTGGACCCGGTCGTGAAGCTCCACTACGTGGAGGTCCGGGAGCCCGATCTGGCCGATCCGAGCGGGGACCTGACGCGCGTGCTCGAGGCGCTCGAGCGCGACTGGGGCCTCACCGGCCTGGAGGCCGACCCGTCCGTCCTGGCCGGCCTCCAGCGGGCGCTGCGCGCGGGCGGCTGGACGGCGACGGCCGCCGTGCACGAGGGACGCTCGATCACCGCGATCTGGCCGGGGTTCCGCGATCGGGCGCTGGGGGTCGCGTTCGACGTCGGCTCGACCACGCTCGCCGGGCACCTGTGCGACCTGGAGAGCGGTGAGGTGCTCGCCTCGGCGGGGGCGATGAACCCGCAGATCCGCTTCGGCGAGGACCTGATGAGCCGCGTGAGCTACGTGATGATGCATCCGGGTGCCGACGCGGAGCTGACCCGCGTCGTGAGGGAGGGCGTCGACACCCTGATCGCTGAGTTGGTCGACGCCGCCGGGGCATCGCGCGAGGACGTCCTGGAGCTCACCGTCGTCGGGAACCCGATCATGCATCACCTGTTCCTCGGCCTCGACCCGACCGAGCTCGGCGGTGCGCCGTTCGCCCTCGCGACCGACCGGGCCGTGCATCGGCGGGCGGTCGAGCTCGACCTCCATGCGAACCCCGGAGCCCGCGTCTACGTGCTGCCGTGCATCGCCGGGCACGTCGGGGCGGACGCGGCCGGCGTGATCCTGTCGGAGGCTCCGTACCGGCAGGACGTCGTGAACCTGATCGTCGACGTCGGCACGAACGCCGAGATCGTCCTGGGCGACCGCGACCGCCTGCTGGCCGCGTCGAGCCCGACGGGCCCGGCGTTCGAGGGGGCGCAGATCTCCTGCGGCCAGCGCGCGGCGCCGGGCGCGATCGAGCGCGTCCGGATCGACCGGGACAGCTTGGAGCCGCGGGTCAAGGTGATCGGCACGGACGCCTGGTCCGACGAGCCGGGGTTCGGGGATACGGCCGTCACCGGCGTCTGCGGCTCGGGCATCATCGAGGTGATCGCCGAGCTCTTCCTGGCGGGGGTGATCGCGAGCGACGGGACGATCGACGGGTCGCTGGCCGCGCGCACCCCCCGCGTGGTTCCCGACGGGCGGACGTTCGCCTACGTGTTGCGAGAGGGCGAGCCGCGGCTGACGATCACGCAGAACGACGTCCGGCAGGTCCAGCTCGCGAAGGCGGCGCTGTGGGCGGGCTGTCGCTTGTTGATGGACCGATCCGGCATCGAACGGGTCGATCGGATCCGGCTGGCAGGCGCCTTCGGTGCGCAGATCGATCCGGTGCACGCGCTGGTGCTCGGCCTGGTGCCGGACTGTGATCCGGCCGGGGTGACCGCCGCCGGCAACGCGGCCGGGACCGGAGCGCGGATCGCGTTGCTGAACCGCGCGAGCCGCGCCGAGATCGAGGAGGTGGTCCGCGGGGTCGAGAAGATGGAGACCGCGGTGGAGCCGCGCTTCCAGGAGCACTTCGTCGGGGCGATGGGCATCCCGCACGCGAGCGATCCCTACGAGCGCCTGGGCAGCACCGTCGATCTTCCGGCACCGCGTCGCGCCGCACCATCGGATGCCCGCCCGCGCCGCAGGCGACGGGCCGGGGATCAGATCCAGGAGGGGAGTCGGACGTGAGCGACGCCACGGCGGGCCGTCGACGCAGCGGGGGCCGCGCGGGACGGCAGGCCGCCCGCCTGCACGCGGCGGTCGAGAAGGTCCCGTTCCTGACGCGGACCATGGCTCCGTTCGAGGTCCTGTCCACGGAGGGCCTCGAGCTGATGGAGCACAACGCCGACACGATCCTCGAGCAGGTGGGGATCGAGTTCCGGGGGGCGCCGGACGCCCTCGAGCTGCTGCGGGGCGCCGGGGCCGACGTCGAGGGAGAGCTCGTCCGGTTCCCACGAGGGCTGTGCCGCAGCCTGATCCAGGCGTCGGCACCCCCGAGCTTCACGCAGCACGCTCGCAACCCCGCGAACGACGTCGTGATCGGGGGGATGCACACGGTGCTCGCGCCGGCGTACGGCTCGCCGTTCGTGACCGACCTCGACCAGGGGCGCCGCTACGGCACGATCGAGGACTTCCGGAACTTCGTGAAGCTCGCCTACGCGACGCCGTACCTGCACCACTCCGGCGGAACCGTCTGCGAGCCGGTCGACCTGCCCGTGAACAAGCGGCATTACGACATGGTCTACGCGCACATGCGCCACTCGGACAAGCCGTTCATGGGCTCCGTCACCCATCCGGACCGGGCCCGCGACACGGTCGAGATGTGCCGGATCCTGTTCGGCGCGGAGCGCCTCGAGACCGACTGCGTCGTGGTGTCATTGATCAACGCGAACTCGCCTCTGGTGTGGGATTCCTCGATGCTGGGCGCGGCGCGCGCGTACGCCGAGGCGAACCAGGGGTTGATCATGACCCCGTTCATCCTGGCCGGGGCGATGAGCCCCGCCACCGTCGCGGGGGCCGTGGCGCAGACCCTCGCCGAGTCGATGGCCGGGATGACGTACGTGCAGCTCGTGCGCCCGGGCGCGCCGGTCGTGCTCGGGTCGTTCGCGTCGTCCATGTCGATGCAGTCGGGCGCGCCGACGTTCGGCACGCCCGAGCCCGCGCTCGTCCTGTACTCGCTGGCGGCGCTCGCGCGCCGGCTCAACGTCCCGTTCCGCTCGGGTGGCTCGCTGACCGCATCGAAGATCCCGGACGCCCAGGCGGCCTACGAATCGGCGAACACGCTGCAGCCGACGATCCTCGCCGGCGCGAACTTCGTGCTGCACGCCGCGGGATGGCTCGAGGGGGGCCTCTCGATGGGGTACGAGAAGTTCGTGATGGACCTCGATCAGTGCGGCATGGTGTCCGCGTTCGTGAACGGCGTCGACCTATCCCCGAACGGCCAGGCGATCGACGCGATCGTCGAGAACGGCCCCGGCCAGCACTTCCTGGGGACGGCGCACACGCTCGCGAACTTCGAGACGGCGTTCTACCGGTCATCGGTCGCAGACAACAACAGCTTCGAGCAGTGGGAGTTGGAGGGCTCGAAGGACACCGCCGAGCGAGCGAACGCGATCTGGAAGCGGATGCTCGCCGAGTACGAGGCGCCGCCGATCGACGAGGCCGTCGACGCGGAGCTCCTCGAGTGGATCGAGCGGAAGAAGGCGAGCTTCCCCGACTCGAACGTCTAGCGGTCGGCTCCTTCGTTCCCTGGTCCCTAGGCCTAGCCGGTCATCGCCAGGGCGAACGCCAGCGGCGTCGTCGCCACGAAGTCGATGGCCGGCTCGGCCGTGGGCCACGACCGCGCGTCGTCCCACCATCGGGCTCGCATCCCGTTGAAGCGCGCGAAGGGATCCGAACGATCGGCTGGGCACCGGTTCGCCTCCGACGGCAAGCCGAGCCAGCGGAACTGGCTCTTGCTGTTCGTGCCGTTCACGGCGGCTCCGAGGAGGAGCGGCGACGAGCCGTCGAGAGCGCCGACGAGGTTCGCGACCTGGTGGTGCACGCAGTGCGGGAAGGTCGTGCCGGCGCCGACCAGGAACGTGGTGCCCCAGGCGTTCGCGCCGAGGATCACGTCGAGCTGGGCCCGGCCGAACGCGTCCCACGTATGGTCGCCGGACAGCCGGGCGTACAGGCTCGCCGTGATCGCGAGGCCCTGACCGTGGGAGGTCCCGTCGTACGCGGCGTAGGGGTAGCCCCAGCCGAACGGGTCGGCGGCGGCCTGCTCCGACGCCATCCGGAGCTGACGCTCGAGGTCGGCCAGCAGCGCCGCACGATCGATCGCCAGGTCCGGCGGGTCGTCCGTCGCCTCGATCGCGTGCACGAGCTCCGCGTGCGCGAGGGCGCTCACGTCGTACAGGTTCAGCGTGTCGCCGTGCTCGTCGCCGTGGACGTACGCGTCGGCCCAACGGGCGGCACGCTTCAGGTAGTAGGTGGGGCCCGGGTGCGGGAGGCCGGAGGGGAGGTCCCCCGCACCCGAGGCGAGCGCGAGCTCGACGGCGCCGAGCTCGAGGTCCGAGTGCCACTCGGTCTCGGGGTAGTAGTCGAACGGCGAGAACGTGGTCAGGCGCCCCGGGTCGGCATCGGCCAGGTCGAACAGGCGCTGTCCCGATCGCAGGCAGCGGTCCGCGAACGCCGGGTCGGACGCGCGGAAGATCTGCGAGCAGAGTCCGAAGGCGGCCGACAGACGGCCCGCGAGGTTGGGGCTGACGGGTGAGCCGGGCGGTCCGGCGCGGAACGCCGGTCGATGTCGGATGAAGCGGTACCGGGGATCGCCCGGGCGGAAGCGGTCGTCGAGCTCCGGGAGGCGCCAGAGGTCGTGGTCACCCGCGTAGCGCTCGCTCCCGTCGCCGAACCCGACCTGGTACAGGAGGGTCTCGGTGCGGTCATCCCACATCCGGAGCAGCCAATCGAGCTCGAAGCGGAGCTCGTCGGTGAAGTCGGCCGCGGCCCCCGGTCCGAGCAGCGCGGGGAAGTCTCGCCGGGCGACCAGGAGCATCGCGGCCGTGTAGCTCTCGGTCTGGACGCCCTTGATGTAGTCGCCGGCATCGAACCAGCCGCCCGAGACATCCACGCGATCGGCCCCCAGCACGGGGACCGGATCGCGGATCGTGTACTCGGGCGTGTAGCGGGCGTGCCGGAAGACGCGCGCCCTACGATCGTGCAGGTGCGCCGGCCGGCGCTGCAGGATCGACCCGATCACGTCGGGGCCGTCGCGCTGCGCGCCGTAGAACGCCAGTGCGTTCGCGAGGATCGGGGCGAACAGCGCCGCGGTGTCCCCGACGGCGAACGTGGGCGAGTCGGCCGGTGTGACTGCGTCGACGTGGATCGAGTAGGCGCCGGGCTCGTGGATGGCGAGGTCGATCGCGTACACGTGGGGGAATCGCCGGCTCCACGGGCCGAGATCCTCGCCGACCTCGCCGTGCTGGACGCTCGAGCCGATCGCGTCGAGGACCCGGAAGCTCGTGCCGCTCTCGTCCGAGCGGGCGAGGAGGTACGCGCGCTGGGGAGCGTCGACGTCGTAGCCGACCTGGTTGACGCGCACGAACGCCTGGACGGCGGCGCGCTCGGCGGGCCGCTCCTCGCTCGACGCGCCGGCCCCGCACGACGCGGCGATCAGCGCGAGAGCCACCGCGGCCGCTCCGCGTCGCGTGGTCGGTCGGATCCGGCATCCCTCCCGGGATCCTGGCTGAATAGTAAAGAACCCTAACTATCGGTTCGCGCCGAGCGTATCGACACGGGGGGCTCCGGTCAAGACGGCGTCACGCGCCGATCCCGTCGTCGAACGACCGGACGAGACGCTTGGGCGCCGTCATCCTCCACGCCTCGGTCAGGAGCTCCCGCATCTCGTCCCGTTCGACCTTCGCGACGCGAGCACCCACCCAGCCGCTCGGACCGACGTAGGGCGGGAAGAAGAAGGCGTCGGGGTGCATCGAGATGAGCGCGCGCTGCTCGTCGTGCGTCGTCTTGATCCAGAGCTCGCGCTCCCGGTCGGAGAACATCGCGAAGATCTTGTTCCGGACGCGGAACGTCGCCGTGTCCCAGGTCTCCCTTTCCTCCGCCTCAGGCAAGGAGAGGGCGATCGCGCGGATCGAGGCACGACGCATCAGGCGTGATCCGCCTGGTTCACGCTCCGTTGCGCGCGTCGCGGACGCGGGTACCTGCGGCTGCTCCGGGCGGGACGTCGATCCATGGGCAGGAGCGTAGTGACCGGCCGGCCCGGTGGGCTGTGACGGGCACGGCAGGACGCGCCCGCGACGCGGCGCGCCCACGACGCGGTGCGGAAGGCGCAACGCCCGGCTACCGCACCGGAAGGGTCGCGCGCTACGGTTGGCCCCCGGCGTCACCGTGGAGGGGGACGATGGATCCGGATCGGTCGCGCACGCCCGCGGACTCACTGCTCGAGGCGATCGGCGGAACTCCGCTCGTCCGGCTGCGGCGGATCGCGCCGCAGGGTCTCGAGCTGTTCGCGAAGGTCGAATGGTACGGGCCGACCGGGTCCGTGAAGGACCGGATCTACGCACACATGCTCGCGGAGGCCGAACGTCGCGGGGAACTCCGGCCGGGGATGACGATCGTCGAGTGCACGACCGGCAACGCGGGGATCGCCTGCGCCGCCGCCGCCGCGATCAAGGGATACGCCTGCACGATCGTGATGCCCGAGGGCATGAGCCCCGAGCGCAAGCGGATGATCCAGGCGTACGGCGCCGAGCTGGTGCTCACGCCCGGCGCGGGGACCGACATCGACCTCGCCCTCGCGCGGATGCGCGAGATCGTGGCGGCGGAGCCCGCGATCTACTTCTTCCCGGGTGAGTTCGAGAACCCGGACAACCCCGCCGCCCAGGAGGTGAGCGGCGAGGAGATCTGGGAACAGGCCGGCGGGCGCGTGGACGCGGTCGTCGCCGCGCAGGGGACCGGCGGATGGATCACGGGCGTCACGCGCGCCCTGAAGCGGCACGACCCGTCGGTCCGCGCGTTCGCGGTCGAGCCGGCCGAGTGCCCGCTGATCTCCGAGGAGCGGTGGGGGACGCACGGCGTCCCGGGGATCGGCGACGGCATCGTCCCCCGGAACCTCGACCTGGCGCTGCTGGACGGGATCGTGACCGCGTCGACCGAGCAGGCCCTCGAGATGGCGCGCCGTCTCGCCCGCGAGGAGGGGATCCTGTGCGGGCCCTCGTCGGGGATCAACGTCGTCGCGGCGCTGAAGGTGGCCGACAAGCACCCCGAGCTGCGCCGCATCGTGACGGTGATCGCGGACACGGGGCAGCGCTACCTGTCGGGGGAGCTGTTCGGCGAGCGCCCCGACGTCGAGGAGCCCGAGCGCGAGCACGCGATCGACCCCGAGACCCGCGCGCAGCTCCTGGCGCACCGGGACCGCCTCGAGTTCCTGAGCTGAGCGAGACGGCGGTTGAACGGCCGTTCAATGCGCGCGTTATGCTGCGGCGCGTGCTGACAGACGCCGACCGCGAGCTCCAGGACCGCGCGCGCCGGTTCGTCGACGACGAGCTGATCCCGTGGGAGGTCCACGCCGAAGAGCACGTCGGCGAGGTCCCGCCCGAGGTCCATGAGCGCCACGAGCGCCTGGCGCGCGAGCTGGGGTTCTCGTCGATGAACATGCCGGTCGAGCTGGGCGGTGGCGGCCTGTCGATGCTGCAGCAGGTCCTGGTCTCCGAACAGATCGGCCGCGTGACGAACGCGCTGGGCTGGTGCGTGCACACGCCCGCCGCGTGGGCGCCGGCGGTCGTGACCCCGTATCAGCTCGAGACGTGGATCGCGCCGACGGTCCGCGGCGAGCGCGGCGAGTGCTACGCGATCACCGAGGAGGGCGCGGGCTCCGACGTCGACGCGATCGCGGCCACCGCGCGCCGCGACGGCGGCGACTACGTGCTGAACGGCACGAAGATGCACGTGACGTCGTTCAACCGCGCCGACCACTGCTTCTTCCAGGCCAAGCTCGTCGGCGGCGAGCACGAGGGCCAGCACGCGATGTTCTTCGTGGACGTCGACACGCCCGGCGTGCGAGTCGTGCGGACCCCCGCGTACACGCACACGTACGCGCACCACCACCCGATCGTCGCGTTCGAGGACGTCCGTGTCCAGGCCGCGAACCTGATCGGCGCCGAGGGCGACGGGATGGCGTTCACGTACGAATGGTTCCGGTACGAGCGGCTGATGATCGCAGCGCGCTGCTGCGGCGCGGCGGAGCGGCTGATCGACGAGGCGACGGCGTTCGCGACGGAGCGGGTGCAGTTCGGCACGCCGATCGTCCAGAACCAGGCGATCGGCCATGCGCTGGCCGACTCGCTGACCGAGCTGCACGCCGCGCGCCTGATGACGTACGCGCTCGCGCGCGACATCGACGACGGCGTCGACGTGAAGCTGCAGCACGCGCGGTGCTCGATGGCGAAGCTGTACGCGTCGGAGATGGCGAACCGCGTCGCGGATCGCGCGGTGCAGATCTTCGGCGGCCGCGGCTACATGCGCGAGAACGTCGCCGAGCGGTTCTGGCGCGAGCTCCGCGTCGACCGGATCTGGGAGGGCACGTCCGAGATCCAGCGCTCGATCATCGCGGACCAGCTCGTGAAGCGCGGCGCGCGCGCGTTGCTCGACGGACGCTAGCCGAGCCCATCGGGAATACGGGAGACGGACCGCCCGTTCGCGAGGGCGAACCCGAAGGAGGACACCATGCCGGCCGTCACCGTCGACGACCTCACGACCCTGCGGCGACTCCCCGAGCCCGACGTCACCGCCCGCCAGCGACCCGTCCGCACCGTGACCACCGCCCCGTCGGCCCTGGAGGGCGAGGGCTTCCCGGTCCGCCGCGCCTTCTGGGGCGTGGACCTGGCCGACCTCGACCCGTTCGTGCACCTGGACCAGATGGGGGAGGTCGAGTACGCGCCGGGCGAGCCGAAGGGCACGCCCTGGCACCCACATCGCGGGTTCGAGACCGTCACGTACATCATCGACGGGATCTTCGAGCACCAGGACTCGAACGGCGGCGGGGGCGTGATCACGAACGGCGACACCCAGTGGATGACGGCCGGCGCCGGGATCCTGCACATCGAGAAGCCGCCGGAGCACCTGGTGGTGAGCGGCGGCCTGTTCCACGGGCTGCAGCTGTGGGTGAACCTGCCTCGCGCGGAGAAGTGGGCACCCCCCCGGTACCAGGACCTGCGCGCGTCCGAGGTCGTGCTGTTCGCCTCGGCCGATGCCGGATCCCTGGTGCGCGTGATCGCGGGTGAGCTGGCCGGCCGTCGCGGCCCCGGGGACACGTACACCCCGATCGCGATGGTCCACGCATCGATCTCCCCCGGCGCGCGGCTGGATCTGCCGTGGGACCCCGCGTTCAACGCGCTCGTGTACATCCTGGCGGGCGAAGGGACCGCCGGAGCCGAAGGACGCCCGGTCCGCACCGGCCAGCTCGCGGTGTTCGGTCCCGGGGACTCGGTGCGGGTCGCGGCGGCGACCGGGCAGGAGAGCCGCTCGCCCGAGCTCGAGGTGATCGTGCTCGGCGGCCGTCCGATCGGCGAGCCGGTCGCGTGGATGGGCCCGTTCGTGATGAACACGAAGGCCGAGGTGCTGCAGGCTTTCCAGGACTACCAGGCGGGCAAGCTGGGCTCGATCCCGGCGGTGCACCACGCGCCGACCGAGCTGGTCGAGTCCGCCGCCGACGCCGACGCCGACGCCGACGCCGATCCGGGCCCGCGCTAGGCTGCGCGGCATGGCGAAGGCGCGGCAGGCGTACCTGTTCGACCTGGACGGCACGCTCGTCGACAGCGTCTACCAGCACGTGCTGGCGTGGCACGACGCGCTGCAGGCCACCGGCATCGAGCTGTCCGTCTGGCGGATCCACCGCAAGATCGGGATGAGCGGCGGGCTGTTCGCGAACGCGCTGCTGCGCGAGCTCGGCCGGCCGGTCACCGAGGACGAGGCGGCGCGCCTGATGGCCGCGCACGCCGAGGCGTACGCCGAGCGGCGGCAGCAGGTGCGCCCCCTCCCCGGTGCGCGTGAGCTCCTGGCGTACCTGACCGAGACCGGCACGCCGTGGGCGATCGCGACGAGCGGACGGCTCGAGAGCGCCGCGCCCACGCTGGAGGCGCTGGGGATCCCGCCCGCCGTCCCGATCGTGACTCGCGACCAGGTGCTCCGCGCGAAACCCGACCCCGACCTGTTCCTTGCCGCCGCGGACCGCCTCGGCGTCGCGATCGAGGACTCCGTCGTCGTCGGCGACAGCGTGTGGGACCTGCTCGCCGCGCGGCGCGCCCGGGCGCTCGGCGTCGGGCTGCTGTCGGGCGGGTACGGCCAGGACGAGCTGGAGCGCGCGGGCGCGTATCGCGTGTACGAGGACCCGGCCGACCTGTTGCGACACCTCGACGAAGTCGGGACCCGGATGTGACCGAGGTCTACGTAGAGGTCGGCGCGAAGCGGGTGTTCGCCGGCGCCCTCGACTGGCCGGGCTGGTGCCGGAGCGGTCGGGACGAGGATGCCGCGCTCGGAACGCTCTTCGCGTACGCGGAACGCTACGGGCGCGCCGTCGCCTCGGCCCGGCTGGGGTTCTCGGCGCCGGGAGCGACGGACGAGCTGCGAGTGGCGGAGCGCGTCGAGGGCGACGCGACGACCGATTTCGGCGCTCCCGGCGTGGCGCCGTCCGCCGACCGCGAGCCGGTCGACGACGCGGACTTGCAGCGCGCGGAGCGGATCCTGCGGGCGTGTTGGAAGGCGTTCGACGGCGCCGTCGACGCGTCCGCGGGCGTCGAGCTCACGAAGGGTCCGCGTGGCGGAGGCCGAGACGTGGAGCAGATCGTCGCCCACGTCGCCGACGCCGACCGCGCGTACATGGGCAAGCTCGGCGCGGGCATCAAGGTCGCCGAGGAGGGCGCCGACGCGCTCCTGCCGGTCCGCGCGGCGATCGTCGAGGCGCTCTGGGCGGTCCCGCGAAACGAGCCGGACCGGACCGGGCCGCGCGGCGGACGGTATTGGACGCCGAGGTACGCCGTGCGCCGGACGGCGTGGCACGTGTTGGACCACGCGTGGGAGCTCGAGGATCGGACCCCGGAGCGATGACGGTGCGCACGATCGGGGCGATCGAGGTCAGCCTGGCCGGCCTCGGCTGCAACAACTTCGGGTGGCGGGTCGACGAGGCGGGAGCGAAGGCCGTGATCGAGGCGGCGCTGGACGCCGGCGTCACGACGTTCGATACCGCCGACAACTACGGGGACGGCCTCAGCGAGGAGTTCCTCGGACGGGCGCTCGCCGGTCGCCGCGACCAGGTCGTGATCGCGACGAAGTTCGGTGGGTTCCGATCGGATCTGGGCCGGGAGGCTGGGGCCGCTCCGGCGTACGTCCGCGAGGCGGCCGAGGCGAGCCTGCGCCGGCTCAGCACCGACCGGATCGACGTGCTGCAGCTCCACTCGCCCGACGTCTCGACGCCGATCGCCGACACGCTCGGCGCCCTGGGCGATCTGGTCCGAGCGGGGAAGGTGCGCGAGATCGGATGCTCCAACGTCACGGCCGCGCAGCTCGAGGAGGCCGCGCGAGCGGCGGCGGCGATCGGCGGACCGGGGTTCGCCTCGGTCCAGAACGAGTACAGCGTGGTGGCCCGGGAGGCCGAGGCCGACGTGCTGCCGGCGTGCGAAGGTCTCGGCCTGAGCCTGATGCCCTACTGGCCGCTCGCGAGCGGCCTCCTGACCGGCAAGTACCGTCGCGGTCGGCCGGCGCCGGCCGGAGCGCGGCTCGCGGCCCCCGATGCCGAGGAGGACGATCTCCGGGACGCGCCCTTCGATGCGATCGAACGGCTCGAGGTGTTCGCGGCCGACCGCGGGCACACGTTGCTCGAGCTCGCCCTGTCGTGGCTCGCCGCCCGGCCGGCAGTGTCGAGCGTGATCGCCGGCGCGACGACGCCGGAGCAGGTGCGCGCGAACACGGCGGCCGTTGCCGCCTGGGACCTGAGCCCCGAGGACCTCGCCGAGATCGACCGGCTCGCGCCGCCCGCCTGACCCGGGCGAACGCGGCACGTTCCCGCAAGCCACGGGGCGTGCCGTGTCCTACGGTCCGTCCGTGGGCCCCGACGAGCTCGACTTCTGGCTCGGCGAGTGGGACTGCGCGTGGGACGGCGGGTCGGGGACGAACCGCGT
>DATBLY010000186.1:0-37336 GCA_036555125.1 Actinomycetota bacterium | reverse complement strand
GACAGGAAGGCGAACGCGGCGGGCGCCTTCGTCTGCAGGTCCGCGTTGAACGCCTTGTACAGGTCGTCCTCCGGGTACGCGCAGGCGTAGGCCGAGGCGTCGTTCAGCGCGGCGTCCTCGCACTCGGGCGTGACGTCCGGGAGCTGGACCATCGTGAGGTCGTACTGCGCGTGCGCCCAGTGCGGCGTCCAGAAGTAGAACAGGAACGGCGATTGGTCCGCGTATGCCGCGTCGAGCGCCGAGAGCTGCGCCGCCTCGGAGCCCGCGTACACGACCTTCAGGTTCAGCCCCAGGTTGTCGGCGATCGGCTGGTCGAAGGTGACGAAGCTCGGATCGCCGTCCAGGAGCTGGCCGGCATCGCCGGACTCCGCCGTCGCGAACTCCGACTCGTTGCCCTTCAGGCCCTCCCAGGTGGCGAGGTCCGGGTTCGCGTCCACCATGTAGGTGGGAACGAACCAACCGATCTGGCCGATCGCGCCGAGCTGGCCGCCGTCGACGACCCCGTTGTTGCCCTCGATGTACTTCTTGTAGTCCTTCGCGTGGCCCGACGGCCAGACCTCGAGGGTCGCGTCCAGATCCCCGGTCGACAGGGCCGGGAACTGCGCGAACTCGTCGATCTCGACGAGCTCCACCGTGTATCCCAGCTGCTGCTCGAGCAGGACCTTGGCCACGTTCGCGTTCGCCGCCGAACCCAGCCAGGGGTTCACGGCGATCTTGATCGTGACGTCGCTGTTGTCCGGGACCGCCGGTCCCGTCTCGCCCGTCGCGCCACCCGTCGCGGCGCCGGTCTCCCCGCCGTCACCGCTGTCGACGTCGCTGCAAGCGGCGGCGACCACCGCGAACAAGGCCACGCTCGCGACGATCATCCACCTGCGCGGCTTCCTCATCCGTCCTCCTTCCCCTCTGCACCGTTCACCTCCGGACGCTGCACGAGCGCCCGGACGCGGGTCCACCACATCCCGCCTGTTCCTACGGGTCCCCGCATGGTGCGGGATGCCATCCCGAAGGCCTGCGTGATCCGGTCGATCACGATCGCGAGCAGCAGGATGCAGATCCCGCCGATCATCCCCCGTGCGATCTCGTCGTGCGCGAGCCCCTTGATCACCTCGAGGCCGAGCCCGCCGCCGCCGATCAGCCCCGCGATGATCACGACGGACAGCACCATCATGATCGTCTGGTTGATCCCCAGCAGGATCGAGGGGCGAGCGAGGGGGAGCTGGACGCGCCGCAGCAGCTGACGGCGCGTCGCCCCGTACGCGAGCGACGCCTCGACGGAGTCGTGCGGGACCTGGCGGATCCCGAGATCGGTCAGCCGGATGCATGGAGGCAGCGCGTACACCATCGCGGCGATCACGCCGGGGACGCGGCCGACGTTGAACAGCGCGATCACCGGGACCAGGTAGACGAACGCGGGCATCGTCTGCATCGCGTCGAGCGCCGGCTTCGAGAAGCGCTGGAACGCATCGTGCTGCGCGGCGAGGATCCCGAGCGGGATCGCCACGAGCACCGACAGCACGACGGCGACGATCACCTGGCTGAGGGTGTCCATCGCGATGTCCCACATCCCGAGGAACCCGATCGCCGCCAGGCAGAGGAACGACATCAGCGCCAGCCGGAGCCGGCGCGAGGCGACCCAGGCGAGCAGCGCGGCGCCGCCGCAGACCATCCACCACGGGACGCCCAGGAGCAGGTCGCGGATCGGGTCGAGCGCGTAGCGGATCATCGCGTCCGAGATCGCGCTCGTGAGGTCGCCGAACGTCCGCGTGATCCAGTCCACCGCCGCGTTCGCGGGGTCGGCGACCGAGAACGTCCACTGTTCCGGCCACGCCTGCTGACGCAGCACCTGACGGCCGATCACGACCCCGGCCACGCTCGCGACCGCCGCGAGGAGCCACATCGTGCGGCTCGAGAAGGAGCGGCCGAACGCCGTGAAGCCGCTCCGGCCGCGCTTCGTCCGGGAACGCTGGCTCCATGCGTAGCTCACGCGGTCGAGCACGATCGCCATCGCCACGATCGCCAACCCGGCGTTCAGCGCCTCGCCGACGTTCAGCGACTGCAGCGCGTTGTAGACCTGGCGGCCGAGGCCCTGGAACCCGACCACGGCCGCGATCACGACCATGCCCAGGGCCATCATGATCGTCTGGTTGACGCCGAGCATGATCGACGGCTTCGCCAGCGGGAGCTGGACCTTGCGGAGGGTCTGCCGTCCGGTCGCGCCGTACGCGCCTGCCACCTCGAGCGTGGTCGCGGGCACGCCGCGCACGCCCAGGCTCGTCAGCCGGACGGCCGGGGGCAGCGCGAAGATCACCGTGGCGATCAGCGCCGTCGTCGTCCCGATGCTGAACAGCAGCACGAGCGGGATCAGGTACGAGAAGGCCGGGATCGTCTGCATCCCGTCGAGGATCGGCCGCAGGATCCGCTCGACCCGGTCGTGGCGTCCCGCCCAGATCCCGAGGGGCACCCCGATCAGCAGCGCGATCGCGACCGCGACCAGGACCAGCGCGAGCGTCTCGACGCTCTCCTCCCACAGGCCGAGCAGGCCCATCACGGCGAACCCCACCCCGGCCACGATCGCCATCCGCCACCCGGCGAGCGCCCCCGAGATCGCGACCGCGGTCGTCAGGAACCCGAACCACGTGAGACGGTTCAGGACCAGGACCAGGTTGTCGAACAGCGCGTTGACCCCGTTCTTCAGCGGGGTCAACACGTTCACGAAGATCCAGCTGGTGTCGTCGTTCTCCAGGATCCAGTTCTCGACCGACTCGAACCAATGGCCGATGTCGATCACCCACTTCTCTGGGAACCCGGCCGTGAGCTGCAGGCCGATCAGCACCACGACGACCGAGACGCCGAGCCACAGCAGCCGGCGACGCCACGGCGAGCCGGCGGGCTCATGGTGGATCGGGAGCGGCGGTGTCTCCGCGACCTCCTCGCCGATGAGCTGGGGCCCCGGCGGGGCGTCGATCATCGCCATCAGCCGGCGTCCTCCAGCATCGCGGTCAGCACGGCCGTCCGGTCGACGAGGCCGACCACCTGCTCGCCGTCGAGGACCCGCAACGGCAGATCGGAGTGCACCACCAGCGGCAGCAGATCCTGGACCACCGCGTCGGCCGAGATGTCGCCGCCGTAGGTGTGGCCGTTCCCGCCGGCGATCGGCTCCATGATCGTGCGGGCGGTGAGCACGTGCGCGCGCGGGACGTCCCGCGTGAAGTCCGCGACGTAGTCGTCCGCCGGGTGCGCCACGACCTCCTCGGGCGTTCCGATCTGGACGAATGATCCGTCCTTCATGATCGCGATCCGGTTCCCGAGCTTGAGCGCCTCCATCAGGTCGTGGGTGATGAAGATCATCGTCTTCTTCACGTCGCGCTGCAGCCGCAGGACCTGATCCTGCATGTCGCGCCGGATCAACGGGTCGAGGGCGCTGAACGGCTCGTCGAACAACATGATCTCGGGGTCGGTGGCGAGCGCCCGCGCGAGCCCGACCCGCTGCTGCATCCCACCGGACAGCTCGTCGGGGTAGGCGTTGCCCCAACCGCCCAGCCCGACGATCTCCAGGACCTCCTCGGCCCTGCGGAGGCGCTCGTCCTTCTCGACCCCGCGGACCTCCAGGCCGTACGCGGCGTTCTCGACGATCCGCCGGTGCGGGAACAGGCCGAAGTGCTGGAACACCATGCTGATCTTCCGGCGGCGCAGGTCGCGGAGCCGGTCCTCGTTCAGCTGCACGACATCCTCGCCGTCGATCAGGACCTGGCCGGCCGTCGGGTCGTGGAGCCGGTTGATCATCCGGACCAGCGTGGACTTGCCCGAGCCGGAGAGCCCCATCACGACGAAGACCTCGCCCTCGGCCACGTCGAACGACACGTCGCGGACCGCCGCCACGCATCCGGTCTTCTCCAGGAGCTCCTGACGGGAGAGCTCCGCGTCCGCGGACCCGACGATCCGCTCGGCCTTGGGGCCGTACACCTTCCAGACGTTGCGGCACGAGACGGTGGCGTCGTCCACGGACCCCCCTCGATCGACGGCAGCGCGGCCGTCCATCTTCTGCCCGCGGCCGCCGGGGGTGCAAGCTCGCGGTTGCGGCTGGAGCAACGTACGGCTCGCGCGGGGTCCGCCGGGTCGGGCAGGATAGCGCCGTGACCGCCTACGACTTCGTGATCGTCGGGGGAGGCTCGGCCGGGAGCGCCCTCGCCAACCGGCTCTCCGCCGACCCGGGCAACCGGGTGCTGGTCCTCGAGGCCGGTCGGCCGGACTACCTGTTCGATGTGTTCATCCACATGCCGGCGGCGCTCACGTTCCCGATCGGCAGCCGGTTCTACGACTGGAAGTACGAGTCCGAGCCCGAGCCGTTCATGAACGGCCGCCGCATCTACCACGCCCGCGGGAAGGTCCTCGGCGGCTCCAGCAGCATCAACGGCATGATCTTCCAACGGGGGAACCCCCTCGACTACGAGCGTTGGGCCGCCGATCCGGGCATGCAGACGTGGGACTACGCGCACTGCCTGCCGTACTTCAAGCGGATGGAGACCTGCCTCGCCGCCGAACGCGGAGACGCGCGGCGCGGTCACTCAGGTCCGCTCGTCCTCGAGCGCGGCCCGGCGACGAACCCGCTGTTCGGGGCGTTCTTCGAGGCGGTGCAGCAGGCCGGCTACCCGCTCACGGACGACGTGAACGGCTACCGCCAGGAGGGGTTCGCCCCGTTCGACCGGAACGTGCACCGCGGGCGCCGGCTGTCGGCGGCGCGCGCGTACCTGCACCCGGTGATGGGCCGAACGAACCTCGAGGTCCAGACGCGGGCCTTCGTCACGCGCGTGCTGTTCGACGGGACCCGGGCGATCGGCGTGGAGTACACGCGCGGTCGGGGCGAGGCGCGGTCGGCGCGCGCCGGCGAGGTGATCCTGTGCGGCGGCGCGATCAACACGCCGCAGCTCCTGCAGGTCTCCGGCGTCGGCGACGCCGCCGAGCTGCGGCCGCTCGGCGTCGAGATGGTCCACGACCTTCCCGGCGTCGGCGAGCATCTGCAGGACCACCTGGAGGTCTACGTGCAGTACGCTTGCAAACAGCCAGTGTCGATGGCGCCGTACCTGCAGTGGCGCTACCGGCCGTGGATCGGGTTCCAGTGGTTGTTCTTCCGCCGCGGGCCGGGCGCGACGAATCACTTCGAGGGTGGCGGGTTCGCCCGCAGCAACGACGACGTCGCGTACCCGAACCTGATGTTCCACTTCCTGCCGATCGCCGTTCGCTACGACGGTTCCGCCCCCGCGGGCGACCACGGGTACCAGGTCCACATCGGACCGATGTACTCGGACGCCCGCGGTTCGGTGAAGATCGTGAGCGCCGACCCGACCGTGCACCCCGCGCTGCGCTTCAACGACCTCTCGACCGACCAGGACCGGCGCGAGTGGGTGGAAGCGATCCGCGTGGCTCGGACGATCCTGAACCAGCCGGCGATGGACCCGTTCAACGGGGGGGAGATCTCCCCGGGTCCCGCGGTCGAGAGCGACCAGCAGATCCTCGACTGGGTCGCGAGCGACGGCGAGACAGCGCTCCACCCGTCGTGCACGGCCCGGATGGGTGTCGACGACCTGTCGGTCACGGATCCGCTGACGATGAAGGTCCACGGGCTCGAGGGCCTCCGCGTCGTCGACGCGTCCGTGATGCCCTACGTCACGAACGGCAACATCTACGCTCCGGTGATGATGGTGGCCGAGAAGGCCTCGGACCTGATCCTGGGGAACACGCCGCTCGCGCCCGAGCACGTCGACTTCTACCGGCACGAGCGACCCAAGCCTCGGCGGAAGCGGTCGGCCCCCGCCGCGAGCGATCCGCCGGCGCCCGTGAGCGACCCGAGCTAGCCGACCCCGAGCATCAGCAGACCGGAGACCACCAATCCGATCCCGACGAGCTGGTTCGGCACGAGCCGCTCGTGCAGGATCGCGAGCGAGAGCCCGACGGCGACGAGCGGGAAGACCGCGCTCGCCGCGAGGGTGATCGAGACGAAGCCCCGATCCGCGCCGACCGACAGCCCGATCACCCCGACGATGTCGGCGACGGCCGCGACCAGCGCGATCGCGAGGCCGCGCCGATCCCGCAGGCGCGAAGCCTGGGACCGGGCAACGATCGCGAGCGGCACGTAGCACGCCACCTGCGCCACGCGCGAGGACCACAGCCCCACCACCCAACCGGCGCGCTGCGACAGGTACCCGAGGAGGAAGCCCGCCACCCCGAACGCCACCGCCGAGACGATCGCCCAGGGCACGCCGGCGCCGACGCGTCGGACGCCCGTCCGGAACTCGCGGAGGTCGGTGGAGACGAGCATCACGCCGCCGACGGTCACGAGGCTCCCGAGCAGCGCGACCGTCCCGGGACGCTCGTCCAGGAAGACCACCGCGAGGAGCACGCCGACGACCGCGTACGCCGCGCCGATCGGGCTGACGACCGCCACCGGGCCGAGCTGGAGCGCCCGGTAGTGCGTCTGGTACGCGGCGGCGGCGCAGAGGCCGTTCAGCGCCACCAGCCCGGCGACCGGACCGAGCGGCGCGAGCGGGTCGCCGGACCACAGCAGGATGCCCGTGATGACGACGGCCGAGACCGCCTGTCCGACGATGACCGCCCAGAGGCTCCCGATCCGGCGGCCGGCGAGCGCCCCCTCGAAGTCGGCGAGCCCGAACCCCAGGGCCGCGATCAGTCCGTAGATCACCCGCGGCCCGAGCTCACCCGTCCGGGTCCGCGACCGGCGGGCGGGCCTCCGCGAGTGCGTCCACCGCGACCGCTCCGCGCTCGGACACGATGAGCGGGTTGGCCTCGAGCGAGGTGAGCCGTGTCCGCAGATCGTGCGCGGCGCGCGCGACCGCGGCGACGGCGCGCGCCGTCGCCGCGAGGTCGTGACGCTGCGCATCCAGGCCGCATCCCGCGGCCTGCTCCTCCACGAAGCGCCGGGCCTGGGCCGGACGCAGCGGGGCCGCGACGAACGTCGCCGCCCCGGCCTCCGCGAGCGCCCCTCCGGGGCGGACCGTCACGCAGGCCCCGAACCGCTCGTCGATCACCGCCCCGACCAGGACCTCGGTCCCCACGGCCATCGCCTGGACGAGGACCTTCGGCGCGCGCGCACCGGCGCGGCGAGCCGCCGACAGCACCTCGGCGGCCGCGATCTCGACGTCGGTCCCGTTCGTCAGACCGACGTGAACGCCCCCGAGCTTCGCCTTGTGCGGCAGCTCCGGCGCCAGCGCCTTGACCGCGACCGGGAACCCGATCCGAGCCGCCGCGGTCCGGGCCGCGGCCGGATCGCGAACGACCCGCTCCGCGGGACGCCGGACGCCGTACGTGGCGAGCAGCGCCGCACCCTGCGCCTCGTCGAGCGGGCCGCTCAGGCCGCGGAGCAGGCGCATCGCCCGCACACGCCCCGGATGGGGCCGGACGTCGGGCACCGACCGGGCGTTCGCGTCCTGCAGCTCCACGAGCGCACGGATCGCACCGGTCGCCGCCCGATGCCCCTGCAGGAACGGGAGCCCGGCCCGCCGGACGAAGCCGAACGCGGCGTCGCCGTAGGCCAGCGCGCTCATCGCGACCGAAGCGAACACCACGCCGGTCTCGCGCCGCAGCGCGCGCACCTCCTCGATCACGGGTTCCGCCCAGACGCCCTCGTCCTCGGAGCGCGGCGGGAAGGCATCGAACGCGACGATCCCGACGGCCGGGTCGCGCGCCAGCGCCCGCAGGGCACCGCGGAACATCCGCGTCTCCACGGCGGCCTGTCCCGTCACGTCGAGCGGGTTGTTCTGCGAGGCGAACGTCGGCAGCGTCCGCCGCAGGCGTCGCTTCGTCGTCGCCGAGAACTCGGGCAACGACAGGCCCTGCGCGCCGGCGGCCTCGGCGAACAACGTGCAGGCGCCGCCCGACTGCAGCGCCGCGGCCACGCCCGTGGTGCGGACGCGACGGTGATGGGACAGCAGCAGCGCGGCCTCGAACATCGTCACCGGGTCCTCCACCAGCACCACGCCGTGGCCCCGGAACCATGCGTCACGGAGGGCCGTGTCGCCGGCGAGCGCCCCCGTGTGGGCCACGATCGATCGCCGGGCGGCCTCGCTCCGCCCCTCGGGCGCGCAGATCAGCACCGGCTTGCGCGCGGCGCGGAGCGCGTCGAGGCCACGGCCGATGCCGTCGACGTCGCGCATCGTCTCGACGTAGGAGGTCACGACCCGCGTGTGCCGATCCGCCGCGGCCCAGGCGAAGAGGTCACCCAGCCCCAGCACCGCCTCGTTGCCGACGCCGAGGATGATGCGGAGGCCGACGCCACGGTCGCTGGCGAGCTGGTTCATCGTCCAGGCCACCGTCCCGCTCTGCGAGAGCACCGCGATCGAGCCGGGGACCGGACGCGGCGGCGGCGTCGTCCCGTACGGTGCCACTCGATCGACGTAGTTCACGAACCCCTCGACGTTCGGGCCGAGGACCGGCAGGTCGTGCATGAGCGCGACCTCGCGCAGCTCGGCTTGCAGCCGCCGGCCCTCCTCCCCGGCCTCGGCGAACCCCGAGGAGACGACCATCGCGCTGCGGACGCCGGCGCGCCCGCACTCGTCCAGCATGCGAACCGCGACCCGCGCCGGGACCACGATCACGGCCAGGTCGACCCCGCGCGGGAGCTCACGCACGCTCCCGCTGCAGGGGAGTCCCCACACCTCGTCGTACTTCGGGTTGACCGGGTACAGGTCGCCGTCGAACCCCAGGTGCCGGAGCGACCGCTCGATCTCGGGGGCCCAGCTGTCGGAGGACTCCGACGCCCCGACGATGGCGATCGAGCGCGGGGCGAGCAGCGGTCGGAGCCGGCTCGGGTTCATCCCGCGGCGATGGTCCGGTGGCCGGTCATGCGGGGTCGCCCCGGAACTTCGCGTCGCGCCAGGCGATCGCCTCCTTCAGGCCCCGCTCGTTCGTGATCTGCCGGAACTCCGCTCGTGCCGGCAGGTCCGCCGTCTCGATCATCGTGTCGAGCTCGGTGTTCGCCTCGAGCGCCTGCCGGAACCCCGCCACGTCCCACGCACGGTTGACCGCGCGCTTCGTGGTCTGGATCACGAACGGCTCGTTCCTCGCGATCTCCTCGGCCAGCGAGAGGGTCTCGTCATCGAGGCGACCCCGGGGCACCACGCGGTTCACGAGCCCGATCCGGAGCGCCTCGTCCGCCGGGATCCGATCCTCCCCGGTGAACAAGAGCTCCTTGGCCTTGCGCACGCCGACCACCCAGGGCAGGAACATCGACACGACCCCCGAGCCGAAGCGCACGTCCACGTATCCGAAGAACGCGTCGTCGGCGGCGACCGCCAGGTCGCACGCGAGCATCAGGTCGGTTCCCCCTGCGAGGCAGTAGGAATGCACGCTCGCGATCACGGGCTTCGGGCAATCCACGATCTCGAGCATCTTCGCCGTGGAGCTGCGCAGCTCCTCGTGCCAGTGCTTCGCGTCGAGCGCCCCGCCACGCGCGTCCTCGTTCAGGTCGTAGCCGGCGGAGAACGCGCGACCCGCGCCGCGGAGGATCACGACCGAGACGGCGTCGTCCTCGCCCGCCAGGCGGATCGCGTCCGAGAGGGCCGAGACCAGCGCTCCGTTGAGGGCGTTGAGGGCTCGACCACGGTTCATCGTCAGTCGCCGGACCGGACCCAGGTCTTCGGTGACCAGCACGGGCTCGTTCGTCGCATCGTCGCTCATGAAGCTCCTTCCGATCCCGGCGCCTCCGTCGGGCGGGCATCGTATCGGCGCCGGCGGCCGAGGCGTCAACGCGCGGACATCGCCGCAGGCCATCCGGCCTGCATGAACCGCGACGGTCGCACCTGCGTACGCGTAGTTGAGGGCCCGCGGTCGCCCAGCCTTGCGCTCCGCGGGGAGGCTGTGGTACCACGCGACCGAGGCTTGAACGGCCGGTCAACGACGCGCACCGACGAGGGGGATCGAATACCATGCCCGGATCACGACGCCCGCACCCGCTCAGCCGACGTGACTTCCTCCGCCGCGCCGGCGGAGCCGCGGTGGCGATGCCGAGCCTGGCCGCGATCCTGGCCGCCTGTCAGAAGCCCGGCACGACCTCCGGCGGCGGCTCGACCGGCGGCTCGACCGGCGGAACCGTCGACCCCACGGACATCCCGATCGCGAACCCGAACTCGCCGGTCGAGCTGCCCCTGTTCGGGGAGCCGATCGCGACCGACACGCCGATCGAGGCCGGCGCGACCCTGCAGGTCTACAACTGGGACGCGTACTTCTACAAGAAGGTCCTGGCCGCCTTCGAGGACGAGTACGACGTCAAGGTCGAGTGGACCACCTTCAACAACATGGAGGAGGGCATCCAGAAGCTGGTCGCCGGCCAGGTCACCGCGGACGTCTTCTTCCCGACGACGGACTACATCCGCCGCCTCGTGGCGACCAAGAACCTCCAGCCGCTCAACCTGGAGCTGATCCCCAACCTGGGGGCGAACGTCTGGCCCGTGTTCTCCGACCCGGGCCCCTGGTACGACCTGGGCGCGCGCTACACGGTGCCGTACGTCATCTACACGACCGGGGTGGCCTACCGGCGCGATCGCATCGACGACGCCCAGGCCGAGGAGCTCGGGTACGAGGCGTTCTTCGACCCCGCGTTCAAGGACGCCGTGGCGTACTACGACTCGTACCGCGATGCCCTGGGGATGATGCTCCTGCGCAACGGCGTGACGGACCCCGACTCCGACGATCCGGTCGCGATCGACGCCGCGAAGGACGCGATCCTGCAGATGATCAACGACAACGGCGCGCGCCTGCTGATCAACGGGACCTATGCGAAGCTCCCCGAGGGAGAGTTCACGGTGTCGCAGGCGTGGTCGGGCGACATCGTCGGGGCGAAGTACTACCTGCCGAAGGGCACCCCCGAGGACGTCCTCGGCTACTGGTACCCGGACGACCAGAAGGGGCTGATCGGCAACGACACGATCGTGATCCCTTCCGACGCGCCGCACCCGCGGCTCGCGCACGAGTTCCTCAACTTCCTCCTGGATGAGAAGTGGGGCTACATGAACTTCGCCGACTGGAACGGCTACCAGCCGCCCTTCAACTCGATCGTCCCCGACCGGCTGATCGGGGAGGGCGTCGTGCCACCCGCGCTCTCGAAGGCGGTCCTCGGGGAGGAGAACTTCACGCTGGGATACATCCAGAGCGAGCTGACACCCGAGGCCGACGCGCTCTGGCTCGCGGCCTGGAACGAGATCCTGGCCGGTGGCTAGGCGGCGCCTCGGCAAGAAGCGCCACGACGCGGGGCCGTCCGACCAACGCAGCGGGGCGCTCTACCCGGGTTGGTACTGGCCGTCGTTCACGGGGGTGGGGCTGCTCTGGCTGGCGCTGTTCTTCGTCCTGCCGCTGTACGTGGTGCTGTCCGTCGCGTTCGGGACCGTCGATCCCTTCTTCCGGACGCCGCTGCCCGTCTATCAGCCCTGGTGGTGGAGCTTCGACACGTTCTCGGCGACGCTCGAGAAGTTCTACGTGGGCGACCGGATCTACCTCGACCCGCTGATCCGCACCATCGTGTACGTCGTGGCCGCTAGCCTGATCTGTCTGGTGATCGGCTACGCGGTCGCGTACTTCGCCGCGCGGCACGCCGGGAAGCGGAAGGGGCTGATCCTGGTGCTGCTGGTCGCGCCGTTCTGGATCAGCTACCTGATGCGGATCTACGCCTGGCAGAGCCTGCTCCAGCCCGACGGGTACGTGAACGACGTCCTCGGGGTGTTCGGGGTGGCGCCGATCGAGTGGCTCGCCGGCAAGCCGTTCACGGTGATCCTCGGGCTGGTCTACGGCTACATCCCGTTCATGATCCTCCCGCTGTTCGGTTCGCTCGACCGGATCAACGGCAGCCTGCTCGAGGCCGGACGCGACCTGGGTGCGAGCCCCTTCCAGACGTTCCGGCGGGTCACCCTGCCGTTGTCGAAGCCGGCGATCCTGGCCGGCATCGTGATCGTGTCGCTGCCGATGTTCGGCGACTACTACACGAACACCCTGCTCGGCTCGACGACGACCTCGATGTACGGGAACCTGCTCGACGCGGCCGTCGGTCAGGCGGGGCAGGGACCGGAGGCGGGATCGCTCACCCTGATCCTGATCTTCCTGGTGATGCTCCCGATGCTCTACTACCTGCGCGCGACGCGACGCGCCGCCGAGGGGATCACGTGAGCGGCGCCGCGGACGACGCGCTGTTCGGCACTCCGGGGCTGGGCAGGACGTCCACCGCCCCCGCCCCGCGCGGCTGGCTCCACAACCCCTGGCGGAAGCCCCGGTTCCTCCAGGCGATCACCTGGGGATACCTGCTCTGGTCGATCGTGCCCGTCGTGATCGCCGTGATCTTCTCGTTCAACTCCGGTCGCTCGCGGAGCACCTGGCAGGGCTTCTCGATGCGCTGGTGGTACCAAGACCCGTTCGATTCCCTGTGGCACGACGCCGCGCTCCGCACCGCGATGTTCCAGACGTTCCGGCTCTCGATCCTCACGGTCCTGATCGCCGTCCCGATCGGCACCGCGTTCGCGATCGGCATCGATCGCTGGCGCGGCCGCCCGGCGGCGGGAGCGAACTTCACGATGCTCTTCTCGTTCGTGGTGCCCGAGATCATCCTGGGCGTCTCGATGTTCCTGCTCTTCACGAACCTGCTGCTGAACGTGCTCGACCTCGGGACCACGGCGCAGGTGATCGGCCTGGTGACGTTCCAGATGTCGTACCCGTTCATCATCGTGCGGGCACGGCTCCTGTCGATCGGACCCGAGTACGAGGAGGCGGCGATGGACCTCGGGGCGACCCCGAGCCAGTCGCTCCGACGCGTCCTCCTCCCGCTGCTGTGGCCCGCCGTGCTCGCGAGCATCGCGTTGGTGTTCGCCGATTCGGTCGACAACTTCGTCACCGTGCGCTACCTCTCGGGACCGGCTGCGAGCGAGCCGCTCTCGGTCAAGATCTACAGCGCCGCGCGTTCGTCTCCGACCCCGGCCGTCAACGCCGCCGCGACCGTGATGCTGGTCTCGACGATGATCGTGATCGCGATCGGCTGGCTCCTGTACCGCAGCCTGGCGAAGGACGAGGAACAGGGCGTCGGGGGTTTCGTCCAGCTCTGACGCGGAGCGGCGGACGGCGTGGGCCGTCGGCCGGTCCGGACGACGGTGCTCAGCTCGCCTGTGCGTCCTCGAGTTCGGTCGTCATCTCGACCGGGGTGCCGGTGTCGGGCAGGACGCGAAGAGCCTCGCGCGGGAAGTGGACCGTCACGGGCGTGCCCGAGGCGTACGGGAGGTCGCCGCCCTCGTTCTGGATCCAGGCCTGCAGGTGCTGCCCGGGGGCGAGGTTCACGAACACCTGCAGGGTTGAGCCGACGTAGACCACGCGCTCGACCATGCCCGGGATCCGGTTCTCGCCGGTCGTGCCGGTCACCTCCAGATCGACGCGCTCGGGACGGATCGTGACCTTGGCCGCCCCGCTCGTGTCGGACTCGCCCTGGCCGGCGACCAACTCGAACTCCCCGACCCGGACGCGGCAGCCGCCGGTCGAGGCGCCCTCAGCCGAACCCTCCATCAGGTTCGAGATGCCCAGGAAGTCCGCGACGTAGGCGGTCACCGGCTCCTCGTAGATCTCCTTCGGCCCTCCGACCTGCTCGACCTGCCCCTGCGACATCACCGCGATGCGGTCCGACATCGTCAGGGCCTCCTCCTGGTCGTGCGTCACGTAGATGAACGTGATGCCGACCCGCTCCTGAAGGGCCTTCAGCTGGACCTGCAGGCCCTTGCGGAGCTTCGCGTCGAGCGCCCCGAGCGGCTCGTCCAACAGGAGGACGGCGGGGTTCAGGATCAGCGCACGCGCGAGGGCCACGCGCTGCTGCTGACCACCCGAGAGCTGGGACGGACGGCGCTTCGCGAACTGCGTGAGCTGGACCAGCTCCAGGGCGCCGCCGACCCGCTCCTTCGTCTCCTGCTTCGTGGCCTTCTGATACCGCAGACCGAACGCGACGTTCTCCTCGACCGACAGGTGCGGGAACAGGGCGTAGTTCTGGAACACGGTGTTGACGTTGCGCTTGTGCGGCGGGACCTGGGCGACGTCCACGCCGTCGAGCAGGATCTGTCCCTCGGTCGGTCGCTCGAACCCCGCGATCATCCGCAGCGTCGTCGTCTTGCCGCATCCCGAGGGGCCGAGCAGGGAGAAGAACTCGCCGGGCGGCATCTGCAGGTTGATCCCGGCGACCGCGCTGAACTCGCCGAAGCGCTTCACCAAGTCGACGAGCTGTACCTCTCCCCCCGCCATCGTCCGCGCAGCATAGCCCTCGTCCCGCCCCGCCGGTCAAGGTTGACCCGTCGTTCAGGCCGTGTGGCAGGATGCCCGGATGGCGGCCGGCGCAGGCGATCGCACCGACCCCGCGCCGGTCCGGTTCCGCCGCGAGATCCTGCCTTTGCTCGCCGGGTACTGGTCGTTCGGGCAGTTCTGGGGCGTGTGGGTCATCCTCGTCTTCGAGTGGCAGCGTGACCGCGACCTCTCCGACCCCGGCCTCGGCATCGCCTACACGCTGATCTCTATCACGGCCGTCGCGGTGATGCTGTTCCTCGCGCCCAGGCTGCAGACGCTGCCGCTGCGCATCAGCGTGCCGGCCTCGCTCGCCTCGCTCGCCGCCGCGACCGCGGCGATCGCCTTCATCCCCGACGGCGGGTTGCCGCTCGCGTTCGTGTTGGTCGGGCTCGGCAACGGCCTGATCGACGTGTACCTGAACGTCGCCGCTCAACGGCTGGAGGTGCGCTCGCGCCGGCCGGTCCTGCAGTGGCTCCACGCGTGCTACGCCCTCGGAGGCGTGACCGGCGCCATGATCGCCGGCGCGATCCGGGCCGCGGACCTCGACTACCGGCTCGGGTTCGCGGTCGAGGCCGCCGCGCTCGTCGCGACCGCCGCCTGGACCGCGGCGACCGTGACGCGCGAGCCGCCGGCGGCGGCCGTCCGGACGTCGATGGCGCTCTCCCCGCTGTTCCGGACCCCAGCGCTGTGGGTCCCGGCGCTGATCGTGATGGCAACGTTCCTCGTCGAGGGCTCGATGGACGTGTGGTCGGGTCTGTACCTCCGCGACGAGCTCGGCGCGTCGGCCGCCGTCGCCGCGGCGGCGTTCGTCGCGTTCGCGGGCGCCGCGTTCGTCGGTCGCCTCGTCGCCAGCCGCGTGCTCTTCGGCCGCGGGCGCCGCACGACGATCATCCTGGCCGGCGCCGGCGCGGCCGTCTCGGGCCTGATCGCGGTCCTCACCGACAGCGCCCTCGTCGTCGGCGCGGCGTTCCTGCTCCTCGGCTTCACGATCTCGGCGGCCTCGCCGGCTGCGTTCGGTCTGGTCGAGGAGCTCTCCCCCGCGGACGATCAGGCGAACGCTCTGGCCGCCGTCACGACCGTCGGCTACACGGGGTTCATCTGGAGCCCCCCGCTCCTCGGGTGGCTGGCCCAGGCCTTCAGCCTGCGCGCCGCGATGGCGACGATCGTGATCGCCACGCTGGGGATCGTGGCAGGCGGCCTGGCCGCGCCCCGCGGGCGGTAGCTACTCCGCCAGGTTCACGTAGATGTGCTTCGCCTCGAGGTAATCGTCCAGCCCCTCGCGACCGAGCTCGCGACCGATGCCCGACTGCTTGTAGCCGCCCCAGGGCGACTCGGTGGGCGCGGGTTGCGTGTCGTTGATCCACACGATCCCGGCACGGAGCGCCTTCGCCGTGTTGATCGCCTTCTTGATGTCGCGCGTCCACACGGCGGCGGCCAGGCCGTAGTCGTTGTCGTTCGACAGCTCGACCACCTCCTCGACGCTCGAGAACGGGATCACCGACATCACGGGGCCGAAGATCTCCTCGCGCGCGATCCGCGCGGCGTTGTCGACGTCCGCGAAGATCGTCGGCGGCACGAAGTAGCCGTTCGCGAGCTTCGGGTCGGCCGGCGTGTCGCCCTGCACGGCGAGCTTCGCCTCCTGCTGGCCCACGTCGATGTAGGACAGCACCCGCTCCTGCTGTTCCTTGGACACCAGCGGGCCCATCGTGGTGGCCTCGTCCATCCCGTCGCCCACCACCACGCCGCGCGCGCGGTCGATCAGCGCGTTCAACGCGTCGTCGTAGATCGAACGCTCGATGAACACGCGGGAGCCCGCGGAGCAGATCTCGCCCTGGTTCCAGAAGATGCCGTTCGCGCTGCCCTCGACCGCGGCATCGAACTCCGCATCCGCGAACACGATGTTGGGCGACTTGCCTCCGAGCTCGAGCGTGACGCGCTTGAGGGTGTCGGCGCCGTTGCGCAGGATCAGCTTCCCGACGTCCCTGGACCCCGTGAAGCCGACCTTGTCGACCTTCGGGCTCGTCACGAGCGGCGCCCCGGCCGTCTCCCCGAACCCGGTGATCACGTTCAGGACGCCCGCCGGGAGCCCGGCTTCCTCCAGGATCTTCGGGATCTCCAGCGCGGTCAGCGGCGTCTGCTCGGCGGGCTTCAGCACGAGCGTGCACCCGGCCGCGATCGCCGGCGCGACCTTCTGCACCGCCATCATCATGGGGTAGTTCCACGGGGTGATCGCGGCCGCGACACCCACGGGCTCCTTCACCACGAGCGAGAGCGCGTCGGGGCCGACCGGCGGGATGTCGCCGTAGATCTTCGTCGCCCACCCGCCGTAGTACTCGAACATGAAGGCGACCTCGGCGATGTCCTCCCGCGCCTCGCCGATCGGCTTGCCAGCGTCCAACGATTCGAGCTGGGCGAGTCGCTCGTGCTCGCGGCGGACGATGTCGGCGGCGCGGAGCAGGATCCGTCCGCGATCGCGCTCGGTCGTCCGGGGCCACCAGGAGCCATCGTCGAACGTCCGGCGGGCCGCGTCGATCGCGGCCTCGGCGTCGGCGGGCTGCGAATCGGGCGCCGTCGCGATCACCTCGGCGGTGGCGGGGTTGACGACGTCGAACCGTCCGCCGTCGATCGCGTCCACCCAACGGCCGTCGATGAAGTTCTGCAGGGCATCCGCCATGGGTTCTCCTCCGCGTGAGACCGATCCGATTCGGCTCGGGAAGCCTACCGCTCCCACGTCCGCGGGCGGTACCGACCGGACACACTAGTCCGTAACGGACTAGTGCCCCGACGGCTCCGGACCCGGGGGCGCCGTCCCCATCCCCCAGGCGTCGGCCCCGCCGTCGACGACCACGGTGGTCCCGGTGATGTAGCCGCCCCCGGCCGAGGCCAGGAACGCGATCGTGGCGGCGACCTCTTCGGGCGAACCGGCCCGGCGCATCGGCACCTGCGCCGCGAACGCGTCCACGACGGCCTGGCCCCCGTACTGCAGGACCCCCTCGGTCTGGATCAACCCGGCGGCGATGCACACGGCTCGGATCCCGTACCTCGACCACTCGAGCGCGATCCCGGACGCGAACGTCTCGAGCGCGGATCGCGCCATCGACGAATGCACCATCGACGGGATGCCGCGCCGGGGGCTGAACCCCAGGAACGCGATGAAGCCCGAACGCTGGGGGATCATCCAGCGCGCGGCGACGCGATGCGTCACGTCGAACGAGGCGTCCACGTTCAGCCGGTGCACCGCGCGCAGCCCCTTGAGCGGGATGTCCTCGAGCGGCGCCGCGAACTGACCGCCGGCGTTGTTCACGAGGATGTCGACCCGTCCGAACCGCTCCTGCACCGCATCCAGGAACGCATCCACCTGGTCGGGGTCACGCACGTCCGTGGGGATCGCGAGGCATGTCGATCCGGCGGCGTGGAGCTCGTCGCGGACGGCCTCCAGCGGCTCGATCCGCCGGCCGCAGATCGCGACCGCCGCGCCCGTCGCGGCCAGCTCCCGCGCCGTGGCACGGCCGATGCCCGTGCCCCCGCCCGTCACGATCGCGACGCGGTCCGCGTTGGCGTCGGGGGCGAGGGGCGATCGGAAGGGGCGGTCGGTCACGGCGACGAGTATGCCGGAAGGCGTGGTCCCGCGGGTTTCGCCACGATGCTCGTAGGATGGGCCCGTGGGATGGCTGCTCCTGATCCTCGTCCTGATCGCCGCGGCGTTCGGCGTGCTCGGCGCCGTGATCAAGGCCACGGTGTTCATCGTGCTGACGATCATCTTCGTGGTGCTCACGTTCGCGGTGATCGCCTACCTCGTCTTCAAGCAGCAGGCGCGCAAGATGCAGGAGCAGTTCGAGCGGCGGCTGCAGCCCCCGAAGACCGACTACCCGCCGCGACAGATCGACTCCCCGCCGGGGCGCGACGACCGCTACTGAGCCGGGGCGACGCCCCCGGGGTGCTCCTTCAGGTGTCGCGCCAGCTCCAGCACGCGCTCGCGGTCCTCGGGAACGAGCGGTGCCAGCAGGGCGCGCAGCTCCTCCACCGAGGCCAGCAGAAGGCGGGTCTCCTGCAGGTCCGGGTCCTCATCCCACTCGGAGCCCGCCTCCGGCGCCCGAGGCTCGTCGCTCATGGTGGTGATGGAACCACATCCGCGGACCGGTTGGGAGCCATCCGACCGGATCGACCGGAACGCCTCAGGATGACGGACGTTCGCGGCGCCACCCGGCCACGAACCACACGGCGCCGCGACCGATCAGCAGGAACACGAGCGTGAACGACATCGAGACCGCGAGGAACGTCAGGAAGCGCCCGGGATCGTCGGGGGATCCCACGATCAACGACCGGACCGTGACCCCCACCGGGACCGCGACGAGCCAGGTCCGAACCAGCGGCGCGAGGCCCGGCCGTCGGTACAGCCGCAGCAGGAGCGCGAACGCGAACCACGCGATCAGGAGCGGCGCGGCGTTGCGGAGGAAGACCACGCGCAGCGACGCCTCACGGTGCTGCTCGATGCCCACCAGGACGAACACGATCAACGCCAGCCCGTCGGAGACGGCCAACGCGGGGATCGGGAGCGGGGTGGTGTCCCGCCGGGGAGCGGCGCGCATGCCTCATCATCTCAAGCCTCGCAGGCGCGCCGCGTGACGCCGACGACCGGCGGCCGCACGGAACCGGGCCCGCCCGCGCAGGCGGCGGAGCGGTGTCGCGCCGTGCTCGCCGAGCTCCGGGCCGTCGCCGACGCGAGCCGGCTGCCGGGCATGGCGCGGGTCGGGATCGCGACCGACCGCGCGCTGGGCGTGCCGATCCCCACGCTCCGACGGGTCGCACGGACGCATCGGGGCGACCACCAGCTGGCCCTCGCCCTCTGGACATCGGGCGTGCACGAGGCCCGGATCCTGGCCTCCATGATCGACGATCCCGCGCAGGTGACGGCGGAGCAGATGGAGGCGTGGGTCGCCGGGCTCGATTCCTGGGACGTCTGCGATCAGGTCACGGGCAACCTGTTCACGCGCACGGCGGCGCCGATGCGTACGGCGCGGGCGTGGGCCGCACGGACGGAGCCGTTCGTGCGCCGCGCCGGGTTCGCGATGCTCGCGGAGCTCGCGCATCGCGACCGCGCGTCGTCCGATACGGTCTGGGAACGCCAGCTCCCGTTGATCCGCCGTGCCGCCACGGACGAGCGCAACGCGGTGATGAAGGCCGTGAGCTGGGCGCTCCGCCAGATCGGGAAACGCAACGCGCACCTCAACGAGCGAGCGATCGCCGAGGCGGAGGAGCTCCTCGCGCTCGACTCGCGCGGGGCCCGGTGGATCGCGCGCGACGCCCTGCGGGAGCTCCGGAGCGACGCCGTGCGGGAACGGTTGCGCGGAGGCTAGCCGTCGGCCGAGCCGACGACGGCCTCGGCCTCGAACTCGACCTTCCAACGAGGGTCCAGGAACCCGGCCACGACGACCATCGTCGACGCCGGCCGGATCGCGCCGAAGACCGCGCCGAGCCGCGCGGCGACCGACTCCCAGTCGGCGACGTCGGTCAGGTACGTCCGGGTCCGGACCACGTCCGCCCACCCGGCACCCGCCTCCGCGAGGGCCGCGGCGACGATCTCGAGGCAGCGCGCGATCTGCTCGCCCGGATCGGGATCGACCTCGCCGTCGGCCGCGATCGGCGCGGTGCCGGAGACGATCACCCGGTCGCCGACGCGGACCGCGCGGCTGAAGCCGATCACGGGCTCGAACGGTGAACCCGAGGAGATCCGCCGGCGCTCGACCACGGGAGGACGATACGCGCCGATCGGACCGGGGAGCTCGACCCCCCGGTCCGATCGGCCCGACCTACGGCTGCTGCTCGCCCGCCTCGACGAGCTCGGCGGGGGTGTCCGGGACCGTCGTCGCCAGCTCGGGCTCGTGACCCTCCACGTTCAGCTGCGGGAGCCACTCCAGCCACCGTGGCAGGTACCAGTTCCAGTCGCCGAGGAGCCGCATCCCGGCGGGCACCAGCAGGGTCCGGACGATCGTCGCGTCCAGGAAGACGGCGACGGCGAGCCCGAACCCCATCTGCTGCAGCGGTCCCAGCCGTCCCGAGGCGAAGCCGGTGAACACCACCACCATGATGATCGCGGCACCGGTGATGATCCCGGCGGTTGTCCGCAACCCGTACGCGACCGCCTCGGTGTTGTCGTGGGTCTTGTCGTACTCCTCGCGGATCCGCGTCAACAGGAACACGTGGTAGTCCATCGACAGCCCGAACAAGATCGAGAACAGGAACAGCGGCAACCACGCCTCGATCGCCTCGCTCTGGTGGAAGTTGAACCCGATCGCGTTGAAGAAGTCGATCCCGACCCCCTCCTGGAAGACCAGGGTGACCGCCCCATAGGCCGCGCCCACCGAGAGCAGGTTCATCAGGATCGCCTTGATCGGCAGGACCACCGATCGGAACACCACGAGCAGCAGCAAGAAGGACAGGCCGAGGACGAACGCCAACACGATCCACTGATAGGAGTCGGTGACGCCGAGGAAGTCGTAGAAGAACGCCGTGTTCCCTCCGACGAAGACCTCGACCCCGGGCACGTCGCCGAACGCTCCCGGCACCGCATCGTCACGGAGTTGTGCGATCGTCGAGAACGCAGCGTCGTTCTGGGTCTGCCCCTGGAAGAACGTCGAGATCCGGATCGCGGAGCCATCCTCGGCGGGCACGACCTGCGTCTGCGGAGACAGCGTCGAGATATCCGCGATCTCCTGCTGGAGCGTCGCGATCGCGCCCGTCGCGGCATCCGAGCCGACGTCGCCCACGACGATGATCTCGACGGGGTCGGCCAGCCCGCCGGCGAACTCCCGTTCCAGCGTGAGGAACGCCGCCTTCGCCGGCACGTCCGGCAGCTGATCGATGTCCGTCGAGCTGCCCTTGTTCAGCTGGAAGTAGAAGGACCCGAGACCCGCCAGGAACGCGACGCTCACGACCAGGTAGGTCCAGGGGTGACCCATCACGCTGCGCGCGACGCGATCCCAGAACCCGCCCGGGATGTCGTGCGGCGTGTCCAGACGGGCTCGCTTGGAGAGGCGAGGCCAGTTGATCCGGTCGCCCAGCTTGGCCAGGATGGCCGGCAACAGCGTCATCGAGGACACGATCGACACCAGCGTGACGAAGATGGCTCCCGCCGCGAGGGATCGGAAGATCGTGGTCGGGATGATGAACATGCCGAGCAGCGACAGGACCACGGTCATGCCGCTGAAGAACACGGCTCGGTTCGCGGTCGCTCCGGCCGCGCCGATCGCGTCGAGCTTCTCGAACCCCTTCTTCCGCTCCTCCCGGAACCGGGAGACGATGAACAGCGAGTAGTCGATCCCGACCGCCAGGCCGATCATCGAGATGATGTTCGCGACGAACAGGTTGAAGTCGACGAGCTGACCGATCAGGGCGGTGATGCCGAGCGCGATCGTGATCGAGACGATCGCGATCCCGATCGGGACCAGGGCGGCGATGATCGCACCGAAGACGACGATCAGCACGACGAAGGCGACCATCAGGCCGATCGACTCACCCTTGCGTGCGTCCTCCTCGGCGATCTTCGTGAAATCCGCGTTGAGCGTGGCCTGTCCGGCGAGCTGGGTCGTGAACCCCTCGGCCTCGTTCGCCGCCAGGACCTCGCGCAGCCCCTCGACGGTCGCGTCGTCGATCTCCAGGATCGGCACGGCGATCAGCGTGTAGTGCCCGTCCCTGGACACCATCCCCGCGGCCTGCTCGGGCGCGGCCTCCTGCAGGTCGTAGGTGGTCGTCGGCGGGGAGGCCAAGAGGTCGGTCTCGGCCGCCAGCGCGCCCTGAAGCTGTTGCACGTAGGCCTGGAACTCGGGGTCGTCGACGGTGAACGACTCGGAGTGCACGATCACGTACTCGGTGCTCTTGCCCGCCTCCGTGGCCGTGAAGGTATCGTCGATCACCTCCTGCGCCTGGACCGATTCGGGCCGGTTCGTGAACGCGATGTCGTTCGTGAGCACGCCCCCGAGTAACGCTCCGGCGGCCGCGCCCATCACGACGACGAGGACGGCCCAGATGCCGATCACACGCCAGGGGTGACGGCTCGACGCGCGTGCCAGGGATTCGGGACTGAGTCGCATCCTGGAGCCTCCTCTTGCCTCGTGCCTCTGCCTCTTGCAGGTTGCGAGCGAACCGCATTGACGTACGGTGTATGCTTACAGCGTACGACCCTAGACGTACACCGTAAGTGTGTCAACCCCGACCGAGGTGAACGTTCCATGACTACCACGAACGCTCGCGAACCGGCCGACGCGAAGACGCGCGAGCGCCTGACCCGCGACCGTATCGTGGATGCGGCCCTGCGCGTGATGGACACCGAGGGTCTGGACGCGCTGTCGATGCGGCGCGTCGCGCGCGAGGTGGGGGCCGAGGCGATGTCCCTCTACCACCATGTGCGCGACAAGGACGATCTCCTGCGGGGCGTCTGCGACCGGGTGATGGCGAGCTTCGAGTTCCCGCAGGAGGGTGGCGACTGGGACGAGCGATGCCGCGCGGGAGCACGCGCCTGGCGCCGCCTGCTGCAGGCGCATCCCGACCTGATGCGGTTGTTCGCCGAGACGCACGGGCCCGACCCCACGTCGCCGGAGTCGTTGCGCCCCACCGAGTTCGCCCTGGCGTTGATCCGCGAGGCCGGGCTCTCCGACCGCGACACGGTCCAGGCGTTCCACGCGTTCGGCGGCTACATCCAGGGATTCGTGATGATGGAGGGCGGGTCGATCAAGGCGAGCGAGCCCGACGACCACTTCGCCTCCGGCGCGATCGAGGCCGGCATCTCCCCCGAGGCGTTCCCCGTCCTGGCGGCCGTCGGACGGTACTTCGCCGAATGTGACGCGGACGAGCAGTTCGAGTTCGGCCTCGACCTGATGATCCGAGGCATCCGGGCCCGCGTGACCGCGGGCCGCGACCACGCCTAGAGCAGCCTCAGCTCCCGGCCGACCCGGCCGAAGATCTCGAGCGCCTCGGCCAGGTCCTCGGACGTGTGATCGGCGGTCACGATCGTGCGCACCCGGGCTTCACCGCGCGCGACCGTCGGGAACACGATCGCCGGACAGAACACCCCCTCTTCGAACAGGCGCCGGGCGAACGTCTGGGTGGACTCCTCGTCGCGCGTGATCGCCGGCGTGATCGGCGTCTCGGACGTTCCCGTATCGAAGCCGAGCTCCCGGAGCCCGAGCTTGAACGTGGCCGAGCGCTCCCGCAGCCGGGCGAGCCGGTCGGGCTCGTCCGCGATCACGTCAAGGGCGGCGAGGCATGCGGCCACGACCGCCGGGGGCGCGGACGTCGAGAACAGGTACGGGCGCCCGCGGTTCTGGAGCCATCCGATCAGGTGCGGGGGCCCGGCGATGAACCCTCCCAGGACGCCGATCGCCTTCGACAGGGTCCCGACCTGGATGTCGACCCGGCCGTGGAGGCCGAAATGGTCCACCGTCCCGGCGCCGCGGTCCCCGAGGACGCCCGTCGCATGCGCGTCGTCGAGCATCATGATCGCGCCGCGCCGCTCGGCGATCGCGACCAGATCCGGCAGGGGCGCGATGTCGCCGTCCATCGAGAAGACCCCGTCGGTGATCAGGAGTTGACGCCGACCGGGGCGGGCGGTCTCCGCGAGCAGGGCGTCGGCCGCCTCGACGTCCTTGTGCGGATAGACCTTGATCTCGGCGCGCGACAGCCGCGCTCCGTCGATGATCGACGCGTGGTTCAGCCGGTCCGAGACGATCACGTCTTCCTTCGACAGGATCGCCGCGACGGTGCCGGCGTTCGCCGTGAACCCCGACTGGAACATCAGGGCGTCGTCGGCGCGCTTGTACGCTGCGAATCGCCGTTCGAGCTCGCGGTGCATCGTCATCGATCCGGCGATCGTGCGGACCGCCCCGGTCCCGGCGCCGAAGCGGAGCGCCGCGTCCGCCGCCGCCCGGTTCAGCCGGGGATGGTTCGCCAGGCCGAGGTAGTTGTTCGAGGCCAGGTTGATGACCTCGCGCCCGTCGAACCGCGCGCGCGCTCCCGTCGGTCCCTCGAGCGTCCGGGGATGCAGGAGCAACCCGTCGCGGTCCAGCGACGCGAGCTCGTCCTTCAGGTAGTCGAGCGCAGCCATCTCACCCTCCCGGCAGCAGGATCACCTTGCCGGCGTCCCCGGCGGCGGTCGTCGCGAACGCCTCCTCGTACCCCGTGAGCGGGAACCGATGCGTGATCACGGGCGACACGTCCACCCGCCCGGTCGACAGCAGGGTCGTCGTCTGCTGCCAGGTGCGGAACATCTCGCGACCGGTGATGCCCTGCAGGCGAGCCTCCTTGAAGATCACCTGGTCGTTCAGGTCGAGCGTGACGGGCCCATCCGGAAGCCCAAGGAGCGACATCCGCCCGCCGCGCGCCAGCATCCTCGTCCCCTGGTCGATCGCGACGGCGTTCCCGCTCATCTCGAGCACGACCTCGGCACCCACGCCGTCGGTCGCGTCGAGCACGGCCTGGACCGGGTCGATCACGGTCGGGTCGACGACCAGGTCGGCGCCGAGCTCCCGGGCCTTCGCCCGGCGGTTCGGGTTCGGTTCGACCGCGATCACCTTCCAGGCGCCGAGCGACCGGGCGATGCCCACGGCGAACAGGCCGATCGGCCCGCAGCCGAGCACCGCGACCGGGTTCGTCGCGATGTCCTCGCCGCCGCCCGTACCGAACGCCGCATGGACCCCATTGCCGAACGGCTCCATGATCGAGGCGACGTCCGGGTGGATGCCCTCGCCCACCACCCAAGCGTTCGCGGCAGGGAGCACGACGTAGTCCGCGAACGCGCCGTCGACGTCGACGCCCAGGATGCGGAGGCGCTCGCAGATGTGTGGACGCCCACCCCGGCAGGTGGAGCAGCGTCCGCAGGCGATGTGGGTCTCGGCCGCGACGAACGCGCCGGGCTCGAGGTGGTGGACCTCGGCCCCCACGGCCTCGACGGTGCCGGCCACCTCGTGCCCGAAGGTCATCGGGAGCCGCCGGACGCGCCCGGCCGCCCACTCGTTCCAGTCGTAGATGTGCAGGTCCGTCCCGCAGATCGAGGCGGCGTGGACGCGCACGAGGACCTCGCCCTCCCCGGGCGCCGGGACGGGGATCTCCAGGAGCTGGGCGCCCGGTTCCGCAGTGGTCTTGCGCAGCGCCCGCATCGACCCGGTCACGGGCGGAGCGTACCGTCGGAACCGGGGAACCGTGCGCCCGCCCGGTGCGTCCCAGGATGAACCGCCCGACCCGAGGAGGCGTCATGAAGCTCCGGCTGTTCGGATCCGTGCTCGTCCTGCTGCTGGCCGCCGCCGCGTGCGCCGATCCGGGGCCGGGCGCCGGGGACGGCGGCTCGACCGGCGACACGGGCGGGACGGGTGCGACCGGCGGGACCGGCGCCACGCACCCGGGAGGGGCCGACGACCTCGTCCTGCGGATCTCCACCGAGGGCGGGTTCGTGCCCGTGGACGTCCTGCGTGGACAGATCCCCGGCTTCTCGCTCTTCGGGGACGGGACCGTGATCACGACGGGGGCGCAGATCGAGATCTACCCCGGCCCGGCGCTCCCCAGCCTGATCGCGACGCCCGTCACGGACGAGGGGGTGCAGGCCCTGATCCAGGCCGCGCTCGACGCCGGTCTGGGCAAGGACGCCCAGCACGTGGACCTCGGGGACATGGCGATCTCGGACATGCCGACGACCGTGTTCACGCTGGTCGTCGACGGCGAGACCCACATCACGACGGTCTACGCGCTCGGCGCGGTCACCGAGCAGCCCGCCGGCATGAGCGACGACGCGTGGGCGGCGCGCCAGGCGCTCGAGCGGTTCGCCACGCAGATGGGCGACCTGCGTTCCTGGCTGCCGTCCGGATCGGTGGGCGAGGACACCCCCTACGCTCCGACCGCGATGCGGATCTTCGTCGGCCCGTACGTCGGGGACCCTCAGCTGACGCAGACCGAGATCGCCTGGCCGCTCGAGACGGACCTCGCGACGATCGGGCAGCCAACGGAGCTGGACGATCGCTGCGCGGTGCTCGAGGGCACGGATCTGGACGCCGTCCTCCCCCTGGCCGGGCAGGCGAACACGCTGACGCCGTGGACCGACGGAGGCGAGCGCTACGCGATCGGCTTCCGGCCGCTGCTGCCCGACGAGTCCGGCTGCTGAGAGGGTGCTGAGCTGGCTCAGCGCCGGCGCGTGGGCTTGCGCAGGCTCGAGCGCCGGCCGCCTTTCGAGCCGCTGAACACGACCCGTGGCGGAGCGACCTTCATGCCCTCCTGCTCGAACTCCTCGTGGAGGTCCAGGCGAGCGGCCATCCGGCTGACGTCGCCCTGCTGGTCGGGCGTCACGAACGTGATGCTCGTGCCCGTCCGGCCCGCGCGCGCGGTGCGGCCCACGCGATGGACGTATCCCTTGTCCTCGAGGGGCGGGTCGTAGTTCACGACGAGGGTGATGTCGTCGAGGTCGAGCCCGCGCGCCGCGACGTCCGTGGCGATCAGGACCCCGACGTGCTTCTCCTCGAACCGCTTGAGCGCGCGCTCGCGCGCCTGCTGGGTCATGTCGCCGTGCATCGTCACCGTCGGCACGCCCTGGGCCCGGAGCTGTCGGGCAAGCGAGTCCACCGCACGCTTCGTGTTCACGAACACGAGCGTGAGCCCCGGCTCCGCCCCGACGAGCTGGACGAGGGTCGTGAGCTTGTCGTGCGTCGCGACCGGGACGAAGCGGTGATCGGCCTCCTCGACCGTCTTCCCCTCGGTCTCGATCTCGTGGCGGACGGGATCGCGCGTGTAGACCTCGGCGATCCGCCCGACGGCGCCGTCGAGCGTGGCCGAGAAGAACATCGTCTGCCGATCCTTCGGCAGGAGCCGGACGAGGCGATCGACCTGCGGCTGGAAGCCCATGTCCAGCATCCGGTCGGCTTCGTCCAGGACGAGGATGCGGACCCCGTCCAGGCGGACGAGCTTGCGGTCTGCCAGGTCCTGCAGGCGCCCGGGCGTCGCGATCAGGACGTGGGCGTCGCCGACGCCCTTCGACTGCTCGCGGACGTGGGTTCCACCGTAGACGACCTTCGCCTTCAGGTGCTTGGCGCGCGCGATGTCGTCGAGGTCGTCCTTCACCTGTTGAGCGAGCTCTCGGGTCGGCACCAGGATCAGCGCCGCCGGGCGACGTTCTTCGTCCGGCCGCAGCTGCTCCACGATCGGGATCGCGAACCCCAACGTCTTCCCCGACCCGGTCTTCGACTTGGCCAGGGTGTCCCGGCCCGAGGTCGCATCCTGGATCACCATGACCTGGATCGGGAACGGCCGCTCGATCCCCCGCGCCGCGAGCGTCCGGATCACCGGCTCGGAGACGCCGAGCTCCTGGAAGGACGGTATGGCGGGATCGGACATGCGACTCCGAGCGTACACGCCCGGCATGGCGCCGGATGTCCGCGGGTAGGCTGGACCGAACGGTACGCGACGGATCTCGGGGGGACCATGGACGATCGCATCACGGCCTGGCGGGACCTGGCGAGCCAGCTCGCCGTCGACAGCATCCGGGCGACCACGGCGGCCGGCTCCGGACACCCGACGTCGTCGATGTCGGCCGCCGAGCTCGTCGCGGTGCTCTTCGGCGAGCACCTGCGGATGGATGTCGCGGACCCGAAGGCGATCGGGAACGACCGCTTCGTGATGTCGAAGGGGCATGCGGCGCCGCTGCTGTACGCCGCGCTCAAGGCGATCGGGGCCATCTCGGACGAGGAGCTGCTCTCCCTGCGCCGGTTCGGATCCCCGATCCAGGGGCACCCCGCGCCCGTCCCCGAGCTCCCCTGGGTGGACGTGGCGACCGGATCGCTGGGACAGGGGCTGGCGATCGGGCTCGGCATGGCCTTCGCCCAGCGGCTCGACGGATCGGCCGGACGCGTGTGGGTGCTGCTGGGTGACTCCGAGATGGCCGAGGGGTCGGTCTGGGAGGCGATGGAGGCCGCGGCGTTCCACGAGGTGCGTGACCTGGTGGCCATCCTGGACCTGAACCGGCTCGGTCAGCGCGGGCCGACGATGCACGGATGGCACGCGGACGTCTTCCGCGACCGGGCGCTCGCCTTCGGCTGGCACGCGCTCGAGATCGACGGCCACGACGTCGCGGCGATCGACGAGGCCTACCGGGAGGCCGAGGCGACGGATCGACCCACCATGGTGATCGCGCGGACCGAGAAGGGGCACGGGGTCTCGTTCCTCGCGGACCGGGAGGGTTGGCACGGGAAGGCGCTCTCGGCGGAGCAGGCGGAAGCCGCGATCGCCGAGCTCGGCGGGCCGCGGTCGATCACGATCACGCCGCCCAAGCCGGAGCCGTGGGTCCCCGTCCCGACCGACCGCATCGAACCCGGTGCCCCTCCGACCTACGGATCGCCGATCGCCACGCGCAAGGCGTTCGGGGACGCGCTCGCCTGGCTGGCCGGACACCGCACCGACGTGGTCGTGCTCGACGGGGAGGTCGGCAACTCGACGTACACCGAGGACGCGCTGGCCGTCGCGCCGGAGCGCTTCTTCCAGATGTACATCGCCGAGCAGGCGATGATCGGGGCGCAGGTGGGGCTCCAAGCGCTCGGCAAGACGGCGTGGAGCGCGACGTTCGGCGCCTTCCTGACCCGCGCGGCGGACACGATCCGGATGGCGGCCGTCTCACGGGCAGACCTCCGGCTGTGCGGTTCACACGCCGGGGTCTCGATCGGCGAGGACGGCCCGTCGCAGATGGCGATGGAGGATCTCGCCCTGATGCGGGCGCTGGACGGGTCCACCGTCCTGTATCCGGCCGACGGCCACGCCACCGTCTCGCTCGTCGCCACGATGAGCGACCGGCCCGGGATCTCCTACCTGCGCACCACCCGCGAAGCGACGCCGGTCCTGTACGGGACCGACGAGCCGTTCCCGGTCGGTGGCAGCAAGACGCTTCGGTCCGGACCCGAGGATCGCGTCACGCTGATCGGGGCCGGGGTGACGCTCCACGCGTGCATCGCGGCGGCCGGGCAGCTGGCCGCCGATGGGATCGCCGCACGGGTGATCGACGTCTACTCGATCAAGCCGATCGACGCCGACGCCGTGCGCCGGGCCTCGGACGAGACCGGGCTGATCGTCGTCGTCGAGGACCACCGTGTGGAGGGAGGCCTGGGTGACGCCGTGCTGGACGCGCTCGCCGCGACCGGTCCCCTCGCCGGCCGCGTCATCAAGCTCGGTGTGACCCGGATGCCCGGCTCGGGCACGCCCGAGGAGCTCCGCGCGTGGGCGGGCATCGACGCGGACGCGATCGTCGACCGCGTGCGACAGGTGCTCGGCTAGTCAGGCGCTCGCAGCGGGGATCAAGGGCACGCCCCCCAGGGCGTACGCGATGATCTCCTCGGGTGGGACCGGTCGGCTGAAGAGGAACCCCTGACCCAGCGCGCACCCGTGCTCCACGAGGAATCGCAGCTCGCCCTCGGTCTCGATCCCCTCCGCGAGCGTGGTCATCCCCAGACCGCGGCCCAGCTCGATGAACGCCGAGACGATGCTCGCCGCCTGCTCGTCCTTGTCGACCCCCGAGACGAAGGTCCGGTCGATCTTCAGGATCTCGACCGGCACCTCGCGCAAGCGGGAGAGCGATGAGTACCCGGTGCCGAAGTCGTCGATCGCGATCTTCAACCCGCCGTGGTGCAGGTCCCACAGGATCTCCTGCGCGCGATCGGGGTCCATCATCGCGGAGGTCTCCGTGATCTCGACGACGACCTTGGCGGGTTCCAGCCCGCCGCCGCGGATCCGCTCCAGGATCCGCTCGGCCAGGTCGGGCTGCCAGAACTGGCGGGGCGACAGGTTGAACCCCATCTCGAGGTCGATGCCGAGCTCCCGCCAGACACCCGACTGGTAGATCAGCTCCTTCACCACCCAGTCCCCGATCGACTCGATGAGGCCCAGCTCCTCGGCGAGCGGGATGAAGTCGCCGGGCGGCACCATCGACCCGTCGGGCTCGATCCAGCGGATCAGGGCCTCCACCCCGAGCATCCGGCCGGTCGCGAGCTCGACGACGGGCTGATAGTGCAGGGTCCAGCGCTGGGACTCCACCGCCTTGCGGAGCCGGGTGACCAAGCTGAGGCGCGCACTCGGGTCGATCGTTCCCGGCGCGGAGATCACGTGCCCGCCCGGGCCTGCCTTCTTGCTCTCATACATCGCGGCCTCGGCGTTGCGCAGCAGGGCGCCGGCGTCCTCGGCGTCGTGCGGGTAGAGGCTGATCCCCATGCTGGCCGACGCGTACAGCTCGGTCCCGCCGACCTCGAACGGCGTCGCGAGGATCTCGTGGATCCGCTGGACCACGGACTCGACCCGGATCATCGCCGCGTCCATGTCCCCGGGACCCTCACGCTCGAGGTCCGCCAACAGCAGCAGGAACTGGTCGCCGCCCCGCCGGGCCACCAGGTCGGTCTCTCGCGTCGCCTCGCGGAGGCGATCGGCCACCTCGCGGAGCACGGCATCGCCGTTCGGATGGCCGAGGCTGTCGTTCACGAGCCGGAAGTCGTCCAGGTCGAGGACCACCACGGCGACGGCCCCGTCGTGGCGCTTGGCACGCGCCATCGAGAGCTCCAACAGCTCCTCGAACATGGAGCGGCTCGGGAGCCCGGTCAGCTCGTCGTGGTACTGCAGGAAGGCGACCGTCTCGTCGCCGCGCTTGCGATCGCTGACATCGATCATCACGCCGTGCGAGTAGCGGGCGATCCCCTGCTCGTCACGGACGATGGCGGCCTCGTCGTGCACCCAGATGATCCGCCCGTCCTTGGCGAACATCCGGTAATCGAGCGCGAAGGGCTCCCCGGTCTCGTTGTGCCTCGAGTTCTCCGCGATCGCCCGCTCTCGGTCGTCGGGATGCAGGATCCGCGGCCAGAGCTCCGGGTCCGTCAGCCACTCCTGGACCGTGTAGCCGAGGACCCGCTCGACCTGTGGGCTGATGAACAACGTCGGCGCGGAATCCTGGAGCGCGTCCACGTAGGTGATCGCCGGGATGTTCTCCACGATGGAGCGGTACTGATGCGCGGTGAAGCGACGGTCCTCCGCGTCCCGCTGTCGCTCCACGGCCGCGCCCATGGCGAGCGCCACCGCGCGGAGCGCGTCGACCTCCGCGACCGACCAGGACCGCACCTCGTGCGTGTCGTCGAAGCCGAGGAACCCCCACCACTCGTCCCCGACGGTGACGGGCAGCGCCAGCACGGCGCGGACGCCCTCCTCGCCGAGCACCCGTTGCTCCGGCTCCGGCAGCACTTCCAAGGGGCCCGCGACGATCCGCCCGGCGCCGAGGAGCTCGATCCATCGAGCGAAGTCCGGAGCGTAGGGGTGGAGGTGGCTCCCGGGGTCGCGGAAGATCCCCGCGACGTCCTCGCCGAGCCATTCGAAGCGCAGATCCATCCACAGGCGGCCGTCCGGCCCGCGGACGTTCTGGAAGACGTAGGCGCGGTCGGTGCCCAGCGCGGCGCCGAGGCGCGACAGCACCTCGGGCATCTGATCCTGCCAGGCCTCGTCGCGGAGGAAGCGTTCCGTGGCGAACGCGACCGCTTCGAGGACGGCCTCACCGCGCGCGGCCGGAGCCCCCATACCCAGCACCTATCGGCGGCGTCCGCAGCTGGCTGAAGAGGGAGGTTGCGCTTCGACGCGACCCCGAGAGGCTGCGGAACGGGCCCGGTCGGTGGAGCGCGGCCTGCTACCCTTCCTCGGCCATGAGCGACTATCGGGAGGTCCTGCACGAGCGGCTCTACGTCCGTGTCCCCGGCAGCGACAAGCTCCGCAAGACGGCCGCCGCCCGCCTGAAGCACCTGCTCGCGAACGGGTGGCGCGAGACCGACCGCCAGCAGCTCCCTGATCACCTGATGGTCCGGTTCGAGCGCACCGGGCATGCCCCGATGAAGGCTCGCCTGCCCAAGGCCGCGCCCGAGATCCGCATCGAGCGGCGCCCACGCCGCGACGGGGGTCCCGGCGGCGGCCCGCGCGGGCGCCGATAGCCGAACGGCCGGATATCCTCCGGTCACGTCGATGGATGCCGGATGGATCACGGGTATGCTTACCTGACTCCGGCGAACGTCCGGTCGCGGTGAAGCGACCACGCGGACCCGCCGATACCTGAACCCGGAGGTGACAGCGTGAGCGCCGTGGACATGCAGCCCTCGACCGGCCGGATCCGGCCCGGACATCGCGACCCGCACGCCCACGCCGCGGAGCAGCCCTTCCGCTATCCGCTCGAGCGCGAGTACGCCGAGCCCGACTGGACCCGCCTGCCCGGCTACCGCGAGGTCACGCCGGAGCAGTGGCGTTCGGCTCAGTGGCAGCGAGCCCACACCGTGAAGAACCTGAAGGAGTTCAAGGAGGCGCTCGGCGTCCACCTCGACGACGAGCTCCTGGCCGACATCGAGCGCGACCAGCAGGAGCGCGCGACGATGTCCATGCTCATCCCGCCCCAGATGATCAACACGATGGAGGAGGGGGACCTGCGGAGCGACCGGGTCCGCCGCTACATGGCGCCCGCGTTCTCCGATCGCGAGCCGGAGTGGTCCTCGCACCCGATGGCCTCCCGAGACTCCCTGCACGAGGCCGACATGTGGGCGGTCGAAGGGCTCACCCACCGCTACCCGACGAAGGTGCTCGCCGAGCTGATCCCGACGTGCCCACAGTACTGCGGCCACTGCACGCGGATGGACCTCGTGGGCAACGACACGTTGCAGGTCCTCAAGTACAAGTTCGAGATCAAGCAGAACGAGCGCTGGGACCTGATGCTCGAGTACCTGCGCCGGACCCCGTCGGTCCGCGACGTGGTGGTCTCGGGCGGGGACATGGCGAACGTCCCGATCAAGCGTCTGGTCGACTTCGTCCAGCAGCTCGTCGCGATCGAGAACATCCGCGACATCCGCATCGCGACGAAGGGCCTGATGGGACTCCCGCAGCACTTCCTGCAGGACGACGTCCGTGCCGGGTTCGAGGCGATGGCGAGCGCGGCCCGCTCACGCGGGGTCGACATCGCGCTGCACACCCACGTGAACTGCGCCCAGCAGGTCACGCCGCTCGTCGGCGACGCGGCGCGGATGGTCCTCGACGCGGGCTTCCGCGACGTGCGCAACCAGGGTGTGCTCCTTCGCGGCGTCAACACGAAGCCGAACGACCTGCTCGAGCTCTGCTTCATGCTGCTCGACCACGCGAAGATCCTCCCGTACTACTTCTACCTGTGCGACATGATCCCGAACGCCGAGCACTGGCGGACGTCGGTCGCGGAAGCCCAGGAACTGCAGTACGCCCTCCTCGGGTACCTGCCCGGGTTCGCGACGCCGCGCGTCGTCTGCGACGTCCCCTTCGTCGGCAAGCGGTGGGTGCACATGCTCGCGGAGTACGACCGTCTTCGAGGGATCTCGTACTGGACGAAGAGCTACCGGACCGGGATCGAGTTCGACGATCCGGAGGCCCTCACCCGGACCCATCCGTACTACGACCCGATCTACACGCTGCCCGAAGAGGGGCAGGCGTGGTGGCGCGAGCAGGTCGCGAAGGGCGAGCTCCACCCCCAGACCGCGTGAGCCGATGACGCGAGCCCTGCACGTCGTCGGCGTCCAGGCGGCCCCCGTGGCCGCCGATCCCGCCAGCTCGCTCGACAAGCTCGACCACCTCGTCCGCGTGCTCGACGCGACCTTCCCGAAGGCACGGCTCTACCTGTTCCCCGAGCTCTTCCTGACCGGGAGCCACCCGTTCCATCGGTCGTCCCCGATGGAGCTCGTGTCGCACCGGATCCCTGGTCCGCTCACCGACCGCCTGGGCGAGATCGCGGCCCGATCCAAGCGGTGGCTGCAACCGGGGTCGATCTACGAGCGGGCGGGCCGCAACACGTACAACACCGCGTTGCTCTTCGCGCCGAACGGCGAGCTCGTGCTCCGGTACCGGAAGCTGTTCCCGTGGATGCCGTTCGAGACGTCGACGCCGGGCAGCGAGCCGCCGGGCGTGGTGAGCATCCCGCGGATCGGGACGGTCGGCATGATGATCTGCTACGACGGATGGTTCCCGGAGGTCGCTCGCGGGCTCGCGCTCGCCGGGGCCGAGGCGATCATCGCACCGACGATGACCTCGACGCCCGATCGCGAAGAGGAGCTGGTCCTCGCACGGGCGAACGCGATCGTGAACCAGTGCTACGTCCTGAACGTCAACGCCGCCCTCACCGTCGGCGGCGGCCGGAGCATCGGTGTCGACCCCGAGGGACGGGTCCTCTTCGAGGGAGGGAGCGGTGAGGAGCTCTTCCCGGAGGTCCTGGACCTCGACCGCGTGCGGACGGTCCGGGAGCGTGGGACGCGCGGCCTGAACCGCATGCTCCGCCAGCTGACCGAGGACGCCCCGGTGGCCACCTTCCGACACTACCGCGAGCTATCGCGGCCGCGCCGCCGGACCTAGATCATCTCGGATCAGGCGGCCGGTGCTCCCCGCGGAACCGGAGCTCGCCGGCGAACCGCCACATCGCGAGGGCAAGGACCAGGAGCACCGCGAGCACCGCGATCCACCACCTCGTGCCGAGCCAGCCTCCCCCCGACGTCCCGTCCGATGGCGCCGCCGTCGGAGCCGCCGAGGATGGGCTCGCGGGCGCGCTCGGCGTCGCGACGCCGGCCACGACGCCCGGACCGACCATCGGCAGGTGCGGCGTGAACGAGCCCAACATGTCACACCGGTGTCCGTCGCGCACCACCGCGGTCCACGTGAGGTCCTGGATCGGCACCCCCTCCAGATCAAGGTCCCGGGTGATCTGCCGACCGGGGACCTGGATCGTGAGCGTGTCGCCCTGCACCGTGCCGCCCAGGAAGACGTTCTGCGCCCGCTCGGGCAGCAGCAGGATCACGACGCCCTGCTCCGGAACGGCGTCGTAGCGAACGATCCGGTTCAGGTCGTGGTAGTAGGCCACGTCCATCGCGGGGGCGGTGGGGTCGTGGATCAGGATGTCCACGCGGAAGGGATGCCCGATCCGATCGGGCACGACCAGCGGGTCCGCGAACCGCAGCCTCCATTCGGCAGAGCTCCCCTCCTCGACCACGGTCCCGACGCCACGGATCAGGTCCGGAGGATCGCCGGGACCCGTCGCCGCCGGGCGGCACGCCGAGATGTCCCCGACGGGATCGGACGCGGCGAGCAGGAACGGAGCGATGGCGACGACCGCGAGGAGGAAGGCCCGGCGGCGAGCCATGTCAGGACGCGGGACAGTCGCGCTGCTTCAGGATCAGCTTCTCGAGCCGCGGATCCCGCGTGAAGTCGAAGGCGCCCGACAGCGGATCGGCCTGCGCGTCCCGATCGGTCATCGGCTTGAGCCCGTGGAGCTCCTCGATGAACCGCAGCACGGAGGAGAACTCGTAGACCGTGCTGTCGATCGAGCCCCCGTCGGGGTTGTCACCGCGGCGGCTGTAGGGCGAGATGATCAACGCCGGCGTCCGCGGACCGAGACCCATGATGTCGTAGTGGGGCGGGGGCACATGGTCGTAGAAGCCTCCGAAGTCGTCCCACACGATCACGATCGCCGTGGTCGGCCAGAACTCGCTGCGCATCACGGCGTTGACGTACTGCACCGTCCAGTTCTCCCCGATGCACACGTTCGTGCCCGACCCGGGGTGCTCGTTCGAGTTGCCTTCGGGCGGGACCAGCCACGAGACAGCCGGGAGCTCTCCGTCCTTCAGGTCCTGCAGGATCGTCTCGGGCGGTTGGACCTTGTCCCACATCGGGCCGAACCGCACGTGCCGAATCGCCTGGAGCCCGTTCATCCACTGGTCGGCGTTCCCGTAGTACTTCCAGCTGATCCCGTTCCTCTCCAGCAGGTCCGGCAGGACCTTGATGTCGAAGCACGTCCGCGTGTCCTCCCAGTACTGGGAGATGCGGATCAGCTGATCGGGGATCTCCTTCGTGATCTCGTCCTCCAGCTTCATGATCCGCTTCGTGTCCTGCTTCGTGAGGCCGTCGCGGAAGCGCTTCGTGTACTCCTGGGGATCGTCGCAGTAGCTGCCCGGGGTGTCGGCGTTCGACTTGTTGTCGACGACGCCGTGGGACTGCGCCGCCACCGTGTAGAGGTGCTCGGGGAACGTGGGGCCGTACATCGACGTGAAGAAGTGGTCGGCGAGGGTGAACCGATCGGCGTACGCCCAGTACGCGGGGAGGCTCTCGCGCGAGTGTTGGACGTACCCCGAGAGATCCTGCCCCGAGCCGATGATGTTGAACCCGTTCATCGCGCCGCCGTTGATCGAGTACAGGCCCGAGGAGAACCCGTGCGTGATGTCGTGCGGCTGGATGTACGGCGCATCCTTCAACCGGACCGCCTCACCGGGCACACACCCCGCGTCGGAGCAATCCAGGGTGCCCCCCTCGGTCGCACCCTCGGCCCCCGGGTATCGCCCGAAGTAGTGATCGAAGGTCCGATTCTCCTTGATCAGGAAGATCACATGCTCGATCGGGTTCTGGCCGGGAACGACCTGCCCCGGGCTCTCGCCGCCGCCGTTCCCGCCCGTGCCGCCGTTCCCCCCGCCCTGCCCGGCGGGACCGGTAGGGCCGGACGCGCCCTCGTTGCCGCCGGCGGGCCAGAACTGCCAGACGAGGAAGACGACCAACAGGACCGCGAACACGACGAACGCTCGACGTCGCGCGATCTGCTGTCGGGTCGGCCGACGACGGTGCGACGCCGGCCGGATGATAGGGCCGGGAGGCTGCTGCACGGGGCCCGAGTCTATCGACGGCCGGCGTTCGCGGAGCGGAGTTCCTCGAGCAGCGCGGCCAGCCGTTCCTGCGCCGCCCGGTAGCGGCGATGATCCGCCCGGTTGTCGAGCTGATACGGGTCCGCGGGCCCGAGCCGACCCGTCAGGTCGTAGAGCTCTCGCGTGCCGTCGGCGGTCTCGATGTACACGAGATCTCGGGTCCGGACCGCCCACCATCGAGGAAGGTGGGGGTCGCCCACGTACTCCAACAGGACGCCCGGGGGCCCACGCCATCGGCTCCCCTCCAGGGCGCGCGCGAAGCTCCGACCGTCCGGTCGGAAGCCGGGGCGCACGCCGGCGAGCTC
>DATBLY010000155.1:0-10582 GCA_036555125.1 Actinomycetota bacterium | reverse complement strand
CCCGGCTCGCACGCGGTGCACGGCGCGATCCCTCGGTCGCAGGTCCGGCGGGATCCGGCCGCGACGCCGAGGTGTCCCGCCGCCGCGCGGCCCCGGTCCGGACGGTGAGCGCCGGTCCGAACGAACGCGACCCTCGCGCCCTCTAGAGCGAGCGGCTGATCCAGAGCGAGGGTGTCTCCAGCTCGACCGTGCTCGGCATCGCGTCGGGGTCGTCCCACATCCGCGCGAGAACGTCCTCGCTCGCCTCGGTCGCCACGGTGTCGCAGAAGGCGGCTCCCTTGGCCAGGTCCTCCTCGCCGACGTCGACCCCGAACAGCCGGGACAGCAGGACGGTCGACGGCTCGGCGTCCAGGCGCTTCCTGGCCTCGTCGATCCGGCCGTAGGTCGACAGCAGCTGCCGGCCCAGCGTCTGCATCACGTGGTCGCCGTAGCCCTCGGCGGCCGCCATGAAGGCCTGGATCCGGCCGAGCTTGATCCGCTGCTCGTCGTCGAGCACCGTCCCGAACAGCCCTTCTTCGGACCCCATCAGGCTCTGCATCGCGTCCGGGTCGGCCCCGTCCAGGCGCGCCAGCCGCTCCTGCATCGCGCCGACGTCGATCGTGATCGTCGACAGGAAGTCGGTCAGCAGCTCGGTGAAGCGGTCGCGGGCCCATGGGCGGGCGAACTCGAACCGGTGCGTCACCTCGTGGATCGCGATCAGCGTGCGGAACTCGGTCGGGTCCAGGCTCCAGTCGCGCTCGAACGCGGCGAGGTTCGGCACGACGAACAGCAGCGCGGCGTGGCCGGAGCGCGGGACCGCCACGTCGTACTGGCCGAGCACCCGCTGCCCCAGGAACCCGAGCACCGTGCCGACCTGCGCCCCCAGCAGCAACGGCGAGAGCTGCTGCAGCAGGGCGCCGAGCTGAGCGGCGTCCACGCCCTGATCGCGGAGCGCTTCCGGCAGCGCGTCGGCTCCGCCGGGCAGCATCCCGTTCGTGGCCTCGCCCATCGCGCTCGCGATCCGTTGCGCGGCCGGGTCGAGCAGCTCGCGCAGGCTCTCGGTGTTCGCGGTGACCCACTCCGCGCGCCGGACCGGCCGGACCTCGGCGACGTCGGACGGCGGCTCCAAGCCGGTGAACCGTGCGACGTGGAGCTCGGCGACGCGAACGACCTCCTCGAGCAACTCGCGGTCGTGGTCCGTCGGTGCGGGGTCCTCGCGGCCCTCCTGCGCGTTCGCGATCCCGACCTGCCGCGCGAGCTCCCAGTTCACCGGCCCCGACGACGAGGACATGACGCGCTGCAGCTCGCGGAACAGCGGCGCGTCCGCGAACGCGTCCGGGTCGCCACCGAACGGGAAGTCCATGCGAGCCATCGTACGACCGGTCCGCCGATCAGCCGAGCTCACCCGGCGGGACCACGTGCCCCGCGTCGCCCCACATCCGAGCGACGAACGGCCCCGAGAGGGGCCGGAGCATGGTCGCCTCGCCGGGCCCGGAGAACAGGTAGAGGCCGGACCGGTCGCCGGTACCGCATCCACGGTTCCCAGGGATGGCCACGACCGCACGTCCGTCACCGGTCCACCCGAGCGCGGACGAATCGGGCGCCGTGCCGTACGGCTCGCCCGTGACCGTTCGAAGATCGCCCCCGGGTGAGACGAAGAATGCCGTGGGGATCTCGCACTCGCCGGACCATTGCGCGAGCACCGCCGGGCCGGCCGGGGATCGGCGTGCCCACAGCCAGTGGCCGCCCGAGCGCGACGGCCTGGGGATGTCGTGTCGGTCCTCCCAGTCGATCAGGAACCGGTAGGAGCTCTCCTTGGACCGCAGCGGTCGGAGGAGGCGTCGTTCCGGTCGGAAGACGTAGTAGCGGGAGGCCTGCCGGAGGATCGTGTCCCCCGGGACCCCGTACGACAGCGGACCGAAACCGAACCGCGGGAGCGCGGCGACCACCGTTCCGTCGAGCCCGACGAACAAGAGCCCCCCCCGCATCTCGACGATCACGCCCTGGTCCGGAAGCGGCGGGAGGATGACCGGCTCCGCGAGCGGCCGGGGCGACGTCGGGGAGGCCGCGCTCGAGCCGGCCGAGGGGGCGGGTTCGTCACCCGATGCCGACGAGCGCGGCTCGGTCGGACCGCTCCCGCACGCGAGGAGGGTGCACGCGAGGAGGGCGACGGCCACCGCGCCGGCCAGCGGACCCCGGCTCGTCAGGCGAGTGGCCACGGGTACCTGCCTCCCTCCTCCCTAGAATGACCGTCGTGCGTGACCGTGTGTTCCTGCGCATCCAAGCCGAGCCATTGTCCGTCGACGAGGCGCTGGCGTCCGTCGCCGATCCCGGCGCCGGCGGCACCTGCGTGTTCATCGGGACCGTCCGCGACCGCTCCGATGCCGGGGACGTGTCCGGCCTCGACTACGAGGCGTGGGACGAGCTCGCGACCGCGCGTCTGGGCGAGCTCGCGGACGAGCTGTTCGAGCGGTGGCCGATCGCGCGCATCGCGATCCTGCATCGGACCGGGAGCCTCGGGATCGGCGAGGCGTCGGTCGTGATCGCGGTGTCGTCCGCGCACCGTGCCGAGGCGTTCGAGGCCTGCCGCCACGCGATCGAACGCCTCAAGCACGACGTCCCGATCTGGAAGAAGGAGTCCCTGCTCGAGGGCGAGGCCCGCTGGGTGATGGGCAGCTGATGGGCCGGGATCTCGCGCTGGACCTGGGCACGGCGAACACGCTCGTGTACCGCCAGGACGACGGCATCGTGTTCGACGAGCCCACGGTCGTCGCGCTCCACGCCGGGACGAACCGCGTGGTGGGGATGGGCGACGAGGTCTGGCGGATGATCGGGGCCGACTCCGGCAACGTCGTCGCGGTGCGCCCGCTCCGCCAGGGAACGATGACCGAGTTCGACATCACGCAGCGGATGCTCGAGGTGGTGCTCCGCCGCGTCGGCGTGATGAAGTTCCCGAAGCCGCGTGTGCTGGTGTGCGTCCCGTCGATGGCCTCGGAGGTCGAGAAGCGCGCGATCGAGGAGGCGATCCGGCACTCGGGCGGGAGCCGCAACGTGACCCTGGTCGAGGAGCCGCTCGCGGCCGCGATCGGGGCGGGGCTCCCCATCCACGAGCCGATCGGGAACCTCGTGGTCGACATCGGCGGTGGTCGCTCCGAGATGGCCGTCGTCTCGATGGGCGGCGTCGTCTCGGGCCGCTCGGTGAGCCTCGGCGGGTTCGACCTGGATGCCGCGATCCAGGAGCACATCCGCGAGCGCTACGGGGTGGCGATCGGCGAGAAGGCGGCGGAGGAGATCAAGATCGCGATCGGCTCGGCCTTCCCGACCCCGCTCGGCAAGGCCGCCGTGGTGACGGGCCGCGAGCTCGTGAGCGGGAACACGCTCGAGATCACCGTGACCGAGGACGAGATCCGCGCGGCGATGTCGGGCGCCGTCCGCGGGATCGTGGAGGCCGCCCGGACGTGCCTGGCCGAGGCGCCGCCAGAGCTCACACACGACATCCTGGAGACTGGGATGTTCCTGACGGGTGGCGGCAGCCTGCTGCGAGGGATCGACATGCTGCTCGCGCAGGAGTGCGAGGTTCCGGTGCACGCCACCGAACGCCCGCTCGAGACCGTGGTGATCGGCGCCGGTCGGATGCTCGAGCACCTGGCCGACTATCAGACCTCGTTCCAGCTTGTCCGGCGTCTCTGACGCCGCCGGCGCGGAGGTGACGCGATGACGTTCTCGATCGTGGCGACGGACCCGGAGCGGCGGGACTGGGGGATCGCCGTGGCGTCGAGGTTCCCGTGCGTTGGCGCGGTCGTGCCCTGGGCGCGGGCCGGGGTAGGCGCGGTCGCGACGCAGTCGTGGGCCAACACCTCGTTCGGGCCCGACGGGCTCGCGCTGATGGCCGACGCCATCCCCGCGGCCGAGGCACTCGACGGGCTCCTCGCAGCCGACGACGGCCGCGAAGATCGACAGGCCGGGTTCGTGGACAGCTCCGGGAGGGCGGCCACGTTCACCGGCTCGAAGTGCATGGAGTGGGCCGGTGGCGTCACGGGGGACGGCTTCGCCGCCCAGGGGAACATCCTGGCGGGGGAGGCCGTGGTGCGCGAGCTCGCGCGCGCGTTCACCCAGACCGAGGGCGATCTCTGCGATCGCCTGCTCGCGGCGCTCGAGGCCGGCGACGCCGCGGGCGGGGACAAGCGGGGACGACAGTCGGCGGCGCTGCTCGTCGTGCGGGAGGGCGGCGGCTACGAGGGCCGCAACGATCGGTACATCGACCTCCGGGTGGACGATCACGCCGACCCGATCGTGGAGCTGCGACGGCTCTTCACCGTGTGGGACGACACGATGCTGATCCGCAACGACCCGTTGCTCGACGCGGAGCCCGGGCTCGTCGCGGACCTCCAACGGCGGCTGCGCCTGCTCGGGCGCTTCGACGGCGAAGCGACCGGCGCCTACGACGACGCGACCCGCGCGGCGCTCGCGGGTTGGGCGGGGGAGTACAACCTGGAGGGCCGGCTGCGCGAGGACGACCTGATCTCGCAGACCTTGGTCCGGGAGCTCCGGGACGTGACGCCCGAGATCGAGACGCCGACCGCTCAGGACGCGTAGTCGGAGAGCATGCGCGCGACGAACGACCCGGCCTGGTACAGCGAGAACGCGAGCGCCGCCGCGGCGAGCGAGACCAGGATCACGAGGCCGAGGAGCCCCGCGACCCGCGTCTGCCACGAGCGGCGGTCGGCCACGAGCGGGACGTAGATGCCCTCGTGCGCGGATGACCCCGGCGTCGGCGGCGTCGGCGGCAGGAACCCGTCACCGTCGGCCGGGGCCGTCCGGGGCTCGTCGGGCCCCGAGCGAAGGGTGAGCCAGAAGACGAGCCCGCCGGTCGCGAGCGCGGCGAGGAAGATGTACACGTAGACCATCCGGGCGCGAGCCTACCCCCGGCGGATGCTCTCGTACCATGGCCCGGATCCTCGTGAAACGACTCCTCTCCATCCTGGGCTTGCTGCTGGTGCTCGCCGCCGCCTTCGTCGCGGGCTGGGTGCCGCTGCCCTACTACGCCCTCGGGCCCGGTCCGGCGCGCGACGTGACCCCGCTGATCCGCGTGGAGGGACATCCCGTGTACGCGTCCGACGGGACGCTGATCATGACGACGGTCGCCTATCGCAAGGTGACGGCGCTCCAGGCGCTGTTCGCGTGGATCGATCCCGAGCGCTCCCTGGTCGCCCAGGACGTGCTCTACCCGCCCGGCTCGTCGGTGGAGCAGGAGGACCAGCGGGCCCGGTCGCAGATGGACCAGAGCAAGATCGACGCGACCGCGGTGGTGCTGCGGCGGCTCCTCGCCTACCCGAAGGACCACGGGACGGGAGCCCTCATCCAGTACGTGGGGCCGGGGTGTCCCGCCGAGGGCGAGCTGTTCCCCGGCGACCTGGTCGTCGAGATCGACGGGCAGGACGTGGCCTCCGCGGACGAGGCCTCGCGCCTGCTCGACGCGGTCCCGGTCGACCGGCCGGTGACCTTCGACGTGGAGGCGGGGGGCGACCGGACCGAGGTCCGGCTGGCCCGGGGGGTCTGCGGCGACGCCGAGGAGCCGCTGCTCGGGATCAACCTGATCGACGGGTTCCCGATCGACGTGACGATCTCGAGCGGGGACGTCGGCGGCCCATCCGCCGGGATGATGTGGGCGCTCGGGCTGTACGAGCTGATGACCCCCGGCGACCTCACGGACGGCCGGACGATCGCGGGGACCGGGACGATCGACCTCCGCGGGAACGTGGGCCCGATCGGCGACATCGCCGACAAGGCCGTGGCCGCGCGGCAGGCCGGGGCCGACGTCTTCCTGGTCCCGCGGGCGGATCTCGTGACCCTGCAGGGGATCGATACCGACGGGATGGACGTCGTGCCGGTGTCCACGTTCGCCCAGGTGCTGCGGTACCTCGGGGTCGAGCCGCCGAACCCGTCGTAGACGACCGCATGCGCTAGGCTGGCCGCGCGACGGCGCCGTCGGCGCGCGCAGGAGGACCTCCCGGCACGATGTCCACGCGGATCGCTGCACCGGCCCGCCGCTGGCCGCTGGTGCTGATCGTCGTCGCAGCCCTGTTCCTGATCGCGTTCACCGTGATGTCGGGCTTCTACATCGACCTCCTGTGGTTCCGGGAGATCGATCTGGCTTCGACGTTCTGGACGATCCTTCGGACGAAGGTGCTGCTCGGCCTCGTCTTCGGCCTGATCTTCTTCGGGATGCTCTACGTGAGCCTGCTGATCGCGAAGCGGGTCACGCCGACGACGCGCGTGCTGACGCCGGACCAGGAGATCGTCGAGCGCTTCCGCCAGAACCTCGAGCCGTCGCTCCGCTGGCTGATCCCCGTCGGCTGCGCCTTCATCGCGTTCATCGTCGGCGCGAGCGTCTCCGGCCGCTGGCAGACGTTCCTCCTGTGGCGCAACGCCTCCGGGATCACCTTCGGGCATCCCGAGCCGCTGTTCGATCGCGATCCGAGCTTCTACGTCTTCAGCCTGCCGTGGCTCCGGTTCCTGCAGGGGTGGCTCTTCTCGGCCCTGGTCGGGGTGACGGTCCTGACCGCGATCGCCCACTTCTTCTGGGGCGGCATCCGGCCGCAGGCGCCGGCGTTCGCGGACAAGGTGGCACCGTCGGTCCGGGCGCACCTGTCGGTGCTGCTCGGGCTGATCCTGCTCGTGAAGGCGTGGGGGTACTACCTGGGCCGGTTCGACCTGCTGACCTCCACACGCGGGGTGATCGAGGGCGCCGGCTACACCGACGTGAAAGCGCAGCTGCCCGCGCTCACGTTCCTCGCGATCGCGGCCGTGATCTGCGCCGGGTTCTTCTTCGTCAACGTCCGGTACCGCAACTGGGCGCTGCCGGTACTCGGCGTCGGGATCCTGGCCGTCCTCTCCGTCCTGCTCGGCACCGCGTACCCGGCGTTCGTGCAGCAGTTCAGCGTCAAGCCGCAGGAGTTGCAGCGCGAACGCCCCTACATCGCCGACAACATCGAGGGGACGCGGCGCGCGTTCGGCCTCGACACGGTCGAGGCGTCGGAGCGTCCCGTCGAAGGCGCGGTGAGCGCCGACGCGCTCCAGGCGAACGACGCGACGGTCTCGAACATCCGCCTGTGGCGGCCGGCGGTCCTGCTCGAGAACTTCGAGACGCTGCAGCGGATCCGCGCGTACTACGAGTTCGAGGACGTCGACGTGGATCGGTACCGGCTGGCCGATCGCCAGCGGGTGCTGATGATGTCCGCCCGCGAAGTCGCACAGGACAACATCCCCGGCTCCCAGACGTGGCAGAACCGGCACCTGGTCTACACCCACGGGTACGGCAACGTGGCGGTCGCCGTGAACACCGCCTCGGTCGAGGGCGCCCCGGTGTTCTCCGTCAAGGACATCCCGCCGATCGCGGCGGCCGACGTGCAGCCGCCGGAAGAGCTGCTGCCCGAGAAGCCGCAGGTCTACTTCGGTGAGCGGCAGGACGTCCCGTTCGTGGTCGTCAAGACGAAGACGCGCGAGCTCGACTACGAGGGCGCACCCGCGGATCAGGCCTACCGGTACGACGGCACGGGCGGGATCCCGATGGGGAACCTGCTGCAGCGTGCCCTCTTCGCGTGGCGGTTCCGCGACATCAACCTGCTGATCTCGGGCCAGATCACGGCGGAGTCGCGCATCATGATCAACCGCACGATCCAGGAGCGGATCAGCAAGCCCGCCCCGTTCCTGTCGTTCGACGGCGACCCGTACCTCGCGGTCGTCGACGGACGCCTGCTCTGGATCCAGGACGCCTACACGACCTCGGCGGAGTACCCGTACTCGGAACAGGTCGACTTCGCGGTCGCGACGGACCGGGCGGGCTACAACCAGGCGAACGGCATCAGCGGCGTGGCGAACTACATCCGCAATCCGGTCAAGGCGGTCGTGGACGCGTTCGACGGCTCCGTGACGTACTACGACGTGACCACGCCGGAGAACCCCGACCCGATCATCGAGGCGTGGGAGCGAGCCTTCCCGGACATGTTCACGCCGGTGTCCGAGGCGCCGGCCGGGCTGACGGAGCACTTCCGCTACCCCGAGAACCTGTTCCAGATCCAGGCCTACCAGTACACGCGCTACCACGTGACCGACCCCCAGACGTTCTTCCAGAACCAGGACGTGTGGCAGATCGCGACCGACCCCACGATCCGCGGGAACGCGACCGACGTCACGACCGGCGCGGGGGCCACGACCAGCGCGAGCGGGCCGATGCGGCCCTACTACCAGCAGATCAGGCTGCCCGGCGAGACCGCCGAGCGGTTCCAGCTGATCCTGCCGTTCGTCCCGCAGGGCCGGGCGAACATGGTCGCGTGGATGGCCGCGGACTCCGACCCCGAGCAGTACGGGCGGCTCGTCGCCTACGAGTTCCCGACCGGACGCAACATCGACGGGCCCACGCAGGTCTTCTCGGCGATGAACCAGGACCCGGCCTTCTCATCGTTCCGGACGCTGCTCGGGCAGCAGGGCTCCAACATCGTCTTCGGCGACTTCCTCGTGATCCCGATCGAGGACTCGTTCCTATACGTGCAGCCCGTGTACGTCCGCGCGCAGCAGGAGAACGCGATCCCGGAGCTGAAGCGCGTGCTCGTCGTCAACGGCACGACGGTCGGCGTCGGCGAGAACCTCTCCGAGGCGCTCGCGTCGGCCGTCAGCGGCGTCGCGCCGCCGCCCGACGGTGGCGAGCAGCCGCCGCCCACGGGCTCGGTCGACGAGCAGATCCGCCAGCTCCTGGACGAGGCGCAGCAGCACTTCGACCTGGCGCAGGCCGCGCTGCAGGCCGGCGACCTGGGCACGTACCAGGACGAGATCCAGCAGGCCGAGGACCTGGTCGCCCAGGCGGTCGAGCTCGCGGATCAGGCGGCCGGGGCGACGGGTGGCGACGGGACCACGACGCCCTCGCCGAGCGCCTCCCCGTCGGGATAGGTCGTAGGGGGCTTCAGCCGGGAAGGCGGAAGTCCAGGTCCGCTCGGACGTCGGCGACGTCCATCTGCGCCTTCTGCAGGTGGCCCGAGTAGTCCCAGTTCATCGCCTGCCAGCGCGTGAACTGGTCGAGCACCCAGATCCCGGACTGTCGGCTGCCGTTGCCGCTGCGCCCGTTGCCGCCGAAGGGCAGGTGCGCCTCGGCGCCGGACGTCGAGTTGTTCACGCTCACCATGCCGGCCGAGATCCGCTCACGGAAGCGGAACGCGTCCAGCGGATCGCGCGTGTAGATCGACGACGACAGGCCGTAGCCGTGCGCGTTCGCGAGCTCCATCGCCTGGTCGAACGTGTCGAACGACGCGACGCCGACGATCGGCCCGAACGTCTCGGTCCGGTAGAGCTCGTCGTCGAGCGTGACGCCGTCGACGATCGTGGGATGGCAGTAGAGGCCCGCGTCCGGGTCCCCGACGAAGCCCTCGCGAGGCTGCTCGCGCGTGATGCGGCCGGTCGCGGTCGACCCGGTCACGCGATGGTGCGGCTCGATCAGGCCGAGCCAGCCCAGGAAGCGGTCACGGAACCGCTCGCTGATCATCGGCCCGTACAGCACGTCGCGGGTCGGATCGCCGATCGGCGCGTCGCGGACGGCCTTGTCGAACCGCGCCAGGAAATCGTCGTGCACGTCGGCGTGGACGATCGCGGTCCCGAGCGAGGTGCAGCGCTGACCCGCGGTCCCGAACCCGCTGAACAGCGCGCCCTCGACGGCGAGGTCGAGGTCGGCGTCGGGCATCACGACGAGCGGGTTCTTCCCCCCGAGCTCCAGGCACGGCGACTGGAGGTGTCGACCGCACAGCTCGCCGATCCGCCGGCCGACGTCCGTCGACCCCGTGAAGCCCACCTTGTCGACCAGCCCCTCGTCGAGCGCGCGCTCGAGCCCCTCGAACGTCGACGGCCCGTCGGCGAGGACCAGGTTGAACGCACCCGGAGGGAACCCGGCATGCAGGACCAGCTGCGCGAACGCCTCGGCGGTCGCGGGCGTGTACTCGGCCGGCTTCCACACGACCGCGTTCCCGCACAGGAGCGCGGGCACCAGGTACCAGGACGGGACCGCGACCGGGAAGTTGCCGGCCGTGACGATCGCGGCGACGCCGACCGGCGTGCGGAACGTGAACAGCTGCTTGTCGGGCATCTCCGACGGCACGGTCTGCCCGTAGAGGCGCCGGCCCTCGCCCAGGAAGAAGGTGCAGGTGTCGATCACCTCCTGCACCTCTCCGCGCGACTCCTTGATCGGCTTGCCGATCTCGCGGGTGAGCAGCTGCGCGAGCGCCTCGGCGTTGTCCTCGACCAGGCGGCCCAGCTGCTGGATCGCCCGGCCCCGGGTCGGGGCGGGGGTCGCGGCCCACGCCGCCTGCGCGGCGCGGGCCGCTCGGCACGCGTCGACGAACGTCGAGGCGTCGCCGAGCGACGCCTCAGCTACCACCTCGGAGAGGTTCGCCGGATTCGCGATCGTGAGCGTGCCGCCGGGCGCGCCTTCGACGGCGCGCCCGGCGACGATCGAGGCGACGGCGGTCATGGGCGCGATGCTACTTGCCACCGCAGCGGCGGGTGTCCGGCGGCGCGCGTCAGGTGCGCCCGGACCAGGTCTGCGTGGTCGATCGGCAGT